>JBBQLQ010000006.1:0-54263 GCA_038328055.1 Burkholderiales bacterium
TGTAGGAACGGCGGCAGCCGCGAATTCGGGCTTGCCAGCCCTCCCACAAATTCACAACCAAGCTTTCTCACAACCAAGCTTTCTCACAACCAAGCTTTCTCACAACCATGCTTTCTCACAACCAGGCTTTCTCACAACCAGGCTTTCTCACAACCAGGCTTTCACCATGCCAAATGGATTCCGTGCTGATCAGGAAGTCTGAAATTAGCCAAACGCTATGAACTTGGCCTGTTTGAATACCCGGCCAAATAGGGCTGTTGGCTCCCTTTCTCGCCCGGCGGGGCGAGAGAGGGCGGGGGGAGAGAGTGGGGAAAAACTCTAGAATTTCAGACTTCCTGATGCGTCTAGGCACAGTTTGCTTTTTTCAGGAACAGGGCTGGCACCTGTAGGAGCGGCGGCAGCCGCGAATCCGAGCTTGTAGGAGCTGGCACCTGTAGGAGCGGCGGCAGCCGCGAATTCGGGCTTGTAGGAGTGGCGGCAGCCGCGAATTCGGGCTTGCCAGCCCTCCCACAAAGTCACAACCATGCTTTCTCACAACCAGGCTTTCTCACAACCAAGCTTTCACCATGCCAAATGGATTCCGGGGCGAATGCCAACGTATCAAAGTACGCTGGCGAACAGACGCAGCCCGCAGGATTGTCTAAGCTGAATCTCCTTTGCCAAGCTACCCAATGCAACTCTGTCTGCACCACTGAGAAACGCCGAATGCTGTTCCGACTCTTGAAATGGCTGGCAGCGCTGCTGCTGGCGCTGCCGTTGCTGGCATTTGTATGGATTGCTATTTTTGGCTGGAACTGGGCACGCGAACCGTTGCAACAGGCTGTCTTGAATCAGACTGGCCGGGCGCTGCTGATTGGCGGAGATTTGAAGCTCAGTCTGGCGTGGCCCGCGCCGCGGGTGCGGGCAACGAAGGTGACATTTGCCAATCCGGCTTGGGCTGCTGAGAAGCAGATGCTTGCGGTGGAAGAGCTTGAATTCACGGTTGACCTGCTGGCGCTGCTGGGCAAAAGCTTGGTTTTTCCGGAGGTGCGCCTGAAGCGTCCGGTGGTTTTTCTGGAACAAGCGCCCGATGGCCGCAAGACCTGGCTGCTCGACCTGGCGCAATCCGATGAGGCGGCGCTCATTCCGATTGGCCGCTTGACGCTGGATCAAGGCTTGATCGGCTTTGATGATGCCGCGCAAAAAACCCGGGTTCGCGCTGCCGTGTCAACTCAGGATGTTGCCGTGACTGGTGAGGACAGCTATGGGCTGGTGTTTGCAGCCACCGGCACCTTGCGGGGGCTTGACCTGGTGGCAAAAGGCACCGGCGGCTCGGCGATGGCCTTGTATGACGAGCGTGTGCCTTACCGCGTGAAGGTGGATGCCACGATCGGGCGCACCATCGTCCTGGCCGACGGCCATGTGACAAGCTTGCTCAAGTTGACGGCTGTCGACATGCAACTGGCCGTACGTGGCGACAGCCTGGCGCAGCTTTTTCCGTTGCTGGGCATCGCCTTGCCACAAACCCATGCTTACGCCACCACTGGGCGCATCGTGCAGGACGCGAAGGTATGGCGTTTTGAGAAATTCACGGGTCGCTTCGGAAAAAGCGACCTGACTGGCACCTTGCAGGTTGATCTTGCCGGGCCACGCCCTTTGCTCAAGGGCGATCTGGTCTCAAAGCGGCTCGATATTGCCGACCTGGGGCCGGTCATCGGTGCGACTGACAAGCGCTTGGTGCCCGCGCGGTCGCCGGCGGCGAACAAAAAGTTTCTGCCCGATATTCCCTTCAAGACCGAGCGCTGGGATTCTGTCGACGCTGATGTGAGCCTGCGCGCTGCAACCCTGGCGCGTGCCAAGGCGCTGCCGCTGGAAAATCTGCTGATGCACCTGAAGATGCAAAACGCTGTACTGACGCTTGATCCGCTGGATTTTGGCGTGGCGGGCGGGCATTTGAAGGCGGCCATCACGCTTGATGGTCGCAAGAACCCGATTCAGGCGCGGGCCAAAATTGGTGCGCGCAAGATCGCGCTGGACAAATTGTTTCCCACGGTGGCGATAGCCCAATCCAGTGTGGGCGAGATCAACGGGCAATTTGAGCTGGCCGGCCACGGCAACTCGGTGGGTGACATGCTCGCTACATCAGCCGGCCGGGTGGTTTTGGTGGTGGTCAACGGCCAGGTCAGCAAGCTGCTGATGGAAAAAGTGGGCCTGCACCTGCTGGAAATTTTGCAACTCACACTGATGGGTGATAAAACCATCAAGCTGCGCTGTGGCGTGGCGGACTTTGCCGTCAAGGCGGGCGTGATGGAGGCTCGCGCGCTGGTGCTGGATACCGAGATCAGCACGATTACCGGCAGTGGCCAGATTGACCTGGGGCGCGAGCAGCTTGACCTGACCCTGGTGCCAAAAACCCGCAACACCAGCCCGGTGGCGCTGCGCAGTCCGATTCATGTCAAAGGCTCGTTTGCCAACCCGGTGGTTGGGCTGGACGCCGCTCGTGTGGCGGCGCGTGGCCTTGGTGCCGTGGTGCTGGGGCTGGTCAATCCGCTGCTGGTGCTGGTGCCGCTGGTTGAAATGGGACCGGGTGTTGAGAGTAACTGCAAGCAACTCATTGCCGACGCGAAAATGCCCCTGAACGGGGCATCTGCCGGGGCGGCTGTGAAGTAGCCCCAAAGGCGCAGCAAGATCAGTTCTTCGGGGCCGGGACAATGACCACAGTGTCACCACCGGTCTTGCCTTGCTTACCGGTGTCACCTGTAGCACCCGTATCGCCGGTATTGCCGGTGTTGCCTGTATTGCCAGTGTTGCCCGTATTGCCTGTATTGCCAGTGGCACCGGTATAGCCGGTGTTACCGGTGTTGCCTGTGTTGCCGGTGGCACCTGTGGCACCGGTTGGGCCAGCGGGGCCGGGTACCGCAGTGGGTACAGGAACATTGACCACGGTGGCGGGCTTGTCACATGCGCTCAAGGCGACGGACATCAAAACGGCTGCGAAGACGATGGAATACTTCATAAAAATCCTTTGAGTGAATGAAAATAAATATGCTGACCCGCAAAGAACATTGACCATGCAGGACTGCGGTTACGAAGTTAAGGCATTTGGGCGTAGCATTCAGTTCGTTGGAGCACATAGGTTGTCAGGTTGCTGACAATAGGCTTGCTGTCGCTTCAGGCCGTGCCGCCGTGCACCCACCTACACCACAAAGGCCCTCGTGATTCTTTTGCAAAAAATGGCCGCTGGCGGCTGCTGGATGTTGATGGCGACCAGCTGTGCGAGCTTGCCCGACACCGAGTTCTTGTCCGAGCGCTACGTCAAGCAGGCGGCACAGTTTGAGAATGCGCGCGGCCCGCTCTCCAAAGAAAAAAGTGCGGCCATCGTGGCTGAGCTCAAACGCAAGTCAGGCGATCTGGACATTTTGGACAAGCAGATTGCGCTGGAGCAGCGCATCGTCGGCAGTCCGCTGGTGGTGGGCAATCGGGTGGTTTTGCTGGAGGACGGCCCCGCCACCTACCAAGCCATGTTTCGCGCCATCAAGGCGGCCAAAGACCACATCAATATCCAGTCGTACATCATTGATGACGACGAGGTGGGGCACCAATTTGCAGCGCTGTTGATGCAGCAGCAGTCGCAAGGCGTGCAAGTCAACCTGATTTACGACAGCATCGGGGCCCTGGGCACGGAAAAATCTTTTTTTGACCGCTTGACCCAGGCGGGAATCGCGGTGCTGGAGTTCAACCCGATCAACCCCCTGACCGTGAAGAAACCGTGGGAGCTGAACCACCGCGACCACCGCAAACTGCTGGTGGTGGACGGGCACACGGCGATTTTGGGCGGTATCAACATCAGCAGTGTCTATTCAACCGGGTCATTCATCAAGAGGAGTCGGGCACCGGTAGACCCTGCCCGTGGTTGGCGCGACACCGACATCCAGATTGACGGGCCGGTGGTGGCCGAATTCCAGAAGCTGTTCATCGACACCTGGACCAAGCAGCGTGGCAAACCACTGGCGCCCAAAGAGTATTTTCCGCCGCTTGCGCCGCGCGGCAAGGACATCGTGCGGGCCATTGGCAGCACGCCCGATGACCCCTTCAGCCTGATTTACCTGACGCTCATTTCAGCCATCACCAATGCAGAAAAACAGGTGTTGCTGACCAACGCCTATTTTGTTCCTGACCCGCAGCTGGTTGATGCGTTGCTGGGCGCTGCCGGGCGGGGGGTAGATGTGAGGCTGATTCTGCCTAGCCACTCCGACTCGGCCACCGTACTCTTTGCCAGTCGCTCGCACTATGCCAAGCTGCTGGCCGGCGGCGTGAAGATTTACGAGCGCCACGGTGCCCTGCTACATGCCAAGACCGCGCTGGTTGACGGGGTCTGGTCTGTGGTGGGTTCGAGTAACCTGGATTGGCGCAGTGCCCTGGACAATGACGAAATCAACGCGGTGATTCTGGGGCGCGAATATGGCCAGCAAATGCAGGCCGCGTTTGACCGTGATATGGCCGCCTCTGAGCAGATTGATGCCAAAAGCTGGGCCAATCGCCCCCTGCTGCCGCGCATCAAGGAGTGGGCGGCCCGCCTGTTGGAGCGTTGGCTTTAGGTCGCTCGGGCCCCTGTCGAGCCAAGAACCATTACTTCGACTTGGTGCTCCTGCAAGTCGTTGACCAGATCAATCGCGCCGGCAGCCTGTACCCTGCCATCGACTGTCACCAAAATGTTCTGATCAGCGCTGCTGGTTTGCCTTACGTTGATGGCGTACAGGGTCTGGTAGTAGCGGTAGCGCAGCGAAAAGCCTGGCCATTCGGGCGGCAAGCACGGCGCAAAGCGCAGTTGACCCGCTTCCAGGCGCAGCCCCAGCAGCGATTCGGTGATCAGGCGGTACATCCAGCTGGCAGAACCGGTGTACCAGGTCCAGCCACCGCGTCCGGCGTGTGGCACAACTGCATATACGTCGGCTGCTGCCACGTAGGGCTCCACCTTGTACGTGTCAATGGCCTGGGCAGAATTTCCATGGTGAACGGGGTTGATGATGTTGAAGCAGTCCCACGCACGGCGTGCGTCGCCGGTGGCGGCAAATGCCATGGCTGCCCAGATCGCGGCATGGGTGTATTGGCCACCGTTTTCACGCACACCCGGCACATAGCCCTTGATGTAGCCGGGGTTGAGAGCCGAGTGGTCAAACGGCGGGTCAAGCAAGGCGATCAGGGCGTGGTCGCGGCGCACCAGGCGTTGATCAAGTGACATCATGGCGGTGTGCGAACGTGTTGGATCACCCGCGCCTGACAGCACCGCCCAACTCTGAGAGATGGAGTCGATCTGGCATTCCTGGTTTTGTGCTGACCCCAAGGGCGTGCCGTCATCAAAGTAGGCGCGCCGGTACCAGGAACCGTCCCAGCCATGCTGGTCAATGGCGTGGCGCAATTGGTCTGCCTTGGCCAGACACTCGGCGGCAAAGTCTGCATCGCCGTGTTGCTGCGCCAGCGGGGCAAAGCGCTGCAGCGTGTCGTATAGAAAGAAGGCCAGCCAGACGCTTTCGCCTTTCCCCTGAATGCCGACCAGGTTCATGCCGTCGTTCCAGTCGCCCGAACCCATCAGTGGCAGACCATGTTCACCGGTGGCAAAGCCACGCCGAATGGCCAGCACGCAATGGGCGTAGAGGCTTGCGGTGCCATTGGCGAGGGTAGGCAGGTCGTAATAGGAGTCTTCGCCTGGATTGACCGGTCGGCCTTCCAGGAAGGGTATGTTTTCGAGCAACACGCCGGTGTCGCTGGTGGCCAGCACGTAACGGCAGGTGGCTTGTGGCAACCAGAGGAAATCGTCCGAGCATCGGGTGCGCACGCCTCGGCCATGGGGCGGATGCCACCAGTGCTGTACATCACCTGCAGAGAACTGACGCGCTGCGCTGCGCAGCAAGTGCTCGCGCAGCAGAAGCGGCGCGGCATGAACCAGCGCCATGGTGTCTTGGAGCTGATCACGAAAACCAAAGGCACCGCCAGATTGGTAATAACCACTGCGGGCCCAAAGCCTGCAGGCCATGGTCTGATAGAGCAGCCATCCGTTGGCCAGCAGGTTGAGCGCGGGGTCAGGTGTTTGGACTTGCAGGGAACCCAGTGTGTCAATCCAGTAGGTGCGCACGGCCTGCAACGCGTTGTGCAGGGCATCGGGTTCACGCAGGTGCTGCACCATGGTGCTGGCATCGTCAATGCCACGGCGCCCCCTGGCACCCAGTCGGAATGTGATTTCACGCGACTGGCCGTCGGCCAGGTCGATCGGAACCTGTATCGCTGCACACGGGTCAAGGCCTGCGCCGACCCGGTTCGACAGCTTGGCCCGGTGCATGGCAGCCGGATTGCCGAGTGTGCCATTGCGGCCCAAAAATTCGTGACGATCACCGCTGAAACTTACCAGTGGCATGCGTGTTGACCCATCGGCGTCAAAGAAGGCAATGCGGTCGCCAAATTCGGGGTTGTAGGGATTGCGCGCCAGAATGGCACCACTGTTCTGGTCGATTTCGGTGGTGATGTGCAGCGCCCCTTTTGATCGCAGGTCACCCAGCACCCATTCCACGTAGCCCGTGGCGGACAGTTTGCGGGCCCGGCCTGAGTTGTTGCGAATGCTCAGCGCTGAAAATTTGATCGAAGCATCCAGGTCGACAAACACGGTCAGCTCGGAGTGGATGCCGTCCTCGTCGTGTTCAAAGATGCTGTAACCAAAGCCATGCCGCGTCAAGTAGGGCGTTTGGCCACCACACGGCAGTGCCGTGGGTGACCAGAAATCGCCACTTTCTTCATCACGCAGGTAGATGGCCTCACCGCTTGCGTCGCTGACAGGGTCGTCGTTCCAGGGGGAGTAGCGAAATTCATGGGCATTTTCACTCCAGGTGTAGGCGGCACCACTTTCCGAAATGACCGTGCCAAAGCGCGCATTGGCAATGACGTTCACCCAGGGCGCAGGGGTTGGTCGTGCGGGCGTCGTGGTAATGACGTATTCGCGTCCATCCGGAGAAAATCCGCCAATGCCATTGAAAAACAGCAGGTCTGTCGGCGGTGGCGTAACAGTGCGCAGCGCCTGCGCGCGACGGGCCAGTGGGGTCGCAAGGGTTGCAAGAGGTGCTTCACGGGCAACTTTCACGCGAGCCCGGTTGACCTGTTCGGACAGTGTGCCGCGGGTGTCGGTGATGATCACGCGCGCAACGGTCAGGAACAGGGTGCGGTCTTCGCTTGACATCAGTTCAGTGGCCCGCACAAAGATGCCGCCGGGTCGATCAGTGAAATTGGCTTCAATGCCAGCGGTGATCAGGCCCATGATCTGTTCTTGCAGGAGCTGGCGGTAGCCGCCTTGGTCTTCGTTCCAGATCACCAGATCGACAGCCAACCCCTTCAGCCGCCAGTAGGCGTGGGCCTGAACCAGTTGGCGTACCAATTCCATGTTGGCCTGGTTGGCGATCTGCAGCAAAACGATCGGTAGATCGCCAGAGATGCCGTAGCCCCACAAGCCGGACTGGCCCCGGTGGTTGCGCTTGAGTACGGTCATGTCCGCGCGTTGCGCGGGATTGACATAAATGACGGAACTTGCCAGTCGAGCGTAGAGCTGGGCATCGGACTCGGTGGCGTTGATTTGCTGCAGGTTGACCCAGCTGTGGGTCCAGGCCAGGCTCAGCACGCGGTCGGCCAGATTTCGGTCACGGTATTTGTCGATCAGCTTCAGCGCTGCATCGCGCGAGTCGCTGATGCCGCTGACCACATCAATGGTGGCCGTTTGCTGCGGATCAAGCGTCACCTGGTAGCGGATGGCCACGATGGGATCAAGCACGGCACCTTCACTGTTGGACAGGTTCTGCATGTCCAGCATGGCCTGTGGCGCATCAAGGCTACGGGTGCGTCCGATAAAGCGCATGCGGTCGGTCTCATAGGACACCGGCCCGATCTTGGCACCGTGGGTTGTCATTAGGTGAAACATCCATGGCAATTGTTCGCCCTCAGAGCGGGGTCGCCGGTTGCATAGAACGGCTTGGCGGTCATGCACAATTTCGGTTTGCACAAACAGGTTGCTGAAGGCCGGGTGCAAGGCATCGCCGGCGGCGGGTGCCAGCACTACCTCTGCATAGCTGGTTATTTCGATGGTGCGGCGTGTACGAGAGCGGTTGGTGATGCGCAAGCGGCGCAGTTCGATGTCGTCTTCGGGTGATACAACGATCTCGGTATGTGTCTCGAAATCGTGATCACGTCGGCGAAACTCGGCGCGGCCCTCCGAAAAAATGGCTTCGTAAGAGTCCGCTTTTTTGAGTGTTGGTTGATGGGCGTTTGACCAGAATTCACCGCTAGCCACATCCCGCAAATAGCAGAAGCTGCCCCAGTTGTCGCGCGTGCCGTCCTCGCGCCAGCGGGTCACGGCGATGTCTTTCCAGCGGCTGTAACCGCCGCCTGCCTGGCTGATCATCACGTGGTAGCGGCCGTTGGAGAGCAGCTGCACTTCAGGGATCGGGGTATCGGTATTGCGCAGCACACGCATGGGCATGGACGGGCCAATGGTGGTGGTGCGGGGTTCAGATAAATCGGCGTTACGAACATGGAACACTGCCGCATTAGGGATACGTTCTTGCAGCAGCAAGGTGGTTGCCTGGAACAGCGGATCGGCATTGAAGCGCCGTTGCATGGGTTGATCGAGCAGCACATAGGCGAGTGACAGCAGGCTCATGCCTTGGTGGTGCGCCATAAAGGAACGTACCACGGCACTGGTTTGCCCGCGGGGCAGGCGCGTCGGGGTGAAGTCGATCGCCTCGTACATGCCGTATGCACCCAGCATGGCATCAGCAGCCAGGCGTTCGAGGTTCTGGCAGGCGGCATCCGGCATCACCATCAGCGCCAGCGCGCTGGCATAAGGTGCGATCACCAGGTCGTCGGCCAAACCACGTTTGAGGCCCAGGCCCGGCACGCCGAAGGCGCGGTATTGGTAGTTCAGGGCCGTATCGACCGTGTTGTAGCCTGATTCTGATATGCCCCATGGCACACCGCGCTGTTTGCCATAGGCGATCTGGCGCTTGACCTGCGCCAGGCAGGTCTGGTCGAGCAGGGTGTTGGCGTAGGTTGGCATGACCAGCAGCGGCATCAGGTATTCAAACATGGAGCCGCTCCAGGACAGTAGCACCGGGTCGCCGCCCGTCGCAGTGAGCAGTCGGCCCAATGCAAACCAGTTTTCCTGCGGTACTTCGCCTTGCGCGATGGCGACAAAGCTGGACAGTCTGGCCTCGGAGGCCAGCAAGTCGTAATTGCCGGAATCACGTCGGCGATCGTCAACGTTGTAGCCGACAGAGATCAGGTGGCAGGCATGGTCATAGAGAAAGTTGTAGTCAGCCTTGGCCAGATCACCCGCTTGCTGTGCCAGACGCTGGCTTAGCAAAATTCTCTCGGCGGCGCGCAGGCTGGCCAGTGTGACGAGAGGTTGGAGTTCCGCTGCCAGGGCGCGGTCGGCAGGGGTCATGGTGCCTGCGTGTTGCGCAATGGCCAGTTCAAGGGCGGCTTGCAGCGTTGCCAGCTGGCGCAGGCTTCCAATGACACCCAGACCCGGCAGGGCATGGAGCCAGTCGGGCAGATGGGGCAAGCCCGTCCATGGCATGAGAAACTCAAGGTCTGTCAGGGCCTCGTTGCATTGCATTGACAAGGTGTTGATCCATGCGGCCAGCTCGGCGCTGTCAGTGCCGGATGTCACCCGTGCAGTCTGCTCGTTGAGCTCTGCGCATGACGCGGCAATGGCTTGCAGCCAGCGTCTGGTTGCGGTGGCTGTGGCTGGGCTGGCATCACACGCAGAGTCGATGTCGCGCTGCAGTTGGGCTGCGGCGTTGTTGACTCCAAGCGTTGCTTGTGGCATCAAGGCATCGGCAAGATTGCCCATGGCATCGTTGAGTCCGGCCAGTGCCCTTGCACTGAAGACTCTCTCATCGGCCAGTCTTAGCAGGCCACTGCGCAGGGTCAGCAGGTGCCCGGCCAGGTTTCCGCTATCGACCGAGGAGACGTACAGCGGTGCCAGTGGCCGCAAGGTCAACGTGTCGTACCAGTTGTAAAAGTGGCCTTCATAGCGGTCCAGTGCCTGCATGGTTTGCAGCGTGGTGGTGGTGCGTGCCAGCAGCGTGCCAGCCGGGATGTAGCCGAAGTCGAATGCCGACAGATTGGCCAGCAGCGCCAGCCCCATGTTGGTGGGGGAGGTGCGGTGTGCCAGTATGGCCACGGGGTGCTCTTGGTAGTTGTCGGGCGGCAGCCAGTGGTCGGCTGGGGTCACAAAGGTCTCGAAGAAACGCCAGGTGCGGCGCGCCAATTTGTGCAGAAAAGCAGTTTGCTCGGGGCGCAGTTGCGCTGACCGCTCGGGCAGCGGTCGGCTGATCCACCAGACAACGGCCGGGGATGCGAGCCAAAGCAGCAGCACCGGTGCCGCAACCCATAGCGCAGCGGGTCGCGTGATGGCGAGAAAAATGGCCATGACGGTGGCCAGTGCGGGGGACATCCACATGCTTGCGAAGGTGTTCAGCAGGTCGGCTAGGCCCCCCGGTGTCTTGTGCCCTGCCTGGGCGATGGCGCACGGGCCTTGTTTGTCGCACGATGGCATCCATTCCAGCAGCAGTTTGTGCGTCAGCAGAACGCGAAAGGTGGTCCGGATGACCGCGTCCAGGCTGAAAAATGCCTCGTGCGGCAGGCAGGCCAGCATGAGCGTGGTTTGAGTGAGCTGCTTCAGTGCCGAGCTGAGTGCAACCGTTACATGCTGGCGCCAGGCGATGTCTTTGGGTTTGCGCAGCAGGTCAAGGCCGGCCGTGAGCAATGGCGCGAGGAACAGGATGGCGAGCACCGACAAAGTCCAGGCCAGGAAGGTTGGCAGGAGTGCCCAGCCTGTGAGCAGGAGCACGATCAACCCCGCCGGAACCAGGCTGCGCCGCAGGTTGTCCAAAATCTTCCACTGTGACAATTTGGACAGCGGATTGCTGACGCGGGTGTTGTCCGGCCCCGGAACGCGCGGCAACAGCCATGACGCGATTTGCCAGTCACCGCGAATCCAGCGGTGGCGGCGGCTGACATCGGTGTCGTAGCGGGCCGGGTAGTCGTCATACAGTTGCACGTCGCTGAGCAGGCCAGCGCGGGCATAGCAGCCTTCGAGCAGGTCGTGGCTGAGGATGCGGTTTTCCGGAAAGCGGTCTTTAAGCGAGCGCTCAAACGCGTCCACGTCGTAAATGCCCTTGCCAATGAAGGAGCCTTCCTGGAACAAGTCTTGGTAGACATCCGATACGGCGCGTGTGTAGGGGTCAACGCCGGGCTCGCTGGCGCACAGCCGGGCAAACCGCGACCGGTTGGTGCTGGTGAGGCTGACCGCCATACGCGGCTGCAAAATTCCGTAGCCTTCGGTGATGCGCTGACGGGCCGTATCGTATTGCGGCCGGTTCAGCGGGTGCGCCATGGTGGCGGCAAAAGTTTGAGCGCAATCGCGCTGCAACTGGGTATCGGTGTCGAGCGTGATCACGTAACGCACCTGGCGCAAAATTTCAGTGCGGCCGACGATGCGCGAGAAAGCCAGCGTTGCGCCACCGCGCAGCAGCGCATTGAGATCTGCCAGTTTGCCCCGTTTGCGCTCGTAGCCCATCCAGATGCGCTCGCTGGGGTTCCAGCGACGCGGGCGGTGAAACAAGAAAAAAGTATCGCTGTCGAAGTTGGGGTATTTTTTGTTCAGTGCTTCGATCTTGTCGCTGGCGCGTTGCAACAACGCCGCATCGGCGGGCAAGGTCTCCAGCGCGGCATCCTTGAAGTCGGTCAACAAACTGAAATGCAGATGGGGATCCTGGTTGGCGAGAAATCGCACCTCCAGTGCTTCGACCAGTTCATCGATGTTGTGCGGGGTCGATAGCATGGTTGGAACCACCACCAAGGTGCGCGAGTCGGGCGCGATGCCTTTTGAAAAATCCATGCGTGGCAAGGCATGGGGTGTGGCCAGCAGCGTAGCCACCCAATTCACCAGCGTGACCGCAAGCTGGCTGGTTGCCAGAATGGCGACAGCCGCTGCCAGGGCCAGAACCCAGGTCGCCAGCCCGTGGGCCGCCGCCATGCCAACCAGCCCTGTGGTAAATACCGCGGTCAGGAACCCGATGGCCCCAAGGTAAATCGGCAGCGGAAATCGGTGGATCAGTCGGTACAGGCTGTCCAGATGGGGAACTCTGGTTTCAGTAGCGCGCTCCAGTTGCGCTAAACCTTTGCCAATCAGGTAGTAACCCACGTGTGTTTGCGGCGAGTCGGGCTGGCCCACCGATTGCCCCTGGCTTTGGTGTGTCAGCTGGATGGCTTTACGCGCTATATCGCTCTCGCTGAGCGGGCTGTTGCGGGCAGTTTTTTCGATCACATGCCGGTAGCGGTCTCGGGTGGTGAAGTCCATCTGGGGGTAAATGCCCCTGGGGTCTTCGCGCAGCTTTTGTTCCACAGCACTCATGGATTCGACGAACTCGCGCCAATCCATGGCACCCAAAAAACGCAGGCTGCCAATGGTGTTGCTGATGCACACCTGGTTGACCGCCTGACTCTGGGTCTCGGAGTGCACCATCTGTTCGATGGTCAGCCCTGACTCAGACAGGCGCTGCTCGATCCAGGTAAGCGGCAAGGCCAGCGCCGTACTGTGCCCTTGCAGGCGCCGTGCCAACTCTGCAACGAAAGAGGCAACCAGCGGTGGATTAGACCGCGCCATGTCTGAAATCACCAGAATCAGGCTCTTGGGGTCTTGTTGGGCGACATCGATCATCTGGTCGGCCCAAACGTCGGCGCGGCTGCGATCAATCATGGCATCGGCAACCCGCGCGCTGATGCGCCGCAAATTCTCAATCAGCGCCAGACGCAGCATGATCGGAATGGCCCACAACTCCCCCAGTTTCAGGACAGAGATTTTTTGATAGGCGGCCACGAAGCGGTCGAGATTCTCCGGGTCGATCCGGCCGTCACCGTGCGAAATCACCTCCAAGGCGATGTCGTAGACGCGCGGCAGTCCGGCTGAAGAACCGTGGGTCAGTAAGGGCAATTCACGGCTGTAGCCTTTTGGCAGGTGTCTGCGCGCAGTGACTATCTGCTCTTCGATCAGATAAAAGTTGTCCAGCAACCATTCGCCAGCGGGTGTGATGCGCCGACCCAATTTGACCGTGTCGGTGAGCAATTCGTAGGCGGCGTTGAGCACCTTTTTGTTGTCAGCCAAGCGCCCCAGCAATTGGTCTCGGCCATGACCCGGGCGCAGTGTGTGCGTTTGCGCCAGTGTCTTTCCATGCCGCTCCATCTGATCGGCGCTGAATAATTCGGCGCGTAGGGGCGGCTCGGTGATCGCCCCTTGCCTGATGTCGGTATCGTCGTGCGGGGCGGCCATGTTGCGCGTCAATGTTGCGCGCAAGTTTGAAATGATTTTTTTCAAGGGCGACAAAGCCTCAGGTTAGGTAACAAAAGACTCAGCGGCCACGGGCGTTATTTGACTTGCGATTTGAAGTAGCTGAACGAGTGAACAAAGGCATCGCTAACCTTGTTCATCTCATCGACCATCTTGTCCCAGGTGTCTTCGCTGGCAGTTTTCATTTCTTCATATTTGGCAACTGCAAGCTTGGACTGGTGGCGCAGCTTGGCCATTTCAGCTTTGTAGGCATCGCGTGCATCTGCTTTGGCTTCCTGGGCCTTGACATCGAGTTTGTCCATCTTGACGTTCAACTCGTCGAGGTGGAGTTTCATTTTTGCTGAGTATTCGTCGCGTTTTGACATGATGATTCCTTGTTGTGAATGAAGTTGGCCCAAAGCCAATATGCACTTGGGGCAGCGTTGTCGACGCATTGCCAAGCTCACGGTCAGGATATTTGTTTGACGCGGAAATGTCTGTTCGCTCTCGCACATACAGGCGTGAAACCGGTGCAGCCGCTCCGGCTGGCTTGCAAGGTCGTATTTCTGATGAGATAAGCCTCTAGCCCTTATATATCAAGCGTTATAAGCTATAAAATAAGTAGCAGTTCTGATGCCTGCCAAAGTCAGCAGCAGCGAACCAAAAAGGTGCACGGCCGCGGTGCCAAAGCCCAACAGGTAGCGCTGCTGGCTCAGCATGCCCACCACTTCAGCCGAAAAACTCGAAAACGTGGTGAGTGCGCCCAGAAAACCCGTGATGATGGCCAGCCGCCAGGCAGGATCAAGCTGGGGCATGGCCTGAAAAACGGCAACCGCAAGGCCCACGAGGTAGCCGCCGATCAGGTTGGCAGCGAGCGTGCCCAGCGGCAGCATGGCTGCGGGGTTGAGCCACAAGCCCAGACCCCAGCGCGACAGGGCACCCAGGCAGGCACCGAAACAAATAGCAAAAACAGACATCATGGTGGACGCGATCATATCGGGGCACAACGAATGGACGAAAAAAAACCCGCCAAGGCGGGTTTTGATCGGCCGGTGAAGAGTTACTTCTTGGCCGCGCTGGCTGCGCTGGCAGCAGGTTTTGCGGCTTCTGCCTTGGTTGCAGATTTTGTTTCTTTGGTCTTCTTGGCTTCGTCTGCAGGGGGGGCTAGCTTGGTATCTGCCTTCTTTTCATCTTTCTTGGCAGCGGGTGCAGCAGCAACGCCCTTGAATGCTGCGCCATTGACGGTCATGCCTTCGGCCGAGAACTTGGTGGCATTGCCTTCGCCAACGCCTTTGACACGGTCAATAAAGTCGGTCCAGTCCTTGAAGTTGCCTTTTTTGCGCTCGTCCATAATTTTGGTGGATATGCCTGGGCCGATGCCCTTGATGCTGTCAAGTTCAGCCGCAGTGGCCTTGTTGACATCGACAGCGGCAAAACAGGCCGCGGCATACAGCATGGCCATGATGGCCAGAATTTTTTTCAACATAGGTTGCTCCAAAGGATTAAAAAAGAAATGACCCGACCCGACGGGTGATGTTCGGGCCTGACACTTAACGCGTGTCAGGGCGCACGGGTTGACCAGCGCTGTGACAAATTACCGCAACAGCGCCCACAAATCACTTGTCAGCCCTGCTGGGCCAGGCATTTTACGTACTGGGCCACACCCGACTGAACATTGGCAAAGGCGTGGTCGCAGCCAGCGGCGCGCAGGGCCGTCAGGTCAGCCTGGGTGTAGCACTGGTATTTGCCGCGCAGTGCATCCGGAAAAGGCACGTAGTCGATCATGCCGCCAGTGGCCAATGTTTCAAGCGGCAGTGGCTCTTGCTTGTCGAGTTCACGCAGCGTGTTGACCACCGTGCTGGCGACATCGTTGAAGGGTTGTGCGTGCCCGGTGCCCAGGTTGAAAATGCCGGAAACGCCGGGGTGATCGTAGAACCACAGGTTGACGGCCACCACATCATCGATGTAGATAAAGTCGCGCATTTGGGAGCCAGCAGGGTAGCCACCATACTCGCCAAAGAGTTTCACCCGGCCCTCTGCGCGGAACTGGTTGAACTGGTGAAAAGCCACGCTGGCCATGCGCGCCTTGTGTTGTTCGCGCGGGCCATACACATTGAAGTAGCGAAAACCCACCACCTGCATGGTTTTGCCGGCTTTGGCGCGGGTAAAGTCCATGCCGCACTCGCGGCGCATGCGCTGGTCAAACAGCAGCTTGGAGTAACCGTAGACATTGAGCGGATGCTCAAAAACCGGCTCTTCCCTGAAGGTGTCAGAGCCGCCATAGGTGGCAGCGCTGGATGCGTAAAGCAGCCGGGCACCGCGCTTCTGGCAGGCCTGAAACAACTGCACCGAGGTGGCAAAGTTGTTTTGCATCATGTATTTGCCATTCATTTCCATGGTGTCGCTGCAGGCACCTTCATGGAAAACGGCTTCGATCTGGCCGTAGGCACCACCGGTGTAGTCGTTGTAAAAAACATCGGCATCCACATAGTCGGCAATGTTCAGGTCGGCCAGGTTGCGAAACTTGTCGCCCTGGGTCAGGTCATCTACCGCAATGATGTCGGTCAAGCCCCGTGCATTCAGGCCTTTGATGATGTTGCTGCCAATAAAGCCGGCGGCACCGGTTACAACGATTCGGGTCATGCAAACAACTCCTCATAAGAAACAGTAGCGGTACCAAACTTGCCCACCACCAGGCCACCCGCGCGGTTGGCCAGTGGCAGGGCATCGCGCAAGCTCATGCCCGCGGCCACCAGGGCGGCCATGGTGGCAATGACAGTGTCTCCTGCGCCGGTGACATCAAATACCTCGCGGGCCTGGGTGCTGACGCTGAGCTGGCCCGCCGCATCAAACAGCGTCATGCCTTCTTCGCTGCGGGTCAATAGCACGGCCTGCAAGCCCAAATGTGCGCGCAGTTGATGCACCTTGGACTGCAATTCGGATTCATCCTGCCAGCTGCCTATGACCTGCTGCAATTCGGCGCGGTTGGGGGTGATCACGTCGGCATGCTTGTAGCGTGAGTAGTCGCTGCCTTTGGGGTCGATCAAAATTGGTTTGCCGGCGGCATGCGCGCGCTCGATCATGTCGCTGATGTGGGCCAGGCCGCCTTTGCCGTAATCCGAGAACAGCACGGCCTGGTGGCGGGGGAGCAGGTCGACAAATACAGCCGTTTGGGAGGCCAGTACCTCGGTTTTTGGTGTGTTCTCAAAATCAAGCCGCAACAGCTGTTGCTGGCGGCCAATAATGCGCAATTTGACTGTGGTCTGCAGTGCCGAATCGCGTCCAAAGTGGGTCTGAACACCGGTGTTGGCCATCAAGGCCTCCAGCTTGTGACTGGCTTCATCATCACCGACCACGGTCAGCAGGGACGATTGAGCCCCGAGCGTGACCACGTTGCAGGCCACATTGGCGGCACCACCGTTGCGCTCTTCTTCGCGGGTGATGCGCACGATCGGCACGGGTGCCTCCGGGCTGATGCGGTCAACGGCACCGTACCAGTAACGGTCGAGCATCACGTCGCCCACCACCAGCACGCGTGCCTGGCTGAGTCTGTCTTTTGGGATGGTCATAGTTCTTCAACCCGGCGACATGGGTAACTGTCCCATGTCTGGCAGCCGGGGCATTGCCAGAAATGTTGGGTGGCTTCAAAGCCGCAGGCGGCGCAACGGTAGCGCAGCAAGGGCTTGGTGGCGTGGTCAAGTGCCCGCTGAACCTGGGGGTGAAATTGCTCATGTTCGAGCTTTTCATCTGCAATCCATTTGCTTGCCGCCACCAGTGAGGGTTCTTTTTCGAGGTGGTGGGCGTACCAGTCGCGCGCGCTACCCTGGGAGGCTGGGTCGCTCGCTGAGAGAGAAACAATGGCATCCAGCACGTCCAGCGAATGGTTGTCTTGGTAAGTAGACTTTAGTCGGAGCAGTGTTTGGGGGCCGCGCTGCGTGCTCAAACCCAACTTGGCCAGTGGCCCGGCAATCAGGCCAATGGCTGCAGGCGCGCTGTCCAGTGCCGCAATCAGCGTTTGATAGGCCTTGTCAAGGTGTCCCGTGTTCGCCAGCAGTTGCGCCAAGTCGATTTGTGCCCGAGGCGCATCCGGGGCCTTTTTGATGGCGCTTTGCAGCAATTGCAACGCCTGGTCAGACTGGTTTTGGGCGACCAGACTGGCCGCCTGCTCACACAGGTAGTGGGCCAGTCGGTGGTTGAAACTACCCTGGTTTGCATGCTCAAGTTTCTCGGCGACCTGGGCCGCTAGCGCCCAGTCCCGGCTGCGCTCGTAGTTGGCCAGCAGCGCCAAACGTGCCTGGGCTTCAAAGGCCGTGCCTTCCAGCTTGAGGAGGGCTGCTTCAGCCCGGTCCAGCAGGCCGGCCTTGAGATAATCGAGCGCCAGTGCGTGCTGGGCGCGATGCCGGTCTGCCTGGCTGAGGTCGGCGCGTGACAGCAGGTGTTCATGCACTCTGACGGCGCGGTCATATTCGCCGCGCCGACGAAACAGATTGCCTAGCGCGAAGTGCAGCTCTGAGGTGTCCGGGTCGTTTTGCACGGCCTCGATGAAGGCATCAATGGCCTGATCCTGCTGCTCATTGAGCAGGTAGTTGAGCCCCTTGAAATAGGCTTTGGGTGCTTGGCGGTTTTCCTGGCGGAGCTGGCGCAGGTCAAGGCGTGATGCGCCCCAGCCCAGCACAAAGGCAATGGGCAAGCCCAGCAAGACCCAGCTCAGATCAAATTCCATCGGCGTAAGCGGGCGTTGATGCCGGGACGGGTGCAGGCGCACTGACTGGCGCATCCGGTGCGGCACCCGCGGGCATCACGCGGCGGCGCTGCTGCCACCAACGGGGCATCATGCCGAGCACGCCAACCACTACGCCGGCGGCGAAAGCGGTCAGAACAACCAGTACCTGCGGTGCACGCCACTGGTTGCCAAAGAAAAAATGCACAGTCGTGTCTTGCTGGTTGTTCAGCGCGAAGGCAAACAGGGTAAAAAAAATGGCTGCTTTAAGCACCCACTTAAGCAACCACAGAACATTTTTCATCGGTATTTCCCCAGTGACGCGCAGATTTTAACGATTCGCAAATCGGTGCTTGCCGCCTGTAGCGGCATCAGACCTGGTGTCAGGGTTTTGCGGGCTGTGTCAGCTCGGCCGTGCGCAGGTCGACCGCTTCACGCAGTGCCTTGCCGGGTTTGAAATGGGGTACCCGCTTTTCAGGGATGGCAACGCTTTCACCGCTGCGCGGGTTGCGACCCATGCGGGGTAGGCGATAGTTGACAGAAAAACTGCCAAAACCGCGGATTTCTATGCGGTGGCCGCGCGCCAGCGCATCATTCATGGCATCCAGAATGGCTTTAACGGCGAACTCGGCATCGCGCTGGGTGAGTTGGCTAAACCGTGCGGCCAGTTCAGTCACGAGATCGGAGCGGGTCATAGTAGGCAATTTGAAGTAAAAAAAACGACCGGAGCCATCAAGCAGCCGGTCGTCGGTTCAGGTGAACAACAAGAATTAGTTGTTGTCCAACTTGGCGCGCAGCAACGCACCCAAGCTGGTGGTGCCGGCATTTTCGCGGGCTGACTGTTGGCTCAGGCTGGCCATGGCTTCGCTTTGATCAGCAGCATCCTTGGCCTTGATGGACAACTGGATGTTGCGGGTCTTGCGATCCACGTTGACGACCACAGCGGTGACTTCATCACCTTCTTTGAGCACATTGCGGGCATCTTCGACGCGGTCGCGGCTGATTTCGCTGGCGCGCAGGTAGCCAATGATGTCTTCACCCAGATCGATCTCGGCACCGCGGGCATCCACGGTTTTGACCTTGCCAGTGACCACGGCACCCTTGTCGTTGATGGTGGCAAAGGTGGTGAAGGGGTCGGAATCAAGCTGTTTGATGCCCAACGAGATGCGCTCGCGGTCTACATCCACGGCGAGCACGATGGCTTCGACTTCCTGGCCCTTTTTGTACTCGCGCACAGCGGCTTCGCCGGCTTCATTCCAGGACAGGTCAGACAAATGCACCAGACCGTCAATGCCCGCCGCCAAGCCGACGAACACGCCGAAGTCGGTGATGGATTTGATCGGGCCTTTGACGCGGTCACCGCGCTTGGTGTTTTGAGCAAACTCCTGCCATGGGTTGGCCTTGCACTGCTTCATGCCCAGGCTGATACGGCGCTTGTCTTCGTCGATTTCGAGAACCATCACTTCGACTTCGTCGCCCAGGGCAACGATCTTGCTCGGTGCGACGTTCTTGTTGGTCCAGTCCATCTCGGACACGTGGACCAGGCCTTCGATGCCGGGTTCGAGTTCCACAAATGCGCCGTAGTCGGCGATGTTGGTGATCTTGCCAAACATGCGGGTACCTTGTGGGTAGCGGCGGTTCACGCCCATCCACGGGTCATCACCCATTTGCTTCAGACCCAGAGAGACACGGTTTTTCTCAGTGTCAAACTTCAGGATCTTGGCGGTGATTTCCTGGCCAGCCGTCACGACTTCGGAAGGGTGACGGACACGGCGCCAGGCCATGTCGGTGATGTGCAGCAGGCCGTCGATGCCGCCCAGGTCTACAAATGCACCGTATTCGGTGATGTTCTTGACCACGCCTTGAACGATGGCACCTTCTTTGAGGGTGTTCATCAGCTTGGAGCGCTCTTCGCCCATCGAGGCTTCCACGACAGCGCGGCGTGACAGCACGACGTTGTTGCGCTTGCGATCGAGCTTGATGACCTTGAATTCCAGGGTCTTGTTCTCGTACGGAGACAGGTCTTTGGTCGGACGGGTGTCAACCAGTGAGCCCGGCAGGAAGGCGCGAATGCCGTTGACCAGCACGGTCAGGCCACCCTTGACCTTGCCGCTGGTGGTGCCGGTGACAAATTCGCCGGTTTCCAGGGCTTTTTCCAGGCTCATCCACGAAGCCAGACGCTTGGCGGTGTCGCGCGACAGAATGGTGTCGCCGTAGCCGTTTTCGATGGAGCCAATGGCCACGGAAACAAAGTCGCCCACTTGGACTTCGGTTTCGCCCTGATCGTTCTTGAACTCTTCCAACGGCACGTAGGCTTCGGACTTGAGACCGGCGTTGACCACTACAAAGCTGTGTTCGATACGAACGACTTCGGCAGTGATCACTTCACCCGTGCGCATTTCGGTGCGCTTCAGGGATTCTTCAAACAGTTCGGCAAAAGATTCTGACATTTTTTGATGCTGAGTGAGCAGCAGGTTATTTCACGGATTTACCCGTGGGGTTACATTTTTTTGAACCTCATCCGCATTTGCGCCATTGCAGCGCGAGACATCGGTTGAGGGCCGGGGTGCCTTGAAGATGACTCAAAAAGGCTGTTTGCCTTGCCACCAGTTCAACACCAGACTGACCGATTCTTCAACCGATAAATCCGAGTTGTCCAGTAACGCGGCATCTTGCGCTGGCTCCAAAGGTGCAACGCTGCGGGAGGTGTCCCGGGCGTCGCGTGCTTTCAAGTCAGCGCGAAGACTGTCGAGTGTAATTGAATTTCCCTTTGAAATCAACTGTTTGAAGCGTCTTTGCACACGATGTTCGGCGCTCGCCGTCAAAAACACCTTGAGTCGCGCATCGGGAAAGATCACCGTGCCCATGTCGCGCCCGTCGGCCACCAGCCCCGGCAATTGGCGAAAACTATGCTGCAAATCCACCAACGCGCTGCGTACCAGCGGCAAGGCAGATACCTTGGACGCGTTCATGCCAACGTCTTCCTGGCGAATGGCCTCGGTGACGTTGTCGCCATTGAGCAAAATCTGGTCGCCCGTGAAGGCGATTTGCAGACTTTGCGCCAAATTGGCAATAGCGGCCGCGTTGTCGGTCAAGAGGTGGCCCTCAAGGGACAAGCCGGCGCGCACGGCCGCCAGTGCGGTGATGCGGTAGAGCGCGCCCGAGTCCAGCAGGTGGTAGCCCAGTTGCTTGGCCACTTGAGCCGCCAGCGTGCCTTTGCCTGAGGCGGTGGGGCCGTCAATGCAAATCACCGGAATGCTGTGGGGCCGCGCTTGCACCAGCGAAAAGAAGGCTTCAAAGTAATCGGGAAAGGTTTTGGCAACGCACCTGGGGTCTTCTATGCGCACTGGCAAGCCAGCCGGGTTGAAGGCGGCCAGTGAAAAACACATGGCCACGCGGTGGTCGTCGTAGGTGTGAATGCTGGCGGCTTTCCAGTCGGCCAGCGTGGCAGGCGGCGTGACGCGAATGAAATCCTGCCCTTCTTCTACCGTGGCACCGAGCTTGCGCAACTCGCAGGCCATGGCTGCGATGCGGTCGGTTTCCTTGACACGCCAGCTGGCAATGTTGCGCAGCGTGGTGGTACCGGTGGCGTATAGGGCCATCACAGCCAGCGACATGGCCGCATCGGGGATGTGGTTGCAGTCCAGCTCAATGGCCTTGAGTGGCCAACCAAGGCCAGGCTCGCCGCGCGATACGTCCAGCCAGTTGGGGCCGCTGACAATCTTCGCACCCATCATCTGGGCGGCTTCAATGAAACGGATATCCCCTTGAATGGAGTCGGCACCCACGCCGTGTATTTTTATGTTGTTTTGGCCTGTAGCCCTTTTGGCTATTGCGCCAAGCGCTATAAAATAGCTAGCGGATGACGCATCGGCCTCGATGTGCACAACACCCGGCGAGCGCAATTGACAGCCCGCAGGAAGGGTGAAGCGCTGCCAGCCATCGCGCTGCACCTGCACGCCAAAGCGCGCCAGCAGGTTCAGTGTGATCTCAATATAGGGGCGCGAGATCAACTCGCCGATGACTTCAATCACCACATCGTTGACGGCGACCAGGGGTAGCGCCATCAGCAAGGCCGTCAGAAACTGGCTTGATACATCGCCGCGCACCTGGATCGGTTGATCCAATGTGAGCGCAGGGGTGCCAATGTGCAGCGGTGGGTAGCCCGGATTTTCCAGGTAATCAATCTGGCAACCCAATTGCACCAGCGCGTCCACCAAGTCACCAATCGGGCGCTCGTGCATGCGGGCAACGCCGCGCAGCTCGAAGTTGCCGCCCATCACTGCCAACGCGGCCGTCAAAGGCCGGATAGCGGTGCCGGCATTGCCCATGAACAGCTGCGCTTGCCGGTTGGCGGGTGCGCCTGCCATGCCGTCGATGAGCACCGTGTTGCCGCTTTGCGTGACGGCACAGCCCAGCATGCGCAGCGCTTGCAGCATGACGCGGGTGTCGTCCGAGTCCAGCAAGTCATGGACTGTGGTGGTTCCCTGGCAGAGCGCGGCCAGCAACAAGACCCGGTTGGAGATGCTTTTGGAGCCCGGCAGGGTGAGGGTGCCGCCAGCGTACTCAAGCGGCGGGATGTCGAGAAAGGCGGTCGTGAACATGGGGTTAGGAAAAATCGGTCATGCGCCATTGGGCGCGGGTGTCGCTGGCCTGGGCAATCAGGGCTTCTACTGCTTGCTGGTCGCCGCTGGCCATCACGGCTTCAAACGCCTGCAATTGGGCTTGAAACAGCTGGCTTTGCGCCAGCAGTTCTTGCCGGTTGGACAGCAAAATGTCGCGCCACACTTTGGGATCACTGGCGGCGATGCGGGTGAAATCCCGAAACCCCGGCCCAGCCAGCGACAAAAATTCAGAACCCTGTGGCTGCTTTGACACAGCGTTCATCAGGGTAAAAGCCAGCAAGTGCGGCAGGTGGCTGACAGCGGCAAAGGCTGCGTCATGCGCCTCAGGTGACATTTGCACCACCTTGCTGCCCAGCGCCGTCCAGACCTCCACGGCCTGTTTGAGCTGCGCTGCCAAAGTGCGTTCGGTGGGGGTCAGGATGACTTGGCGGCCTTGGTAAAGCTTGGCATCGGCATGCTCCACGCCCGACAATTCTTTGCCGGCAATTGGATGTACCGGCACAAACGAGCCGACCTGTTCGCGCAAGCCGTGTCGTGCTGCGCTGACCACATCGCCCTTGGTGGAGCCGACATCCATGATCAGCATTTGCGGCGTGACCATGTGTTTGATGGCTTTGAAAGTGGCCTCGGAGGCGCCCACCGGCACGGCAATCAGCACAATATCGGCACCTGAAACAGCCAGCAACGCTGACGGTGCTTCGACATCAATGACACCCATCTGTCGGGCGCGATCAGTGGTTGACGGCGATTTGCTGTAGCCCACCACGCGTTTGACCAGTCCGGCGCGTTTGAGCGCCAGCGCAAACGATCCACCCATCAGGCCGCAGCCGATCAATCCAAGTTGTTCAAACATGGCTATTCGGCGACCGGGTAGGTGCCCAGCACTTTGTAAAAGGCGCAAAGTCCCCGCAACTCCTCCAGGGCTGCTGCCACATTGGGCTGCGACGGGTGCCCCGCCAGATCAATGTAAAAGTAATATTCCCACTGACCAGAGCGGGCCGGACGTGACTCAAACCGGGTCATCGACACACCGTGCTTTTTCAGCGGTATCAGCAAGTCGTGCACGGCGCCAGGGCGGTTGGTGACCGAGACGATCAGGCTGACGCAGTCGCGTCCCGTGGCCTGCGGTGCGGCCAGCGTTTGCGGCAGGCAAATCACGGCAAAGCGGGTGCGGTTAAAGGCATCGTCCTGAATCGCGTAAGAGGCAATGTGCAAGCCAAATTCGCTGCCGGCGCGCTCACTGGCAATCGCTGCCCAGGCTGGGTTGGTGGCAGCCAGGCGGGCACCTTCCGCGTTGCTGGATGCGGCTCGGCGTTCGGCGTGGGGCAGGTGGGTGGTGAGCCAGTCCTGGCATTGGGCCAGTGCTTGCGGGTGGGCGTAGACCGCCTCGATGCCGGCCAAGCTGGGCTCCAGGCGCAGCAGGTTATGGCGCACCAGAAAACTGGTTTCACCAATGATGTGCAGCGGGGAATTGAGCAACAGGTCAAGTGAGCGCGAAATCACGCCCTCCGATGAGTTTTCGATCGGTACCACGCCAAACTCAGCGCTACCGGCGGCCGTGGCTCGAAACACTTCGTCAATGCTGACGCACAGCACGCGTGCCATGCTGCCGCCAAAAAACTGGATGGCAGCTTGCTCGCTGAAAGTGCCGGCCGGCCCCAGGTAAGCGACGCGTTGAGGGGCTTCAAGGGCGCGGCAAGCCGACATGATTTCGCGCCAGATGATGGCGATACTGAGCGGCTTGAGTGGTCCGGCGTTGTGCGCTTGCAGGTTGGCAATCACCTGGGTTTCACGGTCTGGGCGGAACACCGCTGAGCCGTCGACGCGTTTGATTTCACCGACCTCATGGGCCAGGCCGGCACGCTGGTTCAGCAGGGTCAGCAGTTCCAGATCAAGCGCATCAATCTGGGTGCGCAGTTCAGGCAGGGTTTTGGTCATCTTCGGCGGCTCCAGGCGGTCTTGATGTTCAAAGGATGCGACGGGCATCAGGCGTGGTGGGATTCAAAGTCGCGCATGAAAGCCACCAGCGCTTGCACGCCTTCAAGCGGCATGGCGTTGTAAATGCTGGCGCGCATGCCGCCGACCGATTTGTGGCCTTTGAGCTGTAACAGGCCGGCCTTTTTGGCACCGACTAAAAAGGCGGCATTAAGCGCATGCTCGGCCTCCAGCAAAGGCTGGCCGCTGTCATTTTTGAGAAAAAACGGGACATTCATACGGGATCGGCAGGTGATGTCAACCGGGTTGACATACAGGCTGGAGGCATCAATGGCGCTGTACAGCAGCTCGGCTTTGGCGATGTTGTTGGCCTCGATCGCCGCAATGCCACCCTGGCGCTTGAGCCACTGAAACACCAGGCCGGCAATGTAGATGGAATAGGTCGGCGGTGTGTTGAACATCGAACCGTTGTCCGCCACGGTCTTGTAGTTGAACGCACTGGGGCAGATCGGCAAGGCGCGGTCAAGCAGGTCGTCGCGCACCACCACCAGCGTCAGCCCGGCAGGCCCAAGGTTTTTCTGGGCACCGCCAAAGGCCAGTCCAACCCGCGTCCAATCGACCGGGCGCGATGCCACGTGCGATGAAAAGTCAACCACCAGCGGCGCATCGCAGCCCAAGGCTTTCAGGTCGGGCAGTTCGTGGTATTCGACGCCGTTGATGGTCTCGTTGCTGCAAATGTGCACGTAGGCGGGCTTGTTATTGAGCTGCCAACTGGCAGGCTCGGCCAGTGTGGTGAAACCGGCGGCTTGGGTGTTGGCGGCTTCATGCGCGTGGCAATAGCGCTTGGCTTCAATCGCAGACTTCTGGCTCCAACTGCCGGTGACGACAAAATCTGCGGTTTGTCCTTGCGAGAGATTCAATGGCACGATGGCGTTTTCAGCCAGACCGCCGCCTTGCATGAACAGCAGTTTGAAGTTGGCTGGCACGGCCAGCAACTCGCGCAGGTCAGCTTCAGTCTGTTCGAAAATCTGGCCGAATTCGCGTCCGCGGTGGCTCATTTCCATGACACCCATACCGCTGCCGTGCCAGTCCAGCATTTCAGAGGCGGCCTCACGCAATACGTCTTCGGGCATGGCAGCCGGGCCGGCTGAAAAGTTGTACGGTCTGGTCATGGCAGAAATTTATAAGAAATCAGGCTCTCGCCCTTTAAATCATTGCGTAAGCAGCTATCAATAAAATAGCGTCAAACTTCTGGCGTGTCTGGCGTGTCTGGCGTGTCTGGCGTTTCGGTCGTTGGTTCTTCGCCGGTGACATCATCAACGGCTGGAATGGCATCGTTTTCAACAATCCGCTGCAGGCCGCTGAGCTGCGAGCCTTCGTCCAGGCCAATCAGGGTCACGCCCTGGGTGGCGCGGCCGAGTTCACGAATTTCACTGACCCGGGTGCGCACCAGCACGCCCTTGTCGGTGATCAGCATGATTTCGTCATCGGCATGCACCAGCGTGGCTGCGACCACCTTGCCGTTGCGTTCTGATTGCTGAATGGCAATCATGCCCTTGGTGCCACGGCCATGGCGGGTGTACTCGGTAATGCTGGTGCGTTTGCCATAGCCTTTTTGGGTGGCGGTCAGCACGCTTTGCGACTCGTCTTCGGCCACCAGCATGGCAATCACGCTTTGGCCGTCTTCCAGCATCATGCCGCGCACACCACGCGCCTGGCGACCCATCGGGCGCACATCGTTTTCGTCAAAGCGCACCGCCTTGCCGCCATCGGAAAACAGCATCACATCGTGCTTGCCGTCCGTCAGAGCCGCGCCAATCAAAAAGTCGCCTTCGTCCAGGTCGACGGCAATGATGCCGGCTTTGCGCGGGTTGGAAAATTCATTCAGCGCGGTCTTTTTGACGGTGCCCATGCTGGTCGACATGAAGACGTATTGGTCGGCCGGAAAAATGCGTTTTTCACCGGTGAGTGCCAGCACCACGGTGACTTTTTCGCCCTCAGCCAGCGGGAACATGTTGACGATTGGCCTGCCGCGTGAACCGCGTGAGCCTTGCGGCACTTCCCAGACTTTGAGCCAGTACATGCGGCCACGGTTGCTAAAGCAAAGCAGGTAATCGTGGGTGTTGGCAATAAACAGCTGGTCGACCCAGTCGTCCTCTTTGGTGGCGGTGGCCTGTTTGCCGCGCCCGCCGCGCTTTTGTGCCCGGTATTCGCTCAAGGGCTGGCTCTTGACATAGCCGCTGTGACTGAGCGTGACGACCATGTCGGTCGGCGTGATCAGGTCTTCGGTCGAGAGGTCAAATGAGCTGTGCTCGACCAGACTGCGCCTTGCGCCCAGTTTGGTTTGGCCGAATTCGGTCTTGATGGCGGTGAGCTCGTCACTGATGATGACTGACACGCGTTCTGGGCGGGCCAGGATGTCGAGTAAGTCATCAATGACGGCCATGACTTCCTTGTATTCGGCCACGATCTTGTCTTGCTCCAAGCCGGTCAGGCGTTGCAGGCGCATTTGCAAAATTTCTTGCGCTTGCGTGTCCGACAGACGGTAAAGGCCATCCGCGCCCATGCCGAATTGCTTTTCAAGCGCATCCGGGCGGTAGTCGTCGGCATTGACCACGCCGCCGTCAGCGCGCGTGCGGGTCAGCATTTCGCGCACCAGTTTGCTGTCCCATGGGCGGTTCATCAATTCCATCTTGGCCACCGGCGGCGTCGGCGATTCCCGGATGATGCGGATGAAATCATCGATATTGGCCAGCGCCACGGCCAGGCCTTCGAGCACGTGGCCGCGTTCGCGGGCCTTGCGCAACTCAAACACGGTACGGCGCGTGACCACTTCACGGCGGTGGCTCAAAAAGACCGAAATCAGGTCTTTCAGGTTGCACAGTTTGGGCTGACCGTTGATCAGCGCCACCATGTTCATACCAAAGGTGTCTTGCAGCTGGGTTTGCTTGTACAGGTTGTTGAGCACCACCTCGGGTACTTCGCCGCGCTTGAGCTCAATCACCAGACGCATGCCGGATTTATCGGACTCGTCCTGGATGTGGCTGATGCCCTCGATTTTTTTCTCATGCACCAGCTCGGCCATGCGTTCTTGCAAGGTTTTTTTGTTGACCTGGTAGGGCAACTCGTCAACGATGATGGACTGGCGCTGACCCCGGTCAATGTCCTCGAAATGGCACTTGGCGCGCATCACCACCCGGCCACGGCCGGTGCGGTAGCCGTCCTTGACACCCTGAATGCCGTAAATGATGCCAGCGGTCGGGAAGTCGGGTGCCGGGATGATTTCCATCAGCTCATCAATGGACGCCTCGGGGTTTTTCAGCAAATGCAGGCAGGCATCCACCACTTCATTGAGGTTGTGCGGCGGAATATTGGTGGCCATGCCCACGGCAATACCGCCGGAGCCATTGATCAGCAAATTGGGCAGCCGTGCCGGTAGCACCAGCGGTTCTTTTTCGGAGCCGTCGTAATTGGGGCCGAAATCAACCGTTTCCTTGTCCAGATCGGCCAGCAATTCATGCGCGATCTTGGCCAGGCGGATTTCGGTGTACCGCATGGCGGCAGCGTTATCGCCGTCAACCGAGCCGAAGTTGCCCTGGCCGTCGACCAGCATGTGGCGCATGGAAAAATTCTGCGCCATGCGAACGATGGTGTCGTAGACCGACTGGTCGCCGTGCGGATGGTATTTGCCGATCACGTCACCCACAATGCGGGCGGATTTTTTGTAGGCCTTGTTCCAGTCGTTGCCCAACTCGTGCATGGCAAACAGCACGCGCCGGTGCACGGGTTTCAAACCATCACGTGCGTCGGGCAGGGCGCGCCCCACGATCACGCTCATGGCGTAATCCAGGTAGCTGCGACGCATTTCGTCGGCAAGGCTGGTTGGAATGGTTTCTTTGGCGAACTGGGTCATGGAACGGCGCTTGAGGCTAGGCAAGTTCTGAGTTAATCCGTGATTTTAAGCTGTCGGTTTGTGGCTGGTTCGCAACGCGTTGAGCAAATAGTTCACACTTGCGTCGTCAGCGGCTAAATGGCAAGGCGAACGCCCTTTTTGTGGTAACGGTCTGTGGCACAATAATCCTCAGCGCTTGATGTGATAGGCATATTGAGCGTCTGACATTCCAACGCAGCGCGGCTGCAGATTTTTCCCTTAAGGAGAACCATGAAGAAATTAAACAAAGTAGCTATGCTGTTTGCCGCAGCGGCCTTCGCAACCGCAGCGGGTGCTCAAACGATTGACAACTGGCGCGCAACGGATGGCACGGTCTGGAAAAACGGCACCAACGAACTCTGCTGGCGTGATGCCTTCTGGACACCGGCTACCGCTGCCGTTGGCTGCGATGGTGCCATTGTGGCTCCCAAGCCGGTTGCTGCTCCGGCACCTGCGCCTGCGCCTACGCCTGCTGCTGCCCCCGCACCGGCACCCAAAGCCGCAGCAGCACCAGCTCCAGCTCCTGCACCAGTGGCTGCAGCCAAGGTCACTTACGCTGCTGACGCGTTCTTTGACTTCGACAAAGCGGTTCTGAAGCCTGCAGGCAAAGCCAAGCTGGATGATCTGGTAGCCAAGGTCAAGGACATCAACCTTGAAGTCATCATTGCAGTGGGTCACACTGACGCCGTTGGTACCGATGGTTACAACCAGAAGCTGTCGGTCAGGCGTTCTGAAGCTGTGAAGGCGTATCTGGTGTCCAAGGGCATCGAAAAGAACCGTGTTTACACCGAAGGCAAGGGCGAAAAGCAACCTGTCGCTGACAACAAGACTGCAGACGGCCGTTCCAAAAACCGCCGTGTTGAAGTTGAAGTGGTTGGAACCCGCGCTGCCAAGTAAGCTGCGCGCTTCAGTCCTTCGGACGCAAAAAAACCCGCTTCGGCGGGTTTTTTGTTTTTGCTGGCTTGTCAGGTGCCCCTTGGGCAGGGCGTCGGGGCTTGGCGCTGTATATCAAACACTTTTTGACTTGGATTACTATTTGGCTCCGAGGGTTTACCCTAAAATCAGTCCTATGAGCTGAAACCCGCACTATGGAAAAAAATCATGAGTCACACTGTGTCAAAGCCACCGAACTTGCCAACTCCTGCCGAGAGCGCCAGGACACTCGATGAGACAGTACATGCGCAGCTAGCCAAAGCGAGTGTGGGTTTGTCGCCTATTTCCTTGGCGCTGTCGTACGCGGACTGGGCCATGCATTTGGCGATTTCGCCAGGGCGACAGGCTTTGCTGGGTCAAAAGGCGGCCGACATCAGCCGTGCTTGGGTGCCTGAATGGTTCAAGGGTCTAGGGGTGCAGAACGCCAGTGCGCCGACTTCCGTCGCTGAGCTTGATCCGCGATTTACCGATCCTGGCTGGAGCCAATGGCCGTTCAGTGCGATGAAACAGAGTTTCAAGGCCAGCGAAGCTTGGTGGCGCGATGCTGTGCAAATTGATGGCATGTCGTCACACCACCAACATGTGATGGCGTTTTTTACCCAGCAGGGCGTGGATGCGTTGGCACCTTCCAACTGGGGTTTGACCAATCCGCAATCGCTGGCAACAGCGCGGGAAACCATGGGCCAAAGCTGGCTCAAGGGGATGCAGCACTTTGCTGAAGATGCCTTGTCGCAGCAAGCATCGAGCAAGCACGCGCAGACCGACCAACCCAAACCCTTGCCTTTCAAGGTTGGCAAGGACGTGGCCGTGACCCCGGGCAAGGTGGTTTTTCGCAACCATCTGATTGAGTTGATCCAGTACACACCGACCACATCCAAGGTGTATCCGGAACCGATTCTGATCGTGCCGTCATGCATCATGAAGTACTACATTCTGGATTTGTCTCCTGCCAATTCGATGGTGCGCTACCTGGTTGAGCAAGGTCATACGGTCTTCATGATCTCCTGGCGCAATCCGGACGGCTCCGATCGTGCTTTGGGCATGCAGGATTATCTCCAGGCGGGCGTGATGGCAGCCATGGCGGCAGTGAAGGAGCAAGCGCAAGCGCCGCGCATTCACGCTTTGGGTTACTGCCTTGGCGGTACATTTTTGGCCATTGTGGCGGCGGCGCTCGGCGCTTGTCAGGGCCAACGGCAAAGTCGGCCAGAATCAGCCAGCCAGACCAAATCCTGGCATCGTCGTCAGGACGATCAATCCTGTCTTGACAACATGCCTGAGTTGGCGACGGTGACCTTGCTGGCTGGGCAAACTGACTTCAGTGAACCCGGTGAGCTGGGCGTTTTCATTGACGACGATCAGCTGAAAACCCTGCGCGGGGCCATGGCCCGTGCCGGGTATCTGAGCGGTTCGCAGATGGCCGGGTCGTTCCAGTTTCTGAATGCGCGTGATCTGATCTGGACGCGCAATACACGCCGCTACCTACTGGGGCAAGATGAGGTGGGCAATGACATGATGAGCTGGAACGCGGATGTCACGCGATTGCCTGAGCGCATGCATGACGAGTATTTGTCTTCCCTGTTTTTGAACAACGCGCTGGCCAACGGCCATTACCGGGTTGCGGGTCAGGGCGTGGCGTTGAAGGACATCAAGGCTCCCATGCTGGTGGTTGGAACCTTGCGCGATCATGTGTCGCCGTGGCAATCGGTCTACAAAATCCATTTGCTCACCGACACCCACATCACGTTTGTTTTGGCCGCAGGCGGCCACAACGCCGGCATCATCTCCGAGCCTGGCCATCCGCGGCGCAGCTATCAAAAGGGACATGTGGAGCCAGGGCATGGCTGGATCGAGCCAGAAGACTGGTTGCAACAGGCTCCTCTGTTTGATGGGTCTTGGTGGCCGGCCATGCACGACTGGTTGGCGCAGCGTTCGGGTGCCAAGGTGCCTGCGCCACAATTCAAGCCAGAGCAAATCCTGGCGGATGCGCCGGGCGACTACATCATGGTGCGCTATGCAGATTGATGACAACCAAAAGCAGCGACTGGGCGCATCCATGGAGGCGCTCAATGCCCGCATCGCCCGCTTGGCGATGGCACTGGACGTTTCCCTGCAGGACGAAGCCACTGTCAATGCCCTGATGGACAGGTCGCAAATTGTTGCTGTGCCACAAGAGCGCCGGGCACAGACAGGCCATCAACCCAGCCTGCACCGCACCGACAGTCCGGAGCGCCGAATGTCTCACCAGCGTGAGGAATTGCGCGGCTTGCTGATACTGCGTTACCACCTGGAGGCCCATAGTTTGAGTGACTATGGTCTGGAGTCCACCCGTAAGATATTGTTGCAGGCGGAAGAAAATCTGCTGCGCCAAGGCTTCAAACCCGGGGCCGACGGCTTGGGTCTGGATGATTTATTTAAAGCAGTGTGACTTCAATCCGCTGCACCTTTTGACTGAATTCAAGTTATGAACCTTCCCCTGAATACTTACCTGATTGAGAACTTCACTTTTGATGAAATTAAAATTGGCCAAAGTGCCCGCCTGCTGCGTACCCTGACATTGGACGACATCCGGGCCTTTGCTGCGGTTTCCGGGGATACCAATCCAGCCCACCTGAATGCCGAGTACGCCAACGACACCCTGTTTCATGGTGTGATTGCGCACGGAATGTGGAGTGGATCGCTCATTTCTGCTCTGCTGGGAACCCAGTTTCCCGGTCCTGGCACGATTTACCAGGATCAGGCACTGCACTTTATCAAGCCCGTGCGCGTGGGAGACACGCTGACCGTCACCGTGACGGTCTGCGCGCTTGACCCCAGCCGGGGTGGTGTCGAGCTGGATTGTCTGGTGGTGAACCAGCGCGGCGACGCGGTGCTCAGTGGCACTGCCCGGGTGCTGGCACCCACCACCAAGGTACGCCTGCCCAGGGTGGAGGCACCAAGAATTCAGTTGTTTGATCCGCAAGCCCGTTTCAAGGACTTGCTGGCCATGGGCAGCGGGCTTGAGGCGGTGCGCTGCGCGGTGGTACATCCGTGCGACGAGGGCTCGCTCAGCGGGGCTATGGACGCAGCCCGTTACGGCCTGATCGTGCCGGTGCTGATTGGTCCCGAGGTGCGCATTCGCCACGTTGCCGCCGAGGCCGGTATCGATTTGACGGGTGTCGAGATCATCTCGCAGCCGCACAGCCATGCAGCGGCAGAAAAGGCCGCCGAAATGGCGGATGTCTGGGATGTCGAGATGATCATGAAAGGCAGCCTGCACACGGACGAATTGATTCATGCGGTATTGGCCAAGCCGGGCTTGCGCACCGGCAGGCGCATGTCGCATGTGTTTCGCTTTGACGTGCCGCTGTACCACAAGCCGCTGCTGATCACCGATGCCGCGCTGAACATTCGCCCCACGCTGCAAGAGAAAGTCGACATCATTCAAAATGCCATCGACTTCGCCCGGATCATGGGGGTCGAAGTACCCAAGGTGGCCATTTTGTCGGCGGTCGAGACTGTCAACGCCAATATCCCGTCAACCCTGGATGCCGCAGCGCTGTGCAAGATGGCCGAGCGCGGGCAGATCACCGGTGGCATCCTGGACGGCCCGCTGGCGTTTGACAATGCCATTTCGATGCATGCCGCCCAAATCAAGAACATCGCGTCCGTGGTGGCGGGCCACGCCGATATTCTGGCCGTGCCTGACCTGGAAAGCGGCAATATGCTGGCCAAGCAGCTTGAATATCTGGCGGGTGCCAGTGGCTCCGGCATCGTGTTGGGTGCTCGTTTACCGATCGCACTGACCAGCCGCGCCGAAGGGCCCTCCAACCGCGTGTCATCCGCCTTGCTGGCCTTGCTGGTGGCGCACAACGCGCGCCGTGATCACCCCCGTCCTGTTTGGTAAGGAAAAAAAATGGCTATTTTGGCAGTCAATGCGGGCTCGTCCTCGCTCAAATTTTCACTCTACCCCTTGTTGCAAGGGCTGGTTCAAACGCAGATTCTCAGCGGCTGCATCGAAGGCCTGGAGCCTGGCGGAGCCCCCGAGATGCGCTGGACTTTTGCCGGGCAAGACCACAGGCGCGCGCTGGCGCTGGGGCAAGACCAGGTTTTTGCCCAGGCCTTGCTGAGTCTGCGTGAGTTGTTGGCGCAGTTGCCAGGCATACCCGTGCTGGCTGCGGTAGCGCACCGGGTGGTGCATGGCGCGGCAAGCTACCGGGAGAGCGTCGTTGTGACCGACGAAATTCTGGCGCAGCTGACGCAGTTCAACTCGCTGGCACCGCTGCACCAACCGCATAACCTGGCAGGGGTGCGGGCGTTTCGGGAGGCTTTTGCGCAGCTGCCGCAAGTGGCCTGTTTTGACACGGCGTTTCATGCCACGCTGCCTGAAGTGGACTACCGTTTTGCCCTGCCCGAAGCGCTGTACCAGCAGGGACTGCGCCGCTACGGTTTTCATGGGCTGTCTTACCACTACGTGATGGGTACTTTGCAGCAGTACAGTGCCCGCGCCCACGGCCGGGTGCTGATGGCACATTTGGGCAATGGGGCCAGCCTGTGCGGTACGCGCGATGCCAAAAGTGTTGCCACTACCATGGGTTTCTCGGCACTCGATGGTTTGATGATGGGGACCCGCTCCGGCTCGCTGGATTCGGGTGTTTTGCTCTATTTAATGGAGCAGGGCTGGGATCATGGCCGCTTGCAAAAGCTGCTCTACAAGCAAAGTGGCTTGTTGGGTGTATCGGGCATTTCGGCCGACATGCGCAGCTTGCGCGCTGATAGCAGTGCGGCCGCCCGGCTGGCCATTGACATGTTTACCTACCGTGTGGTGCGAGAAAGCGGCGCGCTGGTAGCGTGTTTGCAGGGCCTGGATGTGCTGGCTTTCAGCGGCGGCATTGGTGAGCACGATGTGGTCTTGCGCGCTGAGGTGGCCCAGCGGCTGGCCTGGATGGGCGTGGTGCTTGACCCACAGCGCAATGCCCAGGCCACAGGCAACGCTGTCATGGCGATTCAAGCCCCCACCAGTTCGATTGAAGTGTGGGTGGTTCCGACCGATGAAGGGGTGGTGGCCGCGCGTGAAGCAGCTCGGCTGATCAGCGTTTGAGTTGGTGCGGCGCTCTTTGCGATACTTGGCTCCATGCAACTTCAAGACATTCTTTATTCCCAGGGCTTTGGCACGCGCCGCGTGTGCGCAGGCCTGATTCAGCAGGGTTTTGTTCAGGTTTATGAGGAAAATAAGCCTCTAGCCCCCGTTAAATATACGCAGTCAGCTACTGATTTAATAGCAAACAGTTTGCGTTTCCAGGTGCAGGGTGTGGACTGGCCTTACCTGGAAAAGGCCTATGTGATGCTGCATAAGCCGACCGCGACCGAATGCTCCCAAAAGCCATCCACCTACCCCAGTATTTACAGCTTGTTGCCGGCACCGCTGCGCCACAGGCCACAAAAGGGTGCGGTGCAAGGCGTGCAGGCGGTGGGGCGGCTGGACCAGGACACCACCGGCTTGCTGCTGCTGACCGATGACGGCAAGTTCATCCACCGCATGAGTTCGCCGCGCCATCACGTGCCCAAGGTGTACGAGGTCACGGTCAAACATCCACTCGACGAGCGCCAGGTCAATCAGCTGCTGGCGGGTGTGGTGCTGGATGACGACCCGAAGCCGGTGCGGGCGGCGGCTTGTGAGGCCGTGTCGGAATTTCACCTGCACCTGACGCTCACTGAGGGCAAATACCACCAGGTCAAGCGCATGGTGGCGGCTGTCAGCAACCGGGTTGAGGCGTTGCACCGTTCGCAAATTGGCGGGCTCAAGCTGCCCGATGATCTGGCCCCGGGGCAGTGGCGCTGGCTTGGTGCCGAGGATTTGGCGCTGATGGATGGCAAGTAAGGCGGGGGCTGGCCGCTACACTTGCGGCCTATTTTTAAAGCGGTTTACTGTGCGTTCTATCATTTCTCTCCTGGATGGTTTTTGGGCTGCTGGCACGCGTTGGCTGCTCGTGGGTGGGCTGGCCGGTGCGGCGCTGAGCGTGCAGGCCGCGCCGCCCGTGTTTGTGCTCAATTCGCTGGATGCCAGTGTCAGCGTGATCGACCCGGTCAGCTGGACCGAGACCCGCCGCATCCCGACGGGCAAGGAGCCGCACCACCTGTACCTCACGCCCGACGAGAAATCCCTCATCATTGCTAACGCGCTGAGCGATTCGCTGACGTTTCTGAACCCGAAAACCGCCGAGGTGCAACGCACCGTGACCGGTATTCTTGACCCCTACCAACTGCGCTTTTCGCCCGACATGAAATGGTTTGTGACTGCTGCCAACCGGCTCAACCATGTGGACTTGTACCGCTGGGACGGCACCAACCTGACGCTTGCCAAGCGCATTGTTACCAGTAAAACCCCCAGCCACCTGTGGATCGACAGCTCCAGCCGAACGGTCTACGCCACCATGCAAGACAGTGACGAACTGGTGGCCATCGACATCGCCAGCCAGACGATTAAATGGCGTCAGGCCACTGGGTCGCTACCGGCCGATGTGTTTGGCACACCCGACGACAAGTTTTTGTTGGTGGGACTGACGGGTGGTGACGGGGTTGAGGTGTATGACGTCACTGCTGCGCAGCCCAAACTGGTCAAGCTGCTCAAGACTGGCAAGGGCGCTCACTCGTTTCGTGCGTTTGGCGACAAAAAACATGTGTTGGTCAGTAACCGGGTTGCCAACACCATCAGCAAGATCGACTACCAGAGCATGACGGTTCTGGAAAGCTACCCGGCCCCCAACGGGCCCGATGACATGGATGTTTCGGCCGATGGCCGCTTTATTTATGTGGCCTCGCGCTGGGCCAAAAAACTGACCGTGATTGACGTTCAATCGCGCACCGTGGTGCGCCAGGTCAATGTTGGCAAGTCACCCCACGGGGTCTGGACATTGGACCATGCAGGGCGTCAGTAAGTTTTTTACGAAATCCAGATGTGCTATAATTTTTATAGCTGTATGCGCTTATTCTACATGGGCTAGCGCCCAAAAAGCCTGTGAGAAGCCGCTGTACCTGACATTTGACACGGGTCACATGGAAGTGGCCCCCCTGATTGCCGAGGTGCTCAAGCGCCAGGGCGTGCGGGTCACTTTCTTTGCCGCCAATGAGCGCACCAAGGTTGGTGATAGCAGTCTGGGGCAGCATTGGTCCCTCTGGTGGAAAGCGCGCGGTGCCGAGGGCCATGAATTTGCCTCGCACACCTACGACCATGTTTACTGGCGTGCTGATTTGCCCGGGATCAAACCGACCTTTCGCGTGCGACCCAGCGCAGGAGCCTTTGCCGGGCGCGAATTCACCTGGAGCGCCGAGCAGTATTGCGAGCAATTGAAATACGCCAACGAGCGCCTGCAGGATTACACCGGCCGGCAGCCGCTGCCACTGTTTCGTGCGCCTGGCGGCAAGACCTCGCCCAAGCTGCTGGCCGCTGCCAAATCCTGCGGCTTTGCCCATGTGGGCTGGGCCCCGGCCGGATTTTTGGGTGACGAATTGCCCAGTGACAAGTTCAGCAATGCCGCGCTGCTGGCCAAAGCGCTGCGTGACATCCGCACCGGCGATATCTTGATGGCGCACCTGGGCATTTGGTCGCGCCAGGACCCGTGGGCCCCGGCGGTACTGGAGCCATTGATTGTTGGCCTGAAAGAGCGGGGTTTTTGTTTTGCCACCCTGCGCGAACACCCGGCATACCGTGACTGGATTGCCCGAGCCGGTCAGCCAGCTTCTGTGGCAAGCCTCTTGAGGTAGCGCACCGATGGACGGGTTGATCAACGCATTTTCTGACGTACAAGGCTGGCTGTATGAAACCCTGCTGCAACCCTTGATGTTCGGCTTGGGCTTGGGCAATTTTTTGGTTGATGGCTACGCCGCCACGGGTTGGCTGTTGGTGGGTTTGTTGCAGCTGTTGGTGTTGTTGGGCCTCATCGGCCCGCTGGAGCGCTGGCGACCGGTGGAACCTGTGCACGACCGTGCCACCGTGCGTACCGATGTCATCTACACATTGATTCACCGCCTGGGGTTGTTCCGGGTGGCCCTATTTTTTACCCTGGACCCGCTGTTTGATCAGGTCTTAGGCGCGTTGCGGGTGGCCGGCTGGCAGACATTTCAACTCGATGCGGTGTGGCCGGGCATGACGGATTTGCCTTGGGTCAGCTTGGGTCTTTATTTGCTGGTGCTGGATTTGGTGAATTACGGGGTGCACCGCGCTCAGCACCAGTGGGAATGGTGGTGGCGGCTGCACGCGCTGCACCACGCGCAGCGGCAGATGACGATGTGGACCGACAACCGCAATCACCTTCTTGACGACGTGCTGCGCGCCGTCATCTTTGTCGTGGTGGCGCAGTTGATTGGCATTGCGCCGGGTCAGTTTGTTGCCATCGTCGCCTTCACCCAGCTCAGCGAAAGTTTTCAACATGCCAACCTGCGGCTGTGGTTTGGCGCGCTGGGCGAGCGCTTGTGGGTCAGCCCGCGCTTTCACCGAATGCACCATGCCGTCGGGATCGGCCATGAATCGCACGGCAATGACACGCGGGGCGGTTCCAACTTTGGCGTGCTGGTGCCTTGGTGGGACATGTTGTTTGGCACCGCCAATTTCGAGCGGCGCTTTGACGTCACGGGTGTCCGTGACCAGGTCGGGCAGGGACGTGACTACGGGCGCGGTTTCTGGTCGCAACAGTGGCTGGGCCTGAAACGCCTGGCCGGACGGGCATAAACGGCGCTGGCGGCATGCAGGCCCGGCTCTCGGGTATGCTTGGATCATGAGCTTGTTGTTTGATTCTTTCTGGCGTGCCGTGGCGTATTGCCTGCGCCCGCGCGTCATGGTGCTGTCGGTTTTGCCGCTGGTGTTGATGATTGGCCTCTCCTTGGGTCTGGGCTATTACTACTGGGACGCGGCGCTGGACTGGGTGCGCGGAGTGCTGGAAGCGTCTTCGCTTGTTGTCAGCATCTCTGGCTGGATGCAGAGCCTGGGCTTGGGCGGCCTCAAATCCGTATTGGTGCCGCTGATTGTGATATTTGCTGTCACACCGCTGATTGTGGTTAGCTCCTTGCTGGTGGTGGCGCTGATGATGACCCCGGCACTGACCGCGCTGGTGGCTGAGAAGCGTTTTCCAACCCTTGAGCGCAAGCGCGGCGGCTCGCTGGTGGCCAGTCTGACCTGGTCTTTGTTGTCGACTGTGCTGGCGCTGGTGGCGCTGGTGGTGTCGATCCCGCTGTGGCTGGTGCCACCGCTGATTCTGATTTTGCCGCCCCTGATTTGGGGCTGGCTCACCTACCGCGTGATGGCCTTTGATGCGATGGCCGATCATGCCAGTGCCGAGGAGCGGCGCGAGATATTTCGCCGCCACAGACTGTCCTTGCTGGGCATTGGCGTGTTTTGTGGTTATCTGGGCGCGGCACCCGGCCTGATCTGGGCTTCTGGCGCGCTGCTGGCGGCAGCCTTTGTCATTCTGGTGCCGCTGGCCATCTGGATATACACGCTGGTGTTTGCCATGTCTTCCTTGTGGTTCGCGCACTATTGTCTGGCGGCCTTGCAGTTGTTGCGGGCCGAACGTGCGGCCATGGCGGCGATGCCAACGCCTGCCGATGCCGTGGATGTGATCGATGTAACGCCTGTATCTTTGCCCCATGAATCCAGCAACAACACGCCAAACCTCACTTAGCCAGCCCCCCCGTTTCGGGCTGATCATCATTGGCGATGAAATTTTGTCAGGCAAGCGTGCCGACAAGCACCTGCCCAAGGTCATTGAACTGCTTAAAGCACGCGGCTTGCCGCTTGACCATGCCGAGTATGTCGGCGATGAGCCCCCGCAGATCACGGCGGCGCTTGAACGCGCCTTTGCGTCCGGCGATGTGGTTTTTTCTACCGGGGGCATTGGGGCCACGCCCGACGACCACACGCGCCAGTGCGCCGCCCAGGCATTGGGTGTGGCGCTTGCCTTGCATCCCGATGCCAAGGCCCTGATTGAGCAACGCATGCGTGATGTGGCGCTGGAACAGGGTCGGGTCTATGACGCAGCAGCGCAAGACAACCTGCACCGCCTCAACATGGGCATGTTTCCAGCCGGGGCGAGCCTCATCCCAAATCCTTACAACAAGATTCCCGGCTTCAGTTGTGGCTGTGTGCACTTTGTGCCGGGATTCCCGGTGATGGCCTGGCCCATGATCGAGTGGGTGCTTGACACGCACTACCGCGATTTGTTCAAGGTAGCCGCCTGGATTGAGAAGTCGGTCATTGTGATGGGCAGCATGGAAGCCACACTGACCCCGTTGATGGAGCGTATCGAGCGCGATCATCCCGGCATCAAGGTGTTCAGCCTGCCCAGCGTAGACCATCCCGAGTTTGGCCGCCACATTGAATTGGGAGTCAAGGGTGAGCCAGCATTGGTGGCTGGCGCTTACGCTGCGCTGTTGTCTGGCTTGAACCCGTTCAATGTCAAATTAGGCCCTGAATTGGTGCGATCTTGAGCGCCTTGTTTTGGTGCAATCAATTGCCGCCTTGTTTTGGTGCCAAAAATGGCAGGCAATTCTTCCGTCCGGCAGGTGTTATGTTCGTGTCTGATCGCCGGGCCTTGGAAAACCGCCGAACTCAAGGCAAAATAGCTCTTTTGACAGATCGCGACCCATTGCGCGCTCTGGCACAAAAACTGCATTTGTTTGTTACGAATTTTCTTTTCAACCCAGACCCAACCAGGAGTATTTGATGGCCAAGACCGTCGCAGACGTCATGAAGATGGTGAAAGACAACGAAGTCAAGTTTGTTGACTTCCGTTTCACCGACACCCGTGGCAAGGAACAGCACGTGACCGTGCCGGTGTCTCATTTTGATGAAGACAAGTTCATTTCCGGTCACGCCTTTGACGGATCATCCGTTGCCGGCTGGAAAGGCATTGAAGCCTCAGACATGCAACTCATGCCCGACCCCAACACGGCCAACATTGACCCGTTTTTTGAAGAAACCACGATCTTCATGAGCTGCGATGTGATCGAACCCAGCGACGGCAAGTCCTACGAGCGTGACCCACGTTCGGTGGCACACCGCGCTGAAGCCTACCTGAAGGCCTCTGGCATGGGGGACACCGCCTTCTTCGGCCCCGAGCCAGAATTCTTCTTGTTTGACGATGTGCGCTGGAACACCGACATGTCGGGCTGTTTCTTCAAGATCGACGACTACGAAGCCCCGTGGAACTCGGGCAAGAAAATGGAAGGCGGCAACCGCGGCCATCGCCCCACCACCAAGGGTGGTTATTTCCCGGTTCCTCCGGTGGACAGCACGCAGGACATGCGCGCCGAGATGTCGCTGATTCTTGAATCGCTGGGCATCCCGGTCGAAGTGTTCCACCATGAAGTCGCAGCACCTGGCCAATGCGAATTGGGCACCAGGTTCAGCACACTGGTTGAGCGCGCTGACTGGACCCAAGTCCTGAAATACGTGGTACAGAACGTGGCCAACGCCTACGGCAAAACCGCCACTTTCATGCCCAAGCCCATCGTCGGCGACAACGGCAGCGGCATGCACGTGCACCAGTCGATCTGGAAAGAGGGCAAGAACCTGTTTGCCGGTGACGGCTATGCCGGTTTGAGCGACTTTGCGCTGTACTACATTGGCGGCATCATCAAGCACGCCCGTGCCCTCAACGCCATTACCAACCCTGGTACCAACAGTTACAAGCGCCTGGTGCCTGGTTTCGAGGCACCAGTCAAATTGGCTTACTCGGCCAAAAACCGTTCGGCTTCGATTCGCATTCCCTATGTGGCCAACCCGAAAGGCCGCCGCATTGAAGCGCGTTTCCCCGATCCATTGATGAACCCTTACCTCGGCTTCTCGGCCCTGATGATGGCCGGTCTGGATGGTGTCGAAAACAAGATTCACCCCGGCGAAGCCGCCACGAAGGACTTGTACCACCTGCCGCCTGAAGAAAACGCCAAGATTCCAACCGTTTGCCACAGCTTGGATCAGGCGCTTGACTGCCTCGATGCAGACCGGGCTTTCCTGACCAAGGGTGGCGTGTTCACCGATGGCCTGCTGGATGCCTACATCGAGCTCAAGATGGGCGAAGTCACGCGCTTGCGCATGGCCACCCACCCGATTGAGTTTGACATGTACTACTCGCTGTAATGGGCAGAGCGCCTGCGTTGTAACCCGTTGCAACGTGGGGCATCCCTAAAGGACGGCCAGGGCCGTCCTTTTTTATTGTGGGAAACTCGCGTGCAGCTGTCTTGGAGTTGGCCTTTTTCGGGTTGACCCTGCCTGATTGTTTAGAAGCGTGGAATTCCTATGAAACAAGTGTTTCTGATGACGGTGTTGCTGGGCGCAGTCGCTGCGCCAAGCTTGGCGCAGGAGCCCATTTACCGTTGCGGCAATGAGTACACCAACACCAAGCCCGACGCAAAAGCGCGCGGTTGCAAACTGGTTGAAGGTGGCAATGTCACGGTGGTGCAAGGCACGCGTGCGCCCAAAGCCGCAGCATCCAAATCTGCCCCATCTGCCAATGCCGCCAGCAACGGCCCGCGGGTGGACAGTGGTGAACAAAAAGCCCGCGACTCCGATGCCCGGATGATCTTGCAGTCCGAGCTGAAAAAAGCCCAGACCCGTCAGGACGAGCTGCAAAAAGAATACAACAATGGCGAGCCCGAAAAACGCTCTGAAGAAACCCGCAACCATCAAAAATACCTCGACCGGGTAGCCGAGCTCAAGGCCAGCCTGGCACGCAACGACAGCGACATGGCCGGCATTCGCCGTGAGCTTGAGCGCCTGCCCGGTGCCTCCAGCGCATCGACTGCGCGTTAATTCACTCGCCTGATTCTGTGGAGCCCGTTGCCATTGCCCCTCCGACGACCCAGTTGACTGCTGAGCGATTTCATTCGTTTGACATGCTCGCTACCTCGGTGGCGGTGGTTCGCAGCAGCGGCAAAGTGCTGTTCGCCAACGCTGCGCTGGAAGCCGCGATGGGCATCTCGCGCCGCAGCATTGTGGGCGCGCATTTGCCAGACAGCTTCACTGAGCCGGCGCATTTGCAAACCGCTTTACAAGCCGCAGACAGCAACGAATTTGCAGCCCTGCGCTATGACACCTGGCTGTTGCGGGGTGGGCACGACCCGCTGCCGGTGCATGTGATCGTGACGCTGACGGAAAGCCACGAGATCATTGTTGAATTGTTGCCGCTGGAGCAGCAAGCCCGCCAGGACCGCGAAGAACGTCTGGCCGAGCAAGCGCAGGCCAACAAGGAGCTGATTCGCAATCTGGCGCATGAAATCAAAAACCCGCTGGGCGGCATTCGGGGTGCTGCGCAGTTGCTTGAGCTTGAACTGGACTCCCCCGAGTTGACCGAGTACACCCAGGTCATCATTCATGAGGCTGATCGGTTGCAGTCGCTGGTAGATCGCTTGCTGGCCCCGCACCGCAGGCCTCACGTGGTTGGTGATGTGAATATTCATGAAGTGTGTGAGCGGGTGCGCGCGCTCATCATGGCGGAATTCCCCAGGGGACTGACGGTGGTGCAGGACTACGACATCTCGATTCCCGAGTTTCGCGGGGATCGGGAGCAGCTCATCGCGGCACTGCTCAATATCGCCCATAACGCCTGTCAGGCGCTGTCAGAGCGCATCGTCAGTGGTGATGCACGCCTGACATTTCGCACCCGGGTGGCACGTCAGACCACTTTTGGCAAGCAGCGCTACCGGTTGGCACTGGAATTGCATGTGATTGACAACGGGCCTGGCGTGCCAGACTCGATCAAGGATCGTATCTTTTATCCGCTGGTATCCGGGCGGGAAGGCGGGTCTGGCCTGGGGCTGACATTGGCGCAAACTTTTGTTGGGCAACACCATGGGTTGATCGAGTGTGACAGTGAACCAGGTCGTACCGATTTCAAGATACTGATTCCCTTGCCCTAAGCCAACTATTCAGCGGGGGGCAGAACTGGCGCGCAACGCGTCGCCACGGTCTGTTCCACACAGTCAAAAGGATAAAAATGAAGCCCATCTGGATCGTAGATGATGACCAGTCCATACGCTTTGTACTGGAAAAAGCGTTGCTGCGCGAAAATTTGCCCACGCGCAGCTTTACCAATGCGCGTGATGTGCTCAGTGCCCTGAGCAACGAGGACGAGCGGGCTCCGCAGGTGCTGGTCAGCGACATTCGCATGCCGGGTGGCTCAGGACTGGATTTGCTGGAAAAAGTCAAAGCGCGGTTTCCCGGTCTGCCAGTGATCATCATGACCGCCTATTCGGATCTGGACAGCGCCGTGTCGGCCTTTCAGGGCGGTGCCTTTGAGTATTTGCCCAAGCCGTTTGACCTGAGCAAAGCGGTTGAATTGATTCGCCGGGCCGTAGAAGAAAGTCAACGCGAAGAGGTCAGCGAAGTGCATCTGGAAGACGCCCCCGAGATGCTCGGACAGGCTCCCGCCATGCAGGATGTGTTTCGCGCCATTGGCCGCTTGAGCCAGAGCAACGTCACGGTGATGATCACGGGCGAATCGGGTACTGGCAAAGAGCTGGTGGCACGTGCCCTGCACAAGCACTCCCCCCGGGCCAAAGGGCCATTTGTTGCGATCAATACCGCGGCCATTCCGAAAGATTTGCTCGAGTCCGAGCTGTTTGGCCACGAGCGTGGTGCCTTCACCGGTGCGCAAACCATGCGCCGCGGCCGCTTTGAACAGGCTGATGGTGGCACGCTGTTTCTCGATGAAATTGGCGACATGCCATTTGATCTGCAAACCCGCTTGCTTCGGGTGCTGTCAGACGGCCATTTTTACCGTGTAGGCGGTCATAGCGCTGTCAAAACCAATGTGCGGGTGATTGCGGCCACGCACCAGAATCTGGAGCAACGTGTCAAAGAGGGCGTGTTTCGCGAGGATTTGTTTCACCGCCTCAATGTCATCCGCTTGCGCTTACCTGCACTGCGCGAGCGCCGCGCGGATATTGCCGCGTTGACCCGTCACTTTTTGCAGCAAAGTGCGGCGCAGCTCGGGGTTGAACCCAAGCGGATCACCGAATCTGCACTGGCCTGGCTGAGTGAGTTTGCTTTTCCCGGTAACGTGCGCCAGCTTGAGAATATTTGCCATTGGCTGACTGTGATGGCTCCGGCGCAGGTGATCGAAGCCAAAGATTTGCCGCCTGAAATCGCTGTGATGCCGGGCGCGCCGGGCCCGGACAATGCCGGCTTGCCGGCATCAGCGCAACACACTGCGCTGCCCGAACCCGATGGGTCGACCCTGGTCGCCCAGCTTGCGTTCGCCCCGGTGCCAAATGCCAGCCTGCCCCCTATGGCTTCTGGCTGGCCAGGTGGCGATGTGCAAGGCTGGGAGCAGGGTTTGCAGGCCGATGCCACTGCCCTGCTGGCCACCGACAGAAACGATATTTGGGATGAACTCACACGCCGCTTTGAAGCGCGCCTGATTGTTGCCGCATTGGCTGCAACGCGGGGTCGCCGGATTGAAGCGGCTCAAAAACTCGGCATCGGTCGCAACACCATCACCCGCAAGATTGCTGAACTGGGCTTGGAGTAAGGCGATCTGTTTGCCAGTCGGTGCAGACTGGCAGCTTTGATCAACCGGCGGAGGTGGCGTGTTTGACCAAGGTGCTGGTGTGTGCCACGCAGTGGGAAAACAGGCTTGCCAAGTGTTGCCGGCAATAATTCCAGCCTGCAGCAATCAAGTTTCCAAGAGCCTCGCTGCGTTGCCGTTCGGCCAAGCGGATGCAGGCTTCTATGTCGTAATAATTTTTTTCCATGATGTCGGATCTTTCTGTTGAATCGCACTCTTTTTGAGAGCACGGTGCTACGATAACCCGGTTATTGCAGCGCAGCAAACGACCATTTCTCACCTGACGAAGCAAAAAAACTCATCCATGACGTATCGCCTGCCGCCCTTGAACGCTCTGCGTGCCTTTGAAGCGGCTGCACGGCATCTCAGCTTCAAACACGCGGCCACCGAACTCTGTGTCACGCCGACTGCGATCAGTCATCAGATCAAGCAGCTTGAGGGGTTTCTTGGTCTTGAACTTTTTCACCGGCTGACGCGTGCGCTGGAGCTCACGCCGCAAGGTGAAGCCATGTTGCCCAAGGTGCGCGAGGGACTGGCGTGTTTTGCCGTTGCGGTGGAGCGTGCCCACGAGGGGATGGGTAAAGGGCGGCTGATCGTGGTCTTGCCGCCGTCTTTCGCGACACGCTGGCTGGTGCCGCGTTTGCGGCGATTTGCGCTGCTGGAGCCGTCTTTGAATCTGCATGTGATCCGCTCGCTTAACGCAATCGATAGCGATCAGACGGTGGGGCCGTTGCTGTTTGACAACGTCGACTTGCGCGAGGAAGATTCCCTGGTGGTGATCCGCTTTGGCAGTGGGTCGTATGCAGGCTTTCATGTGGATCGCATGTTTGGCTCTGACTACATTGCCGTTTGCAGCCCCAAGCTGCTCGAGTCCGAGCCCGCGCTGCGTTCACCCCAGGGCATGCGGTCGCAGGTGCTGTTGCATGACGATGCGGCCATCAATGAGCGGGCGCGCCCCAGTTGGGATGAGTGGCTCAGGCTGGTTGGGGTGACTGATGTGGACAGCAATGCTGGCCCCCACTTTGGTGACTCCGGCCTGGTTTACGTGGCAGCACTGGACGGTCTGGGTTTTGCCCTGGCATCCAAACCACTGGTTGCGAATGCCATTGCGCAAGGCCGACTGGTGGCCCCTTTTGACATTGCCGTCGGACAGAGCTTTGCCTACTACCTGGTGATGACAGAGTCAATTTCTGACCGGCCGGCAGTCCAGGCATTTCGCAAGTGGCTGCTTGAAGAGGCCAAAACGGAAGAACCTTGCCGGCCCAACTGAGCCCGATCCCAATCAGGGAGAGTCGTCAGAGAATTTTGGTCCAGCCTGTTGGTGCCAGTTCCACCACCACCGGTGCGTGGTCGCTGGGGCGTTCGTTCTTGCGTGGGATTTTGTCGATCCAGCAGGCTTTTACTTGAGGCATCAGTGCCTGGCTGACCAGAATATGGTCAATGCGCAGGCCGCGGTTGCGCCGGAAAGCCATGTCGCGGTAATCCCACCAGGAATAGCTTTTGGGCGGCTGCTCGAACAGCCGGTGCGCATCCACCAGACCCAGCGCAATCAGCGCCTGCAGGTGGTAGCGCTCCTCATCGGTGCAATGAATCTGGTCGCGCATGCCTTCGGGGTCCCACACGTCGGCATCGTCAAAGGTGATGTTGTAATCACCCATCAGCACCAGATTCGGGTGGGTCACCAACTCGGTGCGAACCCAGTCACGCAGGCCCTTGAGCCAGGCCATTTTGTACTCGAACTTGTCGCTGCCGGGCTCCTGGCCGTTGGGGAAATAGGCGCCGATGACGCGGATGTTGGTGGCGCTGGCAGCCGCTGTGGCATCCCCCAGCGCCAACGTGCCGGTGATGACGCGAGACATATCGTCGCCAAAGCCAGGAATGTTTTTGACCACCTCGGTGGCGGGCCTGCGTGACAGCAGCGCTACGCCGTTGTAGGTCTTTTGCCCAAACCACTGCGCGTGATAACCGGCGGCGCTGAATGCTGCTGCCGGAAATTTGTCATCGGTGAGTTTGAGTTCCTGCAGCGCCAGCACATCCACCGGATTGGCCGCCAGCCACGCCAGCACCTGCGGTAGCCGCACGGTCAATGAATTGATGTTCCATGTGGCAAGTTTTATAGTCATTTTGGCCTCTAGCCCTTATTGAATATGCGTGGATAGCTATTAAATATGTAGCGAAGCCAGCACGCCAACCGCCAGCCCGATGCCGCCAGCGGCAAACATGGCGACTTCGAGCCACTTCTTTTTAGTCAGCAGCGCAATCGCTGCCAGGGCGATGGACACCTGCAGCACGGTGGTGGACTGGGCCCAGCGGTGGTGCTGGTGCATTTGCTCGTCGCTTTGTTTGTCCCAGTGGGTGGCATCAAGCTCCAGCTGGTCAGCCACAGTCTTGATGTCGCCTTTTTCCTTTTCATAGCGGTCCACCTTGGTCTGGTACTTGGCCTTGTCTTCTGCTTGGGCGGAGAGGTCGCGCGCCAGCTCGGCCAGCGACTGTTTGGTGCTCTTGGCCTGGAAGAAATTCCATTGGTTGGAGGCTTCGGTCTTTTTGATGGCGGCGTTGTTCTTGTACAGCCCCGCGTTGGCCTGCGTGGCACCCCCCATGTAACCAAATAACGCCCCCACAGTGGCGATGATGGCGGTAAACAGCGCAATCTGGTTGACCATGCCGCCATGCCCTGCGCCGTGGTCGCCTTGTTGGGCGTGTTCAAGCTCGTGGTCATGTGGGCCATGTACGTGAAATCCGTGTCCGGACATATCAAACTCCTGTTTTCTGAAACGTGACAAAACTGAAAGCCAAGCCGCTGCTTGAACCCGCTTGCTCGCGGGCGACTTCAATCCACTCGGGGCCAAAGTGTGGCGCAAAGGCATCGCCTTCAAAGTCGGCATCAATTTCGGTGACCACGGCCATGCTGGCCAGCGACATCGCTTGCGCGTAAATTTCTGCGCCACCAATCACCCAGGCGGTGCTGGCAGATGGGCACAAGTCGCAGGCCTGCGCAATGGAATGGGCCACCAGTGCACCATCAGCCTGCCAGTCGCTTTGGCGGGTGACCACTACATTCAGGCGGCCCGGTAGCGGGCGGAATTTGGGTGGCAGTGAATCCCAGGTTTTGCGCCCCATGATGACCGGGCAGCCCAACGTGGTGCGCTTGAAATGCGCCATGTCCTCGGGCAGGTGCCAGGGCAGGGTGTTGTGGTGGCCAATGACACCGCTTCGGGCGCGGGCCAGAATCAGGTTGAGTTTCATGCAGGCTGAGTTTTTTGACGGGGTGGAATCAGCACCGCAGCGATAGCGGCCATGACAAAGGCCACGGCCACATAGTCTTGCCAGTGTGGCCATTCACCCACAATGACGGTGGCGCTGAGTGTGCCCACCAGCGGCACAGCCATGATGCTCATGGCGCTGGTGGAGGGCGGCAGGTGGCGTGCCAAGCCGGCCCAGATGGTTTGTGCAAAGCCGTAGTTGATCAGCGCGCCGTAAGCCAGACTGCCCCACATCAGGCTTGAGAATTGCCAGCCCGGCCAGGGTTCATTGGCCCAGGCGATGACCCACAGGCAGGCGCTGGTCAGGATCATCATCCAGACGGTGAGTGTTTCGATTGGCAATGTCAGGTGGGCGCGGCGCATCATCAGGGTGCCAATCGCCCAGAAGAGTGCAGCCAGTTCCATCCAGATGATGCCCAGGGGCCGACCGGAGATCGCGGTCAACTCGTTGAAAGTCAGCAAGCCAATCGTGATGGCCACCGCGACCACGGCAAAACCCACCCGGCGCGTGAGACGCTCACCCAGCACCAGCACCCCCAGCAGCACGGTCCAGATCGGCATGGTGAAACCCAGAATGGCAGCGCGCCCGCTGGCCAGCTCCTTCACACCCAGAATCGCCATGGTGTGCCAGCCCAGCATGTTGGGCAGGCCCAGCGTGATGACCGAACGCCATTCGCGCCCCTGCGGCAGCATGCGCACGCCCCTGAGCCGGTAAAACACGTACAGCCACAGTGCACCACCGGTCATGGTCAGGGCGCGGAAATACAGTGGCGAGAGCTCGCGCAAAGAGAACTTCATCATCGGCCAATTAATGCCCCACATCAGCGTGAGGGCGACCAGGCTCCAGAGTTGTCGGCGGGAAACCATGTGCCGCTTGGCTACACCGCTACCGGGGCCTTGATGGCCGGGTGGCATTCGTAGCCCAACACCTCAAAATCCTCAAATTCATAATGAAAAATTGACGCAGGGCGGCGTTTGATGCGCAGCGTGGGGTAGGCAAAGGGCGAGCGGCTCAGTTGCAGCGCGACCTGTTCGGTGTGGTTGCTGTAGAGGTGGCAGTCGCCGCCGGTCCAGATGAAGTCGCCCACGTCCAGATCACACTGCTGCGCCACCATGTGCGTCAGCAGCGCATAGCTGGCAATGTTGAAGGGCACGCCCAGAAAAATGTCGGCGCTGCGCTGGTACAGCTGGCAGCTCAGTTTGCCTCGCCCACCGGGTTCAGTGGCGGGCGCGACGTAGAACTGAAAGAGCGCGTGGCAGGGCATCAGTGCCATCTTGTCTAGGTCGGCCACGTTCCAGGCGCTGACCATCACGCGGCGGCTGTCAGGGTTGCTCTTGAGGGTCTGAATGACCTGGGCAATCTGGTCAATGTGGCCGCCGTCAGGCGTGGGCCAACTGCGCCACTGCACGCCGTAGACCGGGCCCAAATCACCATCGGCGCGAGCCCATTCGTCCCAGATCGTGACACCGCGTTCTTTGAGCCAATGGTTGCTGGAAGAGCCCGTCAGAAACCACAACAGCTCCAAGATGATGGAGCGCAAATGCACTTTTTTGGTGGTCACCAGCGGAAAGCCTTCGTTCAGATCAAAGCGCATCTGGTACCCAAACACGCTGCTGGTGCCGGTGCCGGTGCGGTCGGGCTTGAAGACACCGGTGTCGGCCACATGGCGCATGAAGTCTTCGTATTGGGAGCGGACAGGATGGGGGCTCATGGCGTGCGGGCGGGTTTGATCAATGCCAACCCGGGCGATGGCAAGGTCACGCGCGGGTCAAAGGGGTGAAAATCCAGGCCAAAAGCCTGGCGGATGCGGATGATGTAGTCCTGCGTTTCCTTGAATGGGGGCACACCGCGGTAGCGCTCAACCGTACCTTCGCCGGCGTTGTAAGCAGCGGCCACCAGGCCGACATCACCCTTGAAATAGGCCAGCAGCCAGCGCAGGTAAGCCAGCCCGCCGCGAATGTTTTGCTCCGGATCCATCGCTTTCTTGACCTGAAAGCGTGTGGCAGTTTCGGGAATCAGTTGCATCAGACCCTGGGCGTTCTTGAGTGAAACGGCATGCGGATCAAAATTGGATTCGGCGCGAATGATGGCAAATGCCAAGCCGGGATGGATGCCAAATTCAGGGGCGACACGGCGCACGATGCCCATGATCTGTTTCTGGTTGGGCGTGCCGATCATCAGCTCGTACTTGGAGCCTTGGCGGGCCAGCTCAGCCTCAGCCGCAGCGGTACGCTCACGGATGGCTTGCACTGCAAGGCGTTGTTGCTCGGCCAGTTCAGCGGCGATGACGCAGGGTGGTTTGGTGCTGGCGCTGCCGACAACACCGAGCATGCGCTGGGCCGGCGCATCGCCCTGGGCGGCGGCTTGTGCGAAGAAAAAGGCCGCATAGGCATCGTTGCGCCCAATGCCGCGGCCGTTGGCGTAAATCCAGCCCAGGTTGTAGGCGGCTTGCGTGTCGGAGGCCATGGCGGCCTGGCAATACAGGTCAATGGCCTGCTCAAGGTTGCGTGGCACGCCTTCGCCGTGTTCCAGCGCGCGCGCCTGTTCGCGCCATTGCGTGGCCAGCGCCGGGTCAACGTTGGCGGCCAGAACATACCCCGACCAGCCGAGCATGAGGCTCAGCAGGCTGCGATAAAAAAGCGAAAAAACAGCGCGGTGTGTCATGCTGAAATGATACGGCCAGGATTCATCAAATTCAAGGGATCCAGTGCCTGTTTGATGGCGCGCATCAAGCCAAGGGCGACCGGCGATTTGTAGTGCGTCAGGTGGGCAACTTTCAAACTACCCACACCGTGCTCGGCCGAAATGGAGCCGCCAAAAACCAGCACAGAATCAAACACGAGGGTGTTGACCTGTGGCTCGTGATCACGCAAGAATTGCGCAGCATCAATGCCCACCGGGGCTTGCACGTTGTAGTGCAGGTTGCCATCGCCTAGGTGGCCAAAATTCACCAAGCGCACACCAGGAATGGCAGCGGCAAGCAGCGCATCGGTGGCGCGTACAAATTCAGGAATGGCAGACACCGGCACCGAAATGTCGTGCTTGATGTTCAGGCCCTCCTGCGCCTGCGCCAGAGGAATGCTTTCGCGGATATGCCACAGTGTTTTGGCTTGCGTCAGGTTTTCTGCCACGATAGCATCCAGCACGCAACCGTCAGTGAGCGCAGACTCCAGCAAGGTTTCAAACTGCGCTCTGGCGTGCGACTCAGACGCATGGTCAGAGTTTTCCAGCAACACGCAAAACGGGGCATCCTGGTATAGCGGCACGCGCAAATCCGGAAAATGCCGTGCCACCAGGCTCAGGGCAAATTGCCCCATGACTTCAAAACCAGTGAGCCCCGCACCCAAATGGCGGTGCGCCAGCCCCAGCAGCGTCACGGCAGCGTCCAGCGAGGGCACTGAAGCCCAGGCGGTCAGCTGCGCGGCGGGCAGCGGGTACAGCTTGAGCGTGGCCGCAGTGATGATGCCCAGCGTGCCTTCCGCGCCAATAAACAGGTCGCGCAGGTCGTAGCCGGTGTTGTCCTTGCGCAAACCACTCAAGCCCTGCCAGATGTCGCCTTGTGCGGTGACCACTTCCAGCCCCAGGCACAGTTCGCGGGCGTTGCCGTAGCGCACCACTTGGGTGCCACCGGCATTGCTGCCCAGATTGCCGCCAATGGTGCAAGTGCCCTCAGCCGCCAGGCTCAGGGGAAACAGATACCCGGTGGCCTGCGCGTGCGCCTGCACGGTTTGCAAAATGCAGCCAGCCTCTGCGGTCAGGGTCAAATTGGCGGCATCGAGTGCGCGCACGCTGTTCATGCGTTGCAAGCTCAGCACAATTTGCTGGCCTGTGGTGTCGGGTGTCGAGCCCACCACCAGTCCGGTGTTGCCGCCTTGCGGCACGAGGCTTAAGGGGCTGTCGGGGTGCTGCGTGCGGTAATTGACGCAGGCCTTGACCACTTGCGCGACCTCTTGCGTGCAGCCAGGGCGCACCACGGCCAGCGCTTTGCCGTGCGTTCGCTTGCGCCAGTCCTGCTCCCAGGCGCTTAAGTTCCCGTCAGTCAGCACATGGTTGCTGCCAACGATGGCTGTCAGTTCATTCAGCAGCGCTTGCATGGAGGGGTAATTCGTTGGCAGTTTGGGGCGTGCTCTTCAAACGCAGACGCACATGCAGCGCACAGGCGGTAAACAGCAGCAGGCACAAGGCCACCTCAACCATGCCCAACAGGTTGCCCGGCGGTTTGTCGCTGTAGCCACGCACCACGCCTTCAATGAAATACAGCCACACCAGCATGCTGACCCAGCGGTAGGTGTACAGGCGATTTTTCAACAGCCCTGCCAGTGGCACACACAGCGGCAGCACTTTCAGGGCCAGCCAGGTGCCACCGGGGCGCAGGGGACTCAGCCATAGTTCCCAGGCCAGACCCAAAACAATCAGCCCAAGCAGGCTGCAGACGGCCAGAATTCGGGTTGCCGCCACGGCTTGGGTGGGCGCCTTGGCGGCAGATAAGGTGCGTGCGTTCATAGGGGTGGCATCATAGCGGTCATGACCGAATCCTCTTACTCCGTACGCAGCATTGCCCAGAAGCTCGAAGTTCTTTTGCAAACCCTGTCGCGCTTTCCCTGGAAAAACACCGCCCACACGCTGCGCGAGCGCTTTCGCGAGGACCATCTGGGACTGACCGCCAGCAGCTTGACCTTCACCACCACGATTGCGCTGGTGCCCTTTGTCACCGTGGTGCTGGCGGTGTTTACCGCATTCCCGATGTTTTCGAAGTTTCAGGGCGTGCTGCAGCAGTGGTTGGTACAGAGTTTGATTCCAGACACCATTGCACGCCAGGTGCTGGGCTATCTGACGCAGTTTGCCGGCAAGGCCAGCAAACTCGGCGGTGCCGGTCTGGCTGTGCTGTTTGTGACTGCGCTGGCTTTGATTTTGACGATAGACCGCACCCTCAACGGCATCTGGCGGGTGCGCAAGCCTCGGCCGCTGGGCCAGCGGGTGCTGGTGTACTGGGCGGTGATGACGCTGGGGCCACTGCTGCTGGCAGTGAGTTTGAGCATCACCTCCTACGCGCTGTCATCCAAAGGCGTGGTCGGTGTGATGCCTGGCGGCGTGCAATTGCTGCTTGATACCTTGCAGTTTGTGATGCTGGCCTGGGGCATGGCGGCGCTCTACCACTATGTGCCTAACACCCCGGTGCGCTGGGCCCATGCCTGGGCGGGTGGCGTGTTTGTGGCCATTGGTTTTGAGGTAGCCAAGCAGATTCTGGTGATCTACCTTGGCAAAGTGCCGACTTATTCGGTGCTGTATGGTGCCTTTGCCACCGTGCCGATTTTGCTGATCTGGATTTACGTGGCCTGGGTGATTGTGCTGCTGGGGGCGGTCATAGCGGCGTACCTGCCCAGCCTGTTGTCAGGCGTGCAGCGCCGTGCCCGCGCGCATGGCTGGCATTTTTTGCTGGCGCTGGAGATGCTGCAGCAATTGGAGCGGGTGCGGCACACGCCGCTGCGGGGCTTGAGCCTGGAGCAGCTTGGCCAAACCCTCGGGGTGGATTCGCTGCAGCTTGAGCCGGTGCTGGAATCCCTGCTTGAACTCGACTGGGTGGGGCAATTGGAAGAAGACACGCCAGACGCTGTGGCCCGCCTGGTATTGCTGGCCGACCCCGATGCCACGCTGTTGGCACCGCTGATGAATGTGCTGCTGTTGCCGCAAGAGTTCAGCACCGATAATTTATGGAATAACGGCCGCTGGCCCTTATTGAATATGCGTGATGCGCTATGAAATATATAGCGTCATTCGGTCAGGGGTTCGGGCAGCGCAGAACAGGTCTCAAATGGTCGGCTGGAGCCAGCGCTGCTGAAAATCGAGGGCGCTGACCGGTCTGCCAAACAGATAGCCCTGGCCAATTTCACAATTCAAGGTCGCCAGTTTTTTCCATTGGGCCGTCTCTTCAATACCTTCAGCCACCAGGGTGAGGCCCAGGTTCAGACTT
>JBBQLQ010000007.1:0-53271 GCA_038328055.1 Burkholderiales bacterium
ACAGTTTGCTTTTTTCAGGAATAGGACTGGCACTTGTAGGAGCGGCGGCAGCCGCGAATTCGGGCTTGCCAGCCCTCCCACAAAGTCACAACCAGGCTTTCACCATGCCACATGGATTCCGTGCGGATCAGGAAGTCTGAAATTATCGTCACACCCGTTTGAATCACACCCGACAGCAACCTTGCCACCGGCCGTGGCGTTGAACACCATGGCTAAATAGCGTTGACCAGATATGGCTGTTGGCTCCCTCTTTCGCCCGGCGGGGCGAGAGAGGGCGGGGGGAGTGAGTGGGGAAAAGCTACGTCAATCAAAAAACAACGCTATTTTTTCAGTAGCTATCAGCGCAACATCCGTAAGGGAAAACGGTCATATCGGCTAAAAAATTAATCGTTATCTGACCCCAATTAGTTTGCTGGTCGACTACAGGCTTTGCGCAGCGGCAATGCCGCTGCGCACGGCACCCTCCAGCGTGGCGGGGTAGGGGCCGTCTACATAGTCGCCACAAGCCAGCAAGCCCGGCGCAATGCGCTGCGGTGGTCTCAGCAGGTCGGGTGTACAGGCAAAAGTGGCGCGTTTTTCCACCACCGTTTGCACCGGCTGCAAGGCCAGGCCCAATTGCACTTGGGCCTGTGCCAGCACCTGCGCTTGCAGCGTGACGCGGTCGTCCTGGGCGGCGCTCACCACAAAGGCCAGCAGCCCGGCGGGGCCGCCCAGCTGGCCTCGGTCAAAGGCAAATTGCGCTGGCATGGCATCGGTGCTGCGCAGTGCCAGCATGGGCTGGGGCAGGGTGGCTGCGGGTGCCCAGGCGTAGACCGTGGCAATGGCTTCAAAGCGCAGAGCCTGCGCCAGGCTGGCCCAGTGCTGCAACTGAGATGCTATATTATTGGTAGCTACTTTCGCATATTCCATAAGGGCTAGAGCCGTATTTGATGCTGAAGTTGCCAGAATGACGGCATCAAAGTCTGCCCCATTAACCTGCCACCACGTGCCACTTTGCATCACGCTTTGCACCCGTGATCTGGTGTGCAAGCTGGCACCGCGTTGCGCCAGCCAGGCCTGCGCTGCATCGGGAAACAGCGCGCCTAAATCTGTCTTGGGCAGTAGCAAATGCGAACCACCCGCCACGCCGAACAAGGCATCTTTGAGCACCCGCAAAAAAACGCTGGCACTGGCTTGGTCGGCCGGGGTGTTCAGGGCTGACACGCACAGCGGCTCGATCAGCTCGGCGTTGACGCGTGCCGTCAAGCCCAGGCACAAGCCGGCCACTGTGATGGTGGGGTCGCACCGAAAGCCCTGTAATTGCCAGCGTGTGGCAGCCCGCAGCAAGGCCCACTTGTCGGCCAGCGACCAGCCGCGCGCCCGGGCAATGCCGCCCAGCGCGTCCAATGGTGTCGGCCAATCGGGAAATTGAATGCCGCGTCCGTCTGCAAACTGCAGCGTCATGGGCACATTCAGCATGGCGGCAGACGGATCGACACCCACCACGCGCATCAGACGCTGGGTTTCGGTGTAGGCGCCAATCAAAATATGCTGGCCGTTGTCCAGCAGCACGGGGCTGCCATCAGGTAACAAGGATTTTAGGGCTCTAGCCCTTCCACCGATTGCGCTGGCTGCTTCGAAAACAGTAGCATCATGGCCAGCCTGGGTCGCCGTGATGGCCGCCGCCAAGCCAGCCCAGCCGGCACCAATAATGGCGACCTTCAAGGGTGCGGCCACGCCGGTCACAGGCGGCCCAGCGCCTGCACCTTCCAGGCCAGCCAGAATTTTCTCAAGGGGGTCAGGCTGATGCGCTGGTGCAGCACCTGAAAGTTGTCGTGCTCAATCTCGCGCAGCAGCGCCCGGTAAATGCTGGCCATCATCAGCCCGGGCTTCTGGGCGCGGCGGTCAGCGCCAGGCAGCAAGGCCAGCGCCTGGTCGTACAAGCCCTGGGCGCGCTCGCCCTGAAAGCGCATCAGCGCTGTAAAACGGTCTGAGTAGTTGCGGTTCAGGATGTCTTGCGCGGTCACGCCAAACTGTTGCAGCTCGTTCATTGGCAGGTAAATGCGCCCGCGCATGGCATCTTCACCGACATCACGAATGATGTTGGTGAGCTGTAGCGCCTGCCCCAGCGCATGGGCGTAGGCGGTGGTTTGCGTTTGCGTCTGGCCAAAAATCTGCGCAGCCACCTCACCCACCACACCGGCCACCAAGTGGCAGTAGCGCTGCAGGCCGGGGTAGTCAAGGTAGCGGGTTTGCGTCAAGTCCATCTGGCAGCCCTCAATGACTGCTTGCAGATGCCGCTGTTCAATGCCGTAGCTTGGCACCAGCGGCATCAGCGCCTTCATCACCGGGTGGCTGGGCTGGCCGGCGAACGCGGTGGCTACTTCATGCTGCCACCAGGCCAGCTTGCTGGCGGCCACGCTGGCATCGATGGTGTCGTCCACCACATCGTCGACCTCCCGGCAAAAGGCATAAAACGCGGTGATGGCGGCGCGCTTGGGGGCGGGCAAGAACAGGAAAGCGTAGTAAAAACTGCTGCCCGACGCGGCGGCCTTTTGCTCAACATAGTCTTGGGGTGTGGTGGGTGCATTTGCCATGGCGTGCGAGTTTAAGCGGCTTGGACTTGCGAAATTTCAAAAGCCCGCTTGCGGCAGTGCGGTTTGTATGGCGAGGGAGCGGGTGCCGCCGTCGCGTTGTTGGTGGCAGTGCGCATGCCAGGTCGGGTAAAAGCGGTGGTGGCTGTTGGCGGCGTGGCAGATTCGGCTGCAGACGGCCTGGCCCAGTTGCGCGCGCCCACCTTGCTGGTGGTGGGTGCTGCCGACCCCGAGGCACTTGAACCTAGATTCCTCAGTTGACCGCGCATTTCTTTCAGTAAGTTCAGACTTCCTGATCCGCACGGAATCCATTTGGCATGGTGAACGCCAGGTAGTGACTTCGTGGGAGGGCTGGCAAGCCCGAATTCTTTGTGGGAGGGCTGGCAAGCCCGAATTCTTTGTGGGAGGGCTGGCAAGCCCGAATTCTTTGTGGGAGGGCTGGCAAGCCCGAATTCGCGGCTGCCGCCGCTCCTACAAGTGCCAGCCCTATTCCTGAAAAAAAGCAAACTGTGCCTATGCGCATCAGGAAGTCTGAAGTTCGCATGAACATTCGCTTTTTCAGCGTTGATCGACTTCACCTTTTGGGTGGCAGCGCTACGCATCCGATTGAGCCGCCAGGACCGTGCCTGGGGGCGTTGATCCTCCTCGAAGGCAGTAGCCTTCAGCGTCGTCTCGCCTACCCAGACACGGTCCTGACAGCCCACTCGAGCGCGTCCAACTGAGGAATCTAGGATCAAACCGGTGTGCTGTATCGGCTCTGACCCCAATGCTTTAGCCCTGCAGCACATCACTTTGAATCGCTGTTGTTGCGGGTGCGCCGCACGAAAGCGCTCGGGCATCAGCAACTGAACGTTTTTGCCCAGCATGCTGTCTTGATTGCGCTGGAAGATGCGCTCGGCTGTCGGGTTGAGCAAAGTGATGTGGCCCGAGGTGTCGCCACTGTTAATGGCATCGGTGGAGGAATTGATCAGGGCCGTCAGGGTTTCCTGCCTTTCGCGCAATTGCCGCTCGGTGGTGTGCCGGTCAGTGGAATCGCGAAAGTACACGCTCAGGCCTTGCTCTGACGGGTAAGCCCGAACGTCCAGTGCTGTCCAGTACATCAGCCAGATGGGCGAAAACGACGCGCCGTTCTCGCGTGGCGCGGCGATTTTTTTGGGGATGTGTGGGTGCCAGGGCACCCTCAGCATGGTTGTTTTTGTGCTTCATGACAGTTGTCCTCCAATCGCCCTGTGCTTGTTGTCTGACTCGTTAAGCGACACCAGTTTACGCGCTTGGGGCACCATGTCATTTCATTTCATGCGCCAGGCACGCCACAAAATAAGCGGCATATCCAGCAGCCCCAGCGTGGGCCGTTTGCGCCAGGTGGCAAACTGCAGCGCCTCGATTTTGTCCAGAATCCGCAGACCGCCTTGCACCACCAGCCGCAGCTCCCAACCCGCCCGGCCCGGAATTCGCCGAGGTAATTGTGAGCCTTTTAGCATCGTAGCCCTTGCAGAATATACGTAGGTAGCTATTAATTGTGTAGCGTTCGTTGAGGCACTGGCGGGTTGCAGGTCGGCATCCGTCACAGCGTGCTGCCGCATGGCTTGCGCGCTGGGGTACCAGCGGCCGCGCGCTATATCGACGCTCACGTCTTGCCAGAAATTGATGAGCTGCAGCGCGGTGCAAATCTGGTCACTTTGCGCCAGCGACTGCGCATCGCTGATACCGTACAGGTGCAGCAGCAGCCGACCAACCGGGTTGGCCGAGCGCGTGCAGTAGTCCTGCAATTCATCGTCGTTGGCGTAGCGCCGGTGTGCTGCGGTGAAGGCCACGTCCTGCTCGAAGGCGTCAAGCAAGTCGGTCAGCAGGTGCAGCGGCAACTGGTGCGCGTGCAGCACGGCACGCAGTGGCTCAAACACCGCCTGCCAGCGCGCGCCAACAGGCAGGCCGCAAGCGATGGCGATCAGTTCAGCGCGGTAGGCGCGCAGGTCGTCCAGCCGGGTGGTGGCAGCGGCCGTGCCTTCGTCGGCCAGATCGTCTGCAGTGCGGGCAAAGTGGTAAATGGCGGCAACCGCCGGGCGCAGGTGCGCCGGGCACAAAATGGAAGCCACCGGAAAATTTTCGTAGTGGCTGACTGGCGGCGCGCTGGCCATGGTTTGGGGGGCTTTTCCGGCTGACATGGACAAGGCAGGTAATGGGCTACAAATCTGGCAGGGTTTAACAGGTGATTAGAATTAATAACCATCAGGTCATTAATTTGACAATTTATTTTGAGAGTGTTTATTTATGAAAACAAGGCATTCAATGGCGGGCCTGGGCCGACTCGGTCTGACTATAGCTGCAGCGCTGGCGCTGCTGGCCTGCTCGAAACCTGCTGTGCAAGAGGAGCCGATTCGCGCCGTCAAGGTCATGACGGTTGGCGCCACACCCCTGCAGGCGGGCCTGGAGTATGCAGGTGAGGTGCGTGCCCGGGTCGAATCCCGCCTGGGTTTTCGGGTGGGCGGCAAAATTACCGCGCGTCCCGTCGAGGCGGGCCAGCATGTCCATGCCGGGCAGCTGCTGGCGCAGCTCGATCCGCAAGATCTGAAGCTGGCGGCTGATGCGGCGCGTGCTCAGCTGGCGGCGGCCCAGACCAACCGGGATCTGGCAGCAGCTGATTACAAGCGGTTTGCGGCCCTGAAAGACCAGAACTTCATCAGCGGGGCTGAATTGGAGCGTCGCGATGCCACCATGAAAGCGGCTCAGGCGCAGCTTGACCAAGCCCAGGCGCAACTGTCCGTACAGGGTCATCAGGCCGGTTACGCCGATTTGCGCTCGGATGTGTCAGGGGTGGTGACGGCCGTGCTGGCTGAGCGCGGCCAGGTGGTGGCAGCCGGTGTGCCGGTGGTGCAGGTGGCCCAAGATGGCGCGCGCGACGTGGTGTTTGTCGTGCCGGAAGACAAGGTGGCAGCGCTTAGATTGGGCGTTGAAGTCCTGGTGCGGACCTGGTCTGGCAATGGTAGCTTCAAGGGGCAGGTGCGTGAAGTGGCGGCCAGTGCCGACCCGGTGACGCGCACCTTTGCCGTCAAGGTAGCGCTCACCCTCAAAGATGAATTGCCGCTGGGCAGCACGGTTACGGTGATTCCCGCAGCACTGCAACACGCTGGCATGCAAGTCATCAAATTGCCCACCAGCGCGCTGGTGCAGCAAGGCCAAGCCAGCGCGGTCTGGGTGCTCGACACCGCCAGCATGACGGTCAAGCTGCAAACCGTGCAAATTGCCACGGCTGATGGCAACGACGTGGTGATAGCTGGCGGTTTGACCTCCGGCATGCAGGTGGTGACCGCCGGCGTGCATGTGCTCGCACCCGGTCAAAAGGTGACAATTTATAAAGAAAAACAGGCTCTAGCCCTTACCAGTAAAGCGCAGACAGCTCCTGAATATGTAGCAACTGGTGGTTTGATCGGTGCTGCTGTGCCTGTGGCCAGTGCGCCAGTCACGGCGGCATCGGTCGTTGTCAAGTAAGGGCGGCCATGTCGGACACACATTTGCATCCTGAAAAAGGCTTCAACCTGTCGCGCTGGGCGATCAAGCATGCGCCGCTCACCCGGTTTTTGATGATTGTGATGATGGTGCTGGGGGCCAGCGCCTACTTTCAGCTCGGTCAGGACGAGGATCCGCCATTTACCTTTCGGGCCATGGTGGTGCGCGCTTATTGGCCCGGGGCCAGTGCCCAGCAAATGGCCGAGCAGGTGACCGACAAGCTTGAACGCACGCTGCAAGAGGTGCCTTACGCCGACAAGATTCGCAGCTATTCCAAGCCCGGCGAGTCGCAGATCATTTTCCAGATCAAGGATTCATCCAAGGGCGCTGAGGTGGCCAATGTCTGGTACCAGGTGCGCAAACGCATTGGCGACATGCGCACCACGCTGCCGCAAGGCGTGCAGGGGCCTTTTTTCAATGATGACTTTGGTGATGTTTTTGGCGTGATCTACGCGCTGCAAGCGCCGGGTTTCAGCCATGCCGAGGCCAAAACCTTTGCTGACGAGGTGCGCCAGCAGTTGCTGCGTGTGCCGGATGTGGCCAAGGTCGAGCTGTTTGGCGTGCAGGATGAAAAACTGTTTGTCGAAATCTCGCAAAAGCGCCTGGCCCAGCTTGGGCTGGACATGAATGCGGTGCTGGCGCAGCTGGGCCAGCAAAACGCGGTGGAATCGGCCGGTGCCGTGCAAACGCCGCAGGACGTGGTGCAGGTGCGGGTGGCTGGGCAGTTTCAGGCCGTAGAAGAGCTGCGCGCGATGCCAATTCGTGGGCCATCGGGAGCGCAAATCCGCTTGGGTGACATCGCCGTCATCGGGCGTGGCTTTGTTGATCCGCCCAGCGTCAAGGTGCGCTTCCAGGGGCAAGAGGTGGTCGCCCTTGGCGTGTCCATGACCAAGGGCGGTGACATCATTGCCCTGGGCAAGGCGCTGACAACAGCCACGCACCAGATCGAACAAGCGCTGCCAGTGGGCGTGACGCTGGCGCAGATTCAGGATCAACCCAAGTCGGTGGCCACGTCGGTTAATGAATTTGTCAAGGTGCTGATTGAAGCGGTGGCCATTGTGCTGGCGGTCAGTTTCATCAGTTTGGGCCTGCACAAGCGCCCTGGCTCGCACCCGCTGTGGCGGCGCTGGACGCTGGACATGCGCCCCGGCCTGGTGGTGGGCATCACCATTCCGCTGGTGCTGGCGATGACGTTTCTGGCGATGCATTATTGGGGCATCGGGCTGCACAAAATCTCCTTGGGTTCCCTCATCATTGCGCTGGGCTTGCTGGTGGACGATGCCATCATTGCCGTGGAAATGATGGTGCGCAAAATGGAAGAGGGTTATGACAAGGTGCGCGCGGCCACCTTTGCCTACGAGATCACGGCCATGCCAATGCTCACCGGCACGCTGATCACCGCTGCAGGCTTCTTGCCCATTGGCATCGCCAAGTCCACCACCGGTGAGTACACCTTTGCGATTTTTGCCGTGACGGTGATCGCGCTGTGCCTGAGCTGGATTGTTTCGGTGTACTTTGTTCCGTATCTGGGGGTGCGCTTGCTCAAAAGCCCGCCACATGTTGTGGCTCAGGGCGAAGCATCTGGGCAGGCCGGCGAGCACCATGACATGTACGACACCGCGTTCTACAACGCTTTTCGTCGCGCCGTGAATGCCTGTGTGCGCCATCGCTGGATCACCATTGCGGTCACGCTGGCGCTGTTTGGCTCGGGGCTTGTCGGCATGGGCAAAGTCCAGCAGCAGTTTTTTCCGGATTCAAGCCGACCAGAATTGCTGATAGAGATGTGGTCGGCCGAGGGCACGTCGTTTGCCGCGACCGAGGATGTGGCCAAGCGGGTCGAGACGCGCTTGATGGCGCTTGCGGGCGTGAAGTCGGTCACGCAGTGGGTTGGCTCGGGCGTGCCGCGCTTCTATTTGCCGCTGGAGCAGGTTTTTCCGCAAACCAATGTGTCGCAAATTATTGTTGTGCCCAAAGACCTGCTCACCCGGGAGGCGTTGCGCCGGGAACTGCCGGCTTTGCTGGCCCACGAGTTTCCCGAGGTGCGCGCTCGCGTCAAGCTGCTGGCCAATGGTCCACCGGTGGCCTACCCGGTGCAGTTTCGGGTGATCGGGCTGGACCCGCAGGTGTTGCGTCAGCGTGCCGATGAGGTCAAAGCCGTCATGCGCCAAAGCCCGAATACACGCGGTGTCAACGACAACTGGAACGAGTCCATCAAAGTGATACGCCTGGAAGTTGATCAGACCAAGGCGCGCGCGCTGGGGGTCAGCAGCCAGTCGATTGCGCAGGCTTCCAAAACCATTTTGAACGGCACCAATGTGGGGCAGTTCCGCGAGGGCGACAAACTGATCGACATCGTGCTGCGCCAGCCGCTTGATGAGCGCAACGCCATCACCGACATTGCCAATGCCTACCTGCCAACCGCCTCGGGCAAGTCGGTGCCGCTCACGCAAATCGCCAAGCCGGTGTTCACCTGGGAGCCGGGTGTGATGTGGCGCGAAAGCCGTGATTACGCCATCACGGTGCAAAGTGACATTGCGGAGGGCTTGCAGGGTGCCACCGTGACCGCGCAATTGATGCCACAGCTCAAAAGCCTGGAGGCCAAGTGGGCGCAGGCCGGGCAGGATGCTTACCGCATTGAGGTGGCCGGTGCCGTGGCCGAGAGCGCCAAGGGCTCATCTTCGATCGTGGCGGGCATTCCGGTCATGCTGTTCATTACCTTCACGCTGCTGATGCTGCAATTGCACAGCTTCAGTCGGGCGGTACTGGTGTTTTTGACCGGGCCGCTGGGCATTGCAGGCGTGGCCGGGGCGCTGCTGCTGCTGAACCGCCCGTTTGGCTTTGTGGCGCTGCTGGGGGTGATTGCGCTGATGGGCATGATTCAACGCAATTCGGTGATTCTGATCGACCAGATCGAGCAAGACCGCGCGCGCGGCGTGCCGGCTTGGGAAGCCATCGTCGAATCTGCCGTGCGCCGCCTGCGCCCGATTGTGCTGACCGCTGCGGCTGCCGTGCTGGCGATGATTCCACTGTCGCGCTCGGTGTTTTGGGGGCCGATGGCGGTGGCGATCATGGGTGGACTGATCGTGGCCACCGTGCTGACCCTGCTGGCGCTGCCGGCCATGTATGCGGCGTGGTTTCGGGTCACGCCGCAGAGCAAGTAGTGAAAATAGGGTGCGCAGACGCGGTCATCGATCCATTGGCGGCTATCAGAGCGCGCACGGCAGGTTAAAATTCGCGGCTGACCTATTCACAGGGGGTGGTTTTTATACCGCTTCCTTTCATTTGCGCGGGTGGCGAAATTGGTAGACGCACCAGGTTTAGGTCCTGACGCTGGCAACAGTGTGCGGGTTCGAGTCCCGCCCCGCGCACCACTCAAATTTTGGAGTAACACATGGCTATCGCTGTAGAAACCCTTGACAAGCTGGAACGTAAGATCACCTTGAGCTTGCCTGCCGCCAGCATTCAGACCGAGATCACGACGCGGCTGAAGAAGCTGGCGCGTACCGTCAAGATGGACGGCTTTCGTCCGGGCAAAGTGCCCATGAACGTGGTGGCACAGCGCTATGGCTACTCGGTTCACCACGAGGTCATCAACGACAAGATTGGCGAGGCGTTTTTCAATGCGGCCAATGAAGCCCAGTTGCGCGTGGCCGGACAACCCAAAATAAGCGAAAAAGAAGGCGCACCTGAAGGCGAATTTGCCTTTGATGCCGTGTTTGAGGTCTACCCTGACGTAAAAATGGGTGATTTGACGACCGCTGAAGTCGAAAAAGTGACCGCCGACGTGACAGACGCTGCTATCGAAAAAACGGTTGATATTCTGCGCAAACAGCGTCGCACCTTTTCCCAGCGCCCGCATGACGCTGCCGCACAGGACGGTGACCGTTTGACGGTTGACTTTGAAGGCAAGATTGACGGCGAAACATTCTCTGGTGGCAAGGCCGAAGATTTTCAGTTTATTTTGGGCGATGGCCAGATGCTCAAGGAATTTGAAGAGGCATCACGCGGTATGAAGTCTGGCGAGAGCAAGACCTTTCCGCTGGCGTTTCCGGCGGATTACCACGGCAAGGAAGTGGCCGGCAAAACTGCCGATTTCATGGTGACAGTGAAGAAGATCGAGGCCGCGCATTTACCCGAAGTAGATGGTGCTTTGGCCAAGTCGCTGGGCATTGAAGATGCCACGGTGGAAGGTTTGCGCACTGACATCAAGAAAAATCTGGAACGCGAAGTCAAGTTGCGCCTGTTGGCGCGTAACAAAACGGCCGTCATGGATGCCCTGGTGTCCAAGGCTGAACTGGATTTGCCCAATGCCAGCGTGCAGGCCGAGATCGGGCGCTTGCTCGAAGGCGCCCGAGCTGATCTGAAACAGCGCGGCATCAAGGATGCAGACAAGGTGAGCATTCCGGACGATGTGTTTCGCCCGCAGGCTGAGCGCCGTGTACGTTTGGGTCTGGTGGTGGCCGAGTTGGTGCGCGCCAACAAACTGCAAGCCACCATGGAACAGATCAAGGCGCATGTCGATGAATTGGCTGCCAGCTACGAAAAACCGGCGGAAGTGTCACGCTGGTATTTCAGCGACAACAACCGACTGGCCGAAGTCGAGGCCATCGTGCTTGAGAACAATGTGACAGATTTCGTCATGTCGAAAGCCAAAGTGACAGAAAAAGCGGTCACTTTTGATGAGCTGATGGCTCAAAATTGATGTGCATGCCGTGTGGCGCGGCATCAAATGGGGCTTGCGCCGGGCTTGTAGTCCGATGTCCAAGCCCCATTTGCGTGGGGGTCATGTTTTTTAGCTAAAGTAGCGTCTGGTTTTTTGGAGTCAAGATGAATACTCGTATGAGTGCAATGGACACACAGGGCCTGGGCATGGTGCCCATGGTGATTGAACAATCAGGGCGCGGCGAGCGTTCGTATGATATTTACTCACGTCTGCTCAAAGAGCGCGTGATTTTTTTGGTGGGCCCGGTCAATGATCATGTGGCCAATCTGGTGGTGGCACAGTTGCTGTTTCTGGAGAGCGAAAACCCGGACAAGGACATCTCTTTCTACATCAATTCCCCAGGTGGTTCGGTCAGCGCCGGCATGGCGATTTACGACACCATGAATTTCATCAAGCCTGAAGTCTCCACGCTGTGCACCGGCATGGCGGCCAGCATGGGTGCGTTTTTGCTGGCAGCGGGTGCCAAGGGCAAGCGCTTTTCATTGCCCAATTCAAAGGTCATGATTCACCAGCCTTCGGGGGGCAGCCAGGGGCAGGCCACCGAGATCGAAATTCAGGCGCGCGAAATTTTAAAAACCCGCGAGCAGCTCAATAAAATTTTGGCCGAACGCACCGGGCAACCGCTAGAGCGCATTGAGCGCGATACCGAGCGCGACTATTACATGTCGGCTGACGAGTGCAAGGAATATGGTCTGATTGACCAGGTTATCTCAAAGAGAGCGTAATTTTTATGGCCGAGAAAAAAGGTGCCTCTGGCGAAAAGACGCTGTATTGCTCGTTTTGCGGTAAAAGCCAGCACGAGGTCAAAAAGCTGATCGCCGGCCCGTCGGTGTTTGTTTGCGACGAATGCATTGACCTGTGCAATGAAATCATTCGTGACGAATTGCCGGTATCGACCGAATCAGTGGGCAAGAGTGATTTGCCAACGCCTGCCGAGATCAAGGCAAATCTGGACAATTATGTGATTGGCCAAGAGCCTGCCAAACGCATTTTGGCAGTGGCGGTGTACAACCATTACAAGCGCTTGCGGCACCAGGAAAAAGCAGCCAAAGATGATGTTGAGTTGTCCAAGAGCAATATCTTGCTGATTGGTCCAACCGGCTCTGGCAAGACGCTGCTGGCGCAAACGCTGGCGCGCATGCTGGATGTGCCGTTTGTCATGGCCGATGCCACCACCCTGACTGAGGCCGGTTATGTCGGTGAAGATGTCGAAAACATCGTGCTCAAGCTGCTGCAAAGCTGCAATTACGAGGTCGAACGGGCCCAACGCGGCATTGTTTACATTGATGAAATCGACAAGATTTCCCGCAAGTCTGACAACCCGTCCATCACCCGTGACGTGTCAGGCGAGGGCGTGCAACAGGCTTTGCTCAAGCTGATTGAAGGCACCATGGCCAGTGTGCCCCCGCAAGGTGGACGCAAGCACCCCAACCAGGACTTTGTTCAGGTCGATACCACCAATATTTTGTTTATTTGCGGTGGTGCATTCTCTGGTCTTGAAAAAGTCATTGACAGCCGGACCGAATCGTCAGGCATTGGCTTTGGCGCGGCCGTCAAGAGCAAACAGAACCGCAATTTGACCGATGTTTTCAAAGAGGTGGAGCCCGAGGATTTGATCAAGTTTGGTCTGATTCCGGAGTTGGTCGGCCGTATGCCGGTGGTGGCAACTTTGGGTGAACTCAGCGAAGACACCTTGGTACAAATCCTGACTGAGCCGAAAAATGCGCTGGTCAAACAGTACAGCAAGCTGCTCTTGATGGAGGGTGTTGATCTTGAGATTCGCCCCTCTGCACTGAAGGCCATTGCCAAAAAAGCACTGGCCCGCAAAACCGGTGCCCGCGGACTGCGTTCGATTCTTGAATTGGCGCTGATTGACACCATGTTCGATCTGCCCAATATGTCGAATGTCGAAAAGGTCGTGGTTGATGAATCAACCATCCAGGAAAACAAGGCACCGCTGCTGGTCTACCGTGAAGTTGCCAAAAAGGCTTGATTTGCTCTATTTTTAGGGCCGTTTTGCGCTTATTGGCGGTATTGTTCATTGCCGATAATCGGTTGTCGCCCGAAAGCGGGCGCCGCCATTCTTCATTCACCAGGTAACAAAAGGACGTTTTATGTCTGGTCACACCTCTTTGCCTGCTACCCCGCTTGACTTGCCGTTGCTGCCTTTGCGCGATGTCGTGGTGTTTCCCCACATGGTTATCCCCTTGTTTGTGGGTCGACCCAAAAGCATCAAGGCGCTTGAAGCCGCCATGACATCCGATCGGCGCATCATGCTGGTGGCACAAAAAGCAGCCGCCAAAGATGATCCGCTGGTCACTGACATGTTTGCAGTGGGTTGCATTTCCACCATTTTGCAAATGCTCAAGCTGCCCGATGGCACTGTCAAGGTGTTGGTTGAGGGACAGCAGAGGGCGCTGGTCGGCAAGATTGAGGACGGCGAGTCGCACTTCATTGCCAATATCACGCCAGTTGAAGTAGTGGCTGAGCCAGAAACAAAATCACGCGCGAAAGCCAGTGAAATTGAGGCTTTGCGCCGGGCGGTGATGCAGCAGTTTGACCAGTACGTCAAACTCAACAAGAAGATACCGCCCGAAATTCTGACCTCTATTTCCAGTATTGATGATCCTGGCCGGCTGGCAGACACCATTGCGGCACACTTGCCGCTCAAGCTTGACAACAAGCAGGCGGTGCTGGAACTTGCCAGCGTCAAGGATCGACTGGAAAACTTGTTTGAACAGATTGAGCGGGAAGTCGATATTCTCAATGTTGACAAGAAAATCCGTGGCCGGGTGAAGCGGCAAATGGAGAAAAACCAGCGTGATTTCTACTTGAATGAGCAGGTGAAAGCCATTCAGAAGGAATTGGGTGAAGGTGAAGACGGTGCCGACATCGAGGAAATCGAGAAAAAAATCAAGTTAGCCAAGATGCCCAAAGAAGCGCTGAAAAAGGCTGAGGGTGAGCTCAAGAAGCTCAAGCTGATGTCGCCCATGTCGGCTGAAGCCACGGTGGTGCGCAACTACATTGATGTATTGACAGGCTTACCCTGGGCTGCCAAGACCAAAATCAAGCACAACCTGACGAACGCTGAAACCGTTTTGAATGAAGACCACTACGGTCTGGACAAAGTCAAAGACCGAATTGTCGAATACCTTGCCGTGCAGCAACGGGTCGATAAGGTCAAGGCACCAATTTTGTGTCTGGTCGGCCCACCGGGGGTTGGCAAAACATCGCTGGGGCAGTCGATTGCCAAGGCAACCGGCCGCAAGTATGTGCGCATGGCACTGGGTGGCATGCGCGATGAAGCAGAAATTCGCGGACACCGCCGTACCTACATCGGTGCCATGCCGGGCAAGGTGATACAGAGCCTTGCCAAGGTGGGTACACGCAACCCTTTGTTCTTGCTTGATGAAATTGATAAGTTGGGTACCGATTTCAGGGGCGATCCGTCCAGCGCCTTGTTGGAGGTGCTCGACCCGGAGCAAAACCACAAATTTGGCGACCACTATGTTGAGGTTGATTTTGACTTGAGTGATGTGATGTTTGTGGCCACATCCAATTCAATGAACATTCCGCCAGCGCTGTTGGACCGCATGGAAGTGATTCGCCTGTCGGGCTACACCGAGGACGAAAAGACCAACATTGCATTGAAGTATCTGTTGCCCAAACAACTCAAAAACAACGGTGTCAAGGAAGAAGAATTGTTGGTGACAGAAGACGCTGTGCGCGGCATTGTTCGTTACTACACGCGTGAAGCGGGCGTACGTTCGCTTGAGCGTGAAATCTCCAAAATCTGTCGCAAAGTAGTGAAGGGCTTGCAACTCAAGCAATTGAAAGCTCAAGTCACGGTATCAGACGATAACCTGAATGATTTTCTGGGTGTTCGTAAATTCGATTACGGGCGTGCCGAAAAGAAAAACCAGGTCGGTCAGGTGGTTGGCTTGGCATGGACTGAAGTGGGCGGTGATTTGCTCACCATTGAAGCGGCCATGATGCCTGGCAAGGGTGTCATTACGCGCACCGGTTCTTTGGGTGATGTGATGAAAGAGTCGGTGGAAGCAGCGCGCACGGTGGTGCGCAGCCGGTCGCACCGTCTGGGCATCAAGGATGAATTTTTCGAGAAAAAAGACATTCATATTCACGTACCCGACGGTGCTACGCCCAAAGATGGTCCGAGTGCTGGTGCTGCCATGACGACGGCTTTTGTGTCTGCCATGACTGGCATTCCGGTACGTTGTGATGTAGCCATGACAGGTGAAATCACTTTGCGTGGCGAGGTGACCGCCATTGGTGGTTTGAAAGAGAAATTGTTGGCCGCTTTGCGCGGTGGCATCAAGACGGTGGTGATTCCTGAAGACAACGCCAAAGATTTGCAGGATATTCCCGAAAATGTGAAGAACGGGCTGGAGATTTTGCCCGTGCGCTGGATTGACAAGGTACTTGAAATTGCTTTGGAACGTATGCCTACTTCACTGCCAGACGATGTGCCGGTCATGGCAACTCCGGTTGAGATGGTTGCGGATGCGCCGGCGTTGTCTGGAACGGTCAAGCACTGAGAAAGTTTTGCAGCATGTGGGGATTTAGGGCCAGATTTTTAGGCTATAATTTGAGGCTTGAAATGCGGGAATAGCTCAGTTGGTAGAGCGATACCTTGCCAAGGTATAGGTCGAGAGTTCGAACCTCTTTTCCCGCTCCACGTGTTTTAATTAATGTAGATTTTGTCTCCAGTTTGCGGGAATAGCTCAGTTGGTAGAGCGATACCTTGCCAAGGTATAGGTCGAGAGTTCGAACCTCTTTTCCCGCTCCAGATTCCAAAAAGGGAAGCCATCGCTTCCCTTTTTTGTCAAAGTTTTTGGCGCGATAGCAAATCGGTTATGCAACGGATTGCAAATCCGTCTAGCCCAGTTCGACTCTGGGTCGCGCCTCCAAGAACGAGAAATAATCAGTTTACGCAATTGGTAAACTGATCCAGTCTCTTAGCGACTGTGGTGGAATAGGTAGACACCCAAGACTTAAAATCTTGTGTCCGTAAGGGCGTACCGGTTCGATTCCGGTCAGTCGCACCACCTCCTGCTCAATCGACGTTTGACCACCATAGTCTGGTGTTGGCGACAGACTATTTGCTGGTTATTTACTTCGCAGCGTTCAATCGCTTCACCCCCGCCACAAAGCGGGCCAGCGTGTCTGACAGCACACCTCGCGGGATGGTGACCTCAATCAACTGAAATTTTCCACGCGTGCTCACCGCCTTGTCCAATGCCGCTTTCAGTTCGGCGCGGGTGCCCACACGCACGCCGTCGCCGCCCATGCCGCTGGCCATTTCAGCAAAGCCCCAATGGCCCAGGTCATTGAAGCTGGATTCCGGCTGGAAGGTGCGCAGCATTTCCCAACTGGCGTTGTTGAACACCAGCACGATCGGGTCCCAGCCGTAGCGTTTGCAATTGCCCAGTTCCCAGCCGGTCATCTGGAAGGCACCGTCGCCTACCAAAATCAGGGGCCGCTGGCCGGTGGCAGCTTGCAGGCCCAATCCGGCAGGAACGCCAAAGCCCATGGTGGCGTAGTAGCCGGGTGCTACCAATGCGGTGTGTTCGATTTCCATGGCGGTGAACAGGCAGTCGCCCATGTCGGAGGCGATCGGCATCTTGCCGTGCTCAGCCATCAGGTCGTTGATGGCCGTGGCAATGTCGGTGGGGGTGATACTGGCCTCGTCTGCTTTCAGGTGGCGGGGGAACACTTGCCGCGTCACCGTAAACACCTTGTCAACCGCGGCCAAACGCTCCAGCATACAGTCCACAAGCGCTGCCAGCGGCAGGTTGGCATAGGTATGAAAACCGATGTTGACCCGGCTATTGAGCGCCTGAATGGTCTTGCGCATGTCGATTTTGGTCTCGGAAACAGCAAAGTTGGTGTCGCAAATAATTTCGCCGAGTAAAAATAGACCGTCCGAGCTTTCCACCAGTTGCGTGACTTCCGGGAAACCCGCCACGCCCATGTAGGTGCCCACCAGTGGCGCATCCTGATCGGCCAGCAGGCCCCGGCCCATAAAGCTGGTGACGACCGGAAGCCCCAGGCGGCGTGACAGTGCGGCAACCTTGCTCTCCAGCCCGTAGCGGCGTACCTCCACCCCGGCCATCAGCACCGGGGATTTGGCTTTGGCCAGGCATTCCAGAATCTCGTCCACGCAGGCGTTCAACGCGTCCTGATCTGGTGGTGTGTTGGGCTCTGGCACAACGTCGGCACAGGGCACGGCTACCATGTCGCGCGGAATTTCGATGTACACCGGCTCAGAGTTGCGCAGACAACTGGCCAGCACGCGGGCAATATCGGCCGGGGCGCGGGCGGCATCATCCAGACGCACTTGGTCGCAGGTAATTTCCTTGAATATCTGAAATTGCGAGTCGAGCGTTTTGGCTTGGTGGTGCAGCAGGAGTCCGGAGCGCGATTCGCCTTTGCCAGGGCCACCTGACAAAACGACCAACGGAGACTTTTCTGCAAAGGCGGCTGCCACCGAGTTGATCATGTTCAAGGCACCCGCGCCATAAGTGACCGCGGCCACGCCCAGGCCGCCATTGATGCGTGCCGATGCGTCTGCGGCAAAGCCCACACCCGGCTCGTGTGACAAGGTGTAAAGCGGCAATATCTGGGATTCTTCAATGATTTTGAAGTAGGGCAGGGCAAAGTCGCCGGGGATGCCAAAGATTTGCCGGGCACCGTGCTTTTTGAGCGCGTGTAACAGCTGTTCGGTGAGATTCATGTGGGATGTCTCGAATGTTGAAAGTGGGCGAATTATCGTGGTCGGTATGCCGCTGGCGTGGCGCATCACTGTGTTTCATGCCAGTTGTTTCATGCCAGTTAACATCGGCAGAATCATTTCACAGGAGTTTTTGGTATGAGCATCACAACAGTTGGCATCGTCGGCGCGGGCACCATGGGCAATGGCATCGCACAGGCGTGCGCCGTGTCGGGTATCAACGTGGTCATGGTTGATATTTCTGATGAAGCGGTCGCCAAGGGTATTGCCACCGTGTCAGGCAGTCTGGATCGTTTGCTAAAAAAAGAAAAAATCACAGCTGACGACAAGGCCGTGGCACTGGCCCGCATCAAGGGTAGCACCAGTTATGACGACCTGAAAGTGGCCCAATTGGTGATTGAGGCAGCCACTGAAAACTACGATCTGAAAGTCAAAATCGTCAAGCAGCTTGACGCGATGCTGGCCCCGGATGTGATCGTGGCCTCCAACACATCGTCCATTTCCATCACCAAGCTGGCTGCTGTGACGGGTCGTGCGGATCGGTTTATTGGCATGCATTTTTTCAACCCGGTGCCGATGATGGCGCTGGTGGAAATTATTCGCGGCCTGCAAACCAGCGATGCCACTCACGCTGCGGTGCATGCCATGGCGAGTGCGCTGGGCAAGACCCCGATTACAGTCAAAAATGCACCGGGCTTTGTCGTTAACCGGATCCTGGTGCCGATGATCAACGAGGCCTTTTTTGTGCTGGCCGAAGGCTTGGCTACGCCCGAAGACATTGATGCCGGCATGAAGCTGGGCTGCAATCAGCCGATTGGCCCGCTGGCCTTGGCCGACATGATTGGCCTGGATGTCTGTCTGGCGGTGATGGATGTCTATATTTCGGAGTTCAATGACAGCAAATACCGTCCGTGCCCGCTGCTCAAAGAAATGGTCGCCGCCGGTCGCCTGGGGCGCAAGACCGGGCAGGGTGTGTACCGCTACTGAAACACTGCCACAATTGCGCTCTTTTTTTGATTGATTGCCAGGCTTGGCCCTGGTCTTTTTTGCATGTCCGATTTTTCTGAAACATCCACCGTTGAAGTTCGTCCCGCCAAAGAGCGTGATGCCAAAGCGATTGCCGAAATTCAGGCCAGCGCCAGCCAGGCCGCCTTTAAAGCACTGTTCCCCGGCGAAGCCATGCCGGAATTTGACAGCCTTAAAAAGAGCCAGACTTACTGGCGCGAAGCCATTGAATTTGGCGACCCACAGGTCATGGTGGCCGTTGATGGCAATACGGTGTTGGGATTTGTCGGTTTTGACCGCTCGCGAGACCCTAAAACGCCGGCCACCATGGGTGAAATTTGGGCTATGTATGCCAGCCCCAGCCAGTGGGGCAAGGGTGTCGGGTTGGCGCTGTGGGATGCGGCCCGCGAAGGCCTGATGGAAGAGGGCTGTACCAAGGTCACAGCCTGGGTGCCGTTGGGTTACGAGCGCGCCTTGCACTTCTTTGACATGGCCGGTTTCAAGCGCGAGATGACCAGCATCAAAACCGTGCACATGGGCACGGTGCGAATTGAAGAGATTCGCTACAAACGCGATTTGTCCTGACGCTCAGGTGCGGCGCACCACGACGCTGCCAATCGAGTAGCCCGCACCAAACGAACAGATCACTCCTACTTCGCCGCTTTTAATGTCGTCATGGTGGCGGTGAAAAGCGATGATGGAGCCCGCAGATGCCGTGTTGGCAAACTCATTGAGGATCACCGGTGCCTCATCTGCGCTGGCATCGTGCCCCAGCAGTTTGCGCCCAATCAACTGGTTCATGGCCAGGTTGGCCTGGTGCAGCCAGAAGCGTCGCACACTGGTCGGTGCAATCCCCAGAGTTGCCAGATGCTTGCTGATGTGCGCTGCAGCCATTGGGCAGACTTCCTTGAACACTTTGCGTCCCTCCTGGTAAAACAGTTGATCGCGGTCATCAGGCTGGCGGTCTTCGCAGCGCGACATGAAGCCCGCATTGTTGCGAATGTTGTTGGAAAACGTGGTTTGCAGCTTGGTACCCAGCACTTCAAAAGCCCCGGCGGGCGCGCTGTCAAGGCGCTCCACCAGAATGGCGGTACACACGTCGCCAAAGATGAAATGGCAGTCGCGGTCTTCCCAGGCCAGGTGAGGCGAAGTAATTTCGGGGTTGACCACCAGCACGGCGCGTGCCGTGCCGCATTTCACGGCGTTGACAGCCATTTCAAGTGCAAACGTGGCCGATGAACAGGCCACGTTCATGTCAAAGCCAAAGCCTTCAATCCCCAACGCAGTTTGAATTTCGACCGCCATAGCTGGGTAGGCGCGCTGCATGTTGGCGGCCGCGCAGATCACGCCATCCACATCGCAGGCGAGCTTGCCGGCACGCTTTAACGCATCCTGCGCGGCCGCCACGGCAATTTCTGCCATGAGCGACAACTCATGGTCAGCTCGAGCTGTCAGGCGCGGGCGCATGCGGGTCGGGTCGAGTACGCCGCTTTTTTCAACCACATAGCGCTGCGTAATGCCAGATGCCTTTTCAATGAACTCGACGCTGGAGTAAGGCACTGGAGTGCATGTGCCCGCAGCAATCTCCGTGGCATGTGCGGCGTTTGTCAGGTCTGCGAACTGGTTGAAAGTTGCCACCAGTTCGGCGTTGCTGATGGTATTGGGGGGCACATAGAGCCCGGTGCTGCTGATACAAACGCGATGCATGGGTGTGGTTTCCAGAGTAGGCGCTGATGTGGATCGTCAGCGTGCCGCATTATCGGCGGGCTCTGGCGCTCCGCTTAACCAGCGACAATCAGCTTTCTTTCACGAAATTCAACCTTTAGCGTCGCAAATTTTTATGGCCACCAGCTTGCTTGTTCTGCTTGACGATATTGCCACTGTCCTTGACGACGTGTCGGTATTGGCGCAGGTTGCTGCCAAAAAAACCGCTGGTGTGCTGGGCGATGACTTGGCGTTGAACGCGCAGCAGGTGGCTGGTGTGCAGGCCGATCGGGAGTTGCCGGTGGTCTGGGCAGTCTGCAAAGGTTCTTTTGTCAACAAGGCAATTCTGGTGCCATCGGCGTTGCTGTTGAGCAGTTTTGCACCGTGGGCGGTGACACCGCTGCTGATGGCTGGTGGCTTGTATTTGTGCTTTGAGGGCTTTGAGAAAGTGGCCCACAAACTGCAGCACAGCAGCGCTGCAGACGAGGCACATCGAGCTGAGTTGATCAAGTCATTGGCAGATGCCAGCGTGGACTTGGTGGTGCTGGAAAAAGACAAGATCAAAGGTGCCATCCGTACGGATTTCATTTTGTCAACCGAAATCATCGTCATCGCGCTGGGCATTGTGCAGGGCAGTCCGCTGGTGGTTCAGATAGGAACTTTGGCTGGCGTGGCGGTGGCCATGACGGTGGGTGTGTACGGCTTGGTGGCGGGCATTGTGAAACTCGACGATCTGGGCTTGTATTGGTACCGTCTGGTGGGGGTGTCAAAGTGGCACACTTTGCTGCGCGGCGTGGGCAGTTTGTTGATCAAAGCCGCGCCCAAACTGATGAAGCTGCTGACGGTTTTGGGCACTGCCGCCATGTTTGCGGTGGGTGGCGGCATTCTTGCGCACGGCTGGCACGCCGCAGGCAACTGGATTGAGCAAACCAGCCAAGCAGCGGGCGCTGTTGCACCGGTGCTGTCTGTGGTGCTGGACATGGGCTTGGGCCTGGTGGCCGGCGCGCTGGCTTTGGCGGTATTTACCCTGCTGCAGCAAGCCAAGCAACTAATTTATAAGAAATAGGCCTCTAGCCCTTAATTGATATGCGTAAGTAGCTATTAAATACATAGCATTCAAGAATTAAACCTCACCGCCAAAATGCTGGGTCAGGTTGTCAATGTACTGCTCCACCAGCTTTTCAAACTCGGTTTCAACCACTGGGGCGACCACCATCTTCATCAGACCCGGCAGTGGCAAGGTCAACTCACCTTGAAGCTTGAGCACCAGATGGGTAGACTTTTTCTTGTCAGTGACTTTCCAGCTGCCCGACACCAGCGCATTACCTTCGCCCTCGACAGGCGTCCAGATCACGCTGCCTTTGACCGGGTTGGCTACGTAGTTGGATGCGTAAATGGTTTGCAGATTGACCTGTGCCAAGCCAATTTTGGCCATTTCCCAGCGGTAGCTGCCACCGCCCAGATCTACAAGTTTGTCAAGCTTGGGAAAGAAACTGGCCGACTTTGGCACGTTTGACAAGACATCAAACACTGTTTGAAAGTTGGCCTTGACAGCGAATTCGTAACCCAGATCGATGTTGACTTTGATGGCCATGTGTGTTTTCCAGAGCAAGGTTAGTGCGCAATTGCCCCGCTAATGTAGCCAGCCGCCAATGGCCTGTCAAAAACCGACCGGAAAGCGCACCAGGGCAGGGCAAGCGGCATTGCCGCCACAATATGCCCCCACTCACGGACAACCCATGACCCTGTTACTTGCCCCGATGGAGGGGCTTCTTGATTTTGTGCTGCGCGATATCCTGACCCGCGTCGGTGGGGTTGATCGCTGCGTGTCCGAGTTCATTCGCATTACCGACACATTGCTGCCTGAGCGGGTATTTGCTCGGCTGGTGCCTGAGCTGTTGCAGGGCAGCCAAACATCGTCGGGTGTGCCCGTGCGTCCTCAACTGCTGGGTTCGGACCCGGTTTGCCTGGCAGAAAACGCTGCCTGCCTGGCCGACATGGGTGCGCCCGGGATTGACCTGAACTTCGGCTGCCCGTCCAAGGTGGTCAACCGCCACCGAGGGGGTGCGGCACTGCTTGAAGAGCCTCAGTTGCTGTTTCAGATCGTCTCGGCGGTGCGCCGTGCGGTGCCACCTCATCTGGCAGTGTCTGCCAAGATGCGGCTTGGGCTGCATGATGACTCCCGGGCAGAAGAATGCGCGCTGGCGCTGGAGGCCGGCGGTGCCAGTGAAATCGTGGTGCATGCCCGCACCAAGCGTGATGCCTACCGACCCCCCGCGTATTGGAATCGTGTTGGTGACATTCGTCAGGTGGTGCGCCTGCCACTGGTAGCCAACGGCGAAATCTGGACGGTGGCAGACGCGCTGGCGTGCCGCGAGCAATCGGGTTGCAACGCGCTGATGCTGGGACGTGGCATGGTGGCCAATCCGGGCTTGGCACGGCAGATCGCTGCAATTGACCGAGGTGGAGCCGACCTTGCGGCGCATGCCCTGACGTGGGAATCCTTGCTGCCCTTGATCGCAGATTTTTGGCACCTGGTCTGCAGCCATCTGGAGCGCGATCAACACACCGGGCGCCTCAAGCAATGGCTGAATTTGCTGCAGCGTTATTACCCGCAGGCGCAAGTGGCATTTGCGGCGATACGTACTTTTCATGATCCGGCCGACGTTGACCGCTGGTTGGCGCAGCAGCAGAGGGCATCGATTTCTGGCAATCATGGCGCAAGCTCTTGAATGTGACCCGGCTGCCACCATGTCACCGGGGCGGGCGAAGCGCAGGTGAGCTCGATAGAATGAAACGATGGCTACAAAAATTCCCAAATTGATCCCGCAGCGTCCGGTACAACCCGCTGAAAGTGATACGGACGGCACGGTTGTGCTGGAGCGGCGCACCCAAAAAACACGCCCACCCAGCATGTACCAAGTGCTCATGCTCAATGATGACTACACGCCGATGGAGTTCGTGGTGATCGTGATACAGGAGTTTTTCAGCAAGGACCTGGAAACCGCCACCCAGATCATGCTGAAAATTCATCTGGATGGTCGCGCCGTCTGCGGCGTGTACTCGCGTGATGTGGCTGCCACCAAGGTTGATCAGGTGATGGACGCTGCGAGCAAGGCCGGTCATCCGCTGCAGTGTGTGGCCGAACCGGTCGAGTTGTGAGTTGGTGAATCCTTTTGGCCGGAATTGAAATTGAAATCGGATTACAGTTAATGCCTGAAACAAAAGCCGTCTAAGGAAACCTTTTTTGGGACAGACTGCAGTTGCATGTTGTGAAGCAGCTCTGTCCCCCACCACTTAGGAGATATTCCCATGATTGCCCAAGAACTGGAAGTCAGCCTTCATATGGCGTTTGTCGAGGCGCGCCAACAGCGCCACGAGTTCATCACGGTAGAGCATTTGCTGTTGGCCCTGCTGGACAACCCCAGCGCGGCGGAGGTGCTGCGCGCCTGCTCGGCCAATGTGGACGACTTGCGCAAGTCGCTGGTCACCTTCATCAAGGACAACACGCCGCAAGTGGCAGGGTCTGATGATGTCGATACCCAGCCCACGCTGGGTTTTCAACGCGTGATTCAGCGCGCCATCATGCATGTGCAGTCCACCGGCAGCGGTAAAAAAGAGGTCACTGGTGCCAATGTGCTGGTTGCCATTTTTGGTGAAAAAGACTCGCACGCGGTGTATTACCTGCATCAGCAGGGTGTCACGCGGCTCGATGTGGTCAACTTTATTGCCCATGGCATTAAAAAGAGCGACCCGCCCGAGCCCGCCAAGTCGGGTGAGGCGCCGGCGGACGCAGAAGATGCTTCGTCCGAGAAGTCTGACAAATCATCGCCGCTTGATTTGTACACCCAAAATCTCAACCAGCTGGCCAAAGACGGCAAGATTGACCCGCTGATTGGCCGTGAGTTTGAAGTTGAGCGGGTGATTCAGATTTTGTGCCGTCGCCGCAAAAACAATCCGCTGCTGGTCGGTGAGGCCGGCGTGGGCAAGACCGCTATCGCCGAGGGCCTGGCATGGCGCATCACGCAAAAAGACGTGCCCGAAATCCTGGCCGATTCGATTGTCTATTCGCTCGACATGGGCGCGTTGCTGGCCGGTACCAAGTACCGCGGTGACTTTGAGCAGCGCCTCAAAGGTGTTTTGAAGTCGCTCAAGGACAAGCCCAACACGATTTTGTTCATCGATGAGATACACACCCTGATTGGTGCCGGTGCAGCTTCTGGCGGCACGCTTGATGCTTCCAACCTGCTCAAGCCTGCGCTCAGTTCGGGCGCGCTCAAGTGCATCGGTGCGACGACGTATACCGAATACCGCAGTATTTTTGAAAAAGATGCAGCCTTGTCGCGGCGCTTTCAGAAGGTCGAGGTGCTGGAGCCAACCGTTGAGCAAACGGTTGAAATTCTCAAGGGGCTCAAGTCGCGTTTTGAGGAGCATCACAATGTCAAGTACGCCGTGGCCGCCTTGCAGGCCGCAGCCGAGTTGAGTGCCAAGTACATCAACGACCGTCATTTGCCCGACAAGGCGATCGACGTGATTGACGAGGCCGGTGCTGCGCAGCGCATCTTGCCGCCCTCCAAGCGCAAAAAGATCATCAGCAAGACCGAGGTGGAAGAAATTGTGGCCAAGATTGCCCGCATTCCGTCGGCCAATGTGTCCAACGACGACCGCGGCAAACTCAAAACACTTGAGCGCGATCTGAAAAACGTGGTGTTCGGCCAGGACAAGGCGCTGGACATGCTGACCTCAGCCGTCAAGATGTCGCGTTCTGGCCTGGGCAAGGGCGATAAGCCGATTGGCGCTTTCCTGTTCAGCGGCCCCACGGGGGTTGGCAAAACTGAAGCCGCCAAGCAGCTGGCCTACATCATGGGCATTGAGTTGATTCGCTTTGACATGAGCGAATACATGGAGCAGCACGCCGTGAGCCGCCTGATTGGCGCGCCTCCAGGTTATGTCGGGTTCGACCAAGGTGGTTTGCTGACCGAAGCCATTACCAAAAAGCCGCACTGCGTGTTGTTGCTCGATGAAATTGAGAAGGCGCACCCAGCCATTTTCAATGTGCTGTTGCAGGTGATGGACCATGGCACCCTGACCGACAACAACGGACGCAAGGCAGATTTTCGCAATGTCATCATCGTCATGACCACCAATGCCGGTGCCGAGACCATGAACAAGGCGACCATTGGCTTCACCAATCCGCGTGAGGCGGGGGATGAAATGGCCGACATCAAGCGCATGTTCACGCCAGAATTCCGTAACCGTCTAGATGCCATCGTCAGCTTCAAGGCGTTGGATGAAAACGTTATTCTGCGGGTGGTCGACAAGTTCCTATTGCAACTGGAAGCGCAGTTGGCTGACAAGAAAGTTGAAGTCACCTTCACGGACAAGTTGCGCAAGCACCTGGCTAAAAAAGGTTTTGACCCCTTGATGGGTGCAAGGCCGATGCAGCGCCTGATTCAGGACACGATTCGCCGCGCCCTGGCCGATGAGTTGCTGTTTGGACGCTTGACCGAAGGCGGCCGTCTGACGGTGGAGCTGGACGACAAGGACGAGAGCAAAACCGAAGTCTTGCTCGACATCACGCCCTTGCCCAAAAAAGAAGGCCGAGCTAAACCTGAAGCACAGGAAGCCGCGACATCCTGAGGGCGTTTTATTTGAAACCGACGCGGTCCAGAAGTTGCTGAACCTTCACCTGGTTCATGCCAATCACGCTGACGTGGACGGTTTCACTTTTGAAACTGCCTTCTGTCATGGCTTGTAGGGCCGGGTTTGCGATGTTGATGCCGCGCGCCGCAGGCCATTCGTTGTTGCCATCGGCAAAGTGATTTTGGGCAGCCGGGCTGGCCAGATACTCCAGAAATTTGACTGCATTGGCCGGGCGTTGGGCGTATTTGGCAACCGCACCGCCAGCGATGTTGATATGCGTGCCCCATGTGGACTGATTCGGGAACACGATGCCAACATTTTTGACGACGGCCTGGTCTTCTGGTTTGTTGGAGCGCATAAGGCGAGCCAGGTAATAGGTGTTGGTGATCGCAATGCCGCATTCGCCGGATGCCACTGCCTTGATCTGGTCGGTGTCACCGCCCTTGGGCGAGCGAGCCATGTTGGCGACCATGCCCGTCAGCCATTGCTCTGTGGCTTTTTCTCCCAGGTGCTCCATAACTGCGCCAAACAGCGACAGGTTGTAGGGATGTGAGCCAGATCGGATGCACAGCTTGCCCTTGTTTTTTGGGTCTGCCAGTTTTTCATAGGTGTCAACATCCTGCGGACTGACTTTGACCTTGTTGTAGACGATGACGCGGGCACGGGTTGAAAAGCCGAACCATGATGTTTCGCCCTTGTCGTTTGGCTTGGCGCGCAACTGTGCTGGGATGGCATCATCGAGCACCTTGGATTTGATTGGCAAAAACAGGCTTTCCACCTCGCCGCGCCAAAGACGGGCTGCATCCACCAGCAAAATCACATCGGCAGGAGATGCGGAGCCTTCGGCTTTGAGGCGGGCAATAATGCCGGCATCGTCCGCATCAACCCGATTGATCTTGATCCCGGTAGCGCGGGTGAAGTTGCTATATAGCGCCTCGTCCGTGGGGTAATGGCGGGCCGAATAAATATTGACCTCATTCGTTTGTGCAAAACTCGTTGAACAAAGCGCGAGCAGAACACCGGTTAGTGTGATTTGTTTGTAGTTCATAAAAATAGTTGAATGCTGGTTGGAAAGTCATGATGATAACTCAAATGCGAATCATTCTTATTAAATGAAAATTTTTCCTTTTTTTTCTTTCTTCAAACTGTTGCTTGGCTTGCCGCTGGTGCTTGCAGGCTGCTCTGGAGGGCCACCGCGCACCGTTGCGCCAGAGCCGCCAACCGCTATTGCGCCAAGTGTCAAGAAAGCCCCCAAAATTGGTTTGGTTTTGGGTGGCGGTGCGGCGCGCGGTTTCGCGCACATCGGGGTCATTCAGGCGCTGGAACAAGCCGGCATCCGACCAGATATGGTGGTGGGCACTTCCGCGGGCAGTGTGGTTGCCGCACTTTACGCCAGTGGTATGAATGGCGCAGAGCTGCAAAAAGTGGCAGAGTCGATGGAGGAGGCCTCTTTTTCAGATTGGCGGCTACCCATTTTCAAGACGGGCATGCTCAAGGGCGAGGCTTTGGCCAGGTTCATCAGCTCGCAGCTCAATGGCAAACAGATTCAGGAACTGGCCATGCCCTTGGGTGTAGTGGCGACCGATTTGCGCAATGGTCAGGCCGTTCTTTTTCAGCGGGGCGACACGGCTACGGCAGTGCGCGCGTCCAGTGCCATTCCGGCAGTCTTTCAACCGGTGACTATCTCCAATCGTGATTATGTGGATGGTGGGCTGGTGTCGCCGGTGCCGGTCAGGTTTGCACGGCAGATGGGCGCTGAGGTGGTGATTGCCGTTGATATCTCCAGCACGCCAGAGAGTAACGCCGCGCAGGACACTTTTCAGATTCTGATGCAGACCTTTTCGATCATGGGGCACAGCATCAACGCCTTTGAGCTGCGCGATGCCGATATTGTCATCAGACCCGCCACGACGGGGCTTTCAAGCGCCAGTTTCGCATCCAGAACGCAGGCTATTCAAGCGGGTCGCCAGTCGATGCTGGTATCCATGGACGGACTGCGCAGCGCGATTCAAGCGAAGTTCAAGTGACTTGCGCTGGCGGGAATTGGGTAAAAAAAAGGGTTGGTCTTACGACCAACCCTTAAGGGATCCCTGAACCTGATGGTTTCGAAAGGACCCGAGGAGACAACCTGCATGAAACCGACAGGTTTCATAAAAAATTCAATTCAGCTGAAGTATCTCAGGGTTTTCCCTTGATATTTAGACTTCGTTTGCTAATTTCGCTGTTTAACGTTTTTTGGCAGCGGGCTTGGCAGCGGTGTTGGCTGTATTGGCTACTGCGTTGAAGTTGGCTTCGGCCACATCAGTGGCTTGTTTGACGGCCTTCTGCACGGATTCCAGAGCGTTGGTGGCAGCGGCTACGGCGCTTTTCATGGCAGCAACAGCGGTTTCAGAACCAGCAGGTGCGTTTTTTGCAGCGGCATCGATCATGCCAGTGAAATTTTGTTGGGCTTCAGCAACCTGGCCTTCAACAGCCTTGCTGAATTCGCTGGAGGTGCTAGTGGCGATTTCATATAGATGACGGCTGTAAGCAGCGGTCTTTTCAGCCAGAGGCTGCAGCAGGCTTGATTGCAGAGCCATCAGTTCTTGCGCATCCTTGACGCTCAGCAGTGCTTTTGCGTTGTCAGAAGTTTCAGCCAGAGCCGCTTTGGAGGCGGTCATGTTGAGTTCAACAATTTTTTCCACGCCTTCAAAGGCTTTGGTGGTCAGGCCCAACAGGGTTTCAACATTTGCTTTTTGTGAGGCCAAAACTTGTTCTACGGTCATCATAATCATTTCTCCAATAGATTTAAAACGAGGTATCTGCGCCGTAACTGAGTTTGAACCCGGTACATGTTGCAGTGCAGCATGGTTTGAATTATAGGGTTATCCCGTGGCTGTGCAAGCAGTTTTTGTTGCATTGCAACAATTTAGGGGGTTTTTTCTAAACAGTGCAGGGTTCAACAACGAAACACAACTCGGTTCGCCGGCAGATGCCGATTGGGCCAATCAGTTTGAATGCTGCTCAAGGTACTTGAAAAAAGCTCACGCTCACAGCAGGCGAAGCGGTCAATAATTCACGCACAAATACAGGAGATGCGCATGCAGACATTGACCCCAACACAGCGAAGCTACCCGCCCAAGCCGGCCGACGTTTACCTTTTTGCGACCTGCCTGGTTGACCAGTTTGCACCGCAGGCCGGGCTTGACACGGTTCGCCTGCTTGAACGTGAGGGCATCCGGGTGCACTACCTAGAGCAGCAAACCTGTTGCGGTCAGCCGGCGCACAGCAGCGGCTACCCTGATGAAGCCCGTGCTGTCGCTTTGCAGCAGCTCAATTTGTTCACGCAACCATGGCCGGTGGTGGTGCCCTCGGGCTCCTGTGGCGGCATGATGCGCACCCACTACCCGCATCTGTTTGCGGATGATCCGGTGTTGTATGCGCGGGCGGTTGAACTGTCTGAGCGGGTCTATGAACTCAGCGAATTTCTGGTGCATGTGGTCAATTTCAGCCACGAAGACCTTGGGGCAGAGTGCACGGTGGCGCTGCACACCTCGTGCCATGCCCGCAGGCAAATGGGCACCCACGACACCAGCGTAGCGCTGCTTGACACGCTGGGCCATGTGAAAGTGGTGCAACAGGCCCGCATTGAAGAATGCTGCGGTTTTGGTGGCACCTTTGCGCTGTTGCACCCTGAAATTTCCGAGGCGATCGTCACCGACAAAGTTGCTGCCATCAAAGACACCGGGGCGCAATGTGTCGTCAGTGCCGACTGCGGTTGCCTGCTCAACATCACCGGCCGTGCCGCCAAGCAAGATGAAATCGCAGGCCGCAGCACGTTGACGCTGCCGGGTGAGCACCTGGCCAGCTTCCTGTGGAACCGCACCACCGGGGTGCCGTCATGAGCGCGCGCGACAGCATATTGGCCAAGCTGCGCGCCGCTGCCATTCCCAGCGCACCGACGTTGCCCGATGTGGCGGCCTGGTTTGACGCCCGTCGTCGTCACGAAGACGTGGTGGAGCGCACGGCACGCCTGCGAGCGGCACTGGAAGCGGTGCACACCGAAATCCATGATGTTACTCATGACAACTGGGCAGCCGTGCTGCTGCAAGTTGCGGCCAGTAAGGGCTTGCGCCAGATGTTGCTGGGTGCTGGTACGCCACACGGTGAAGCGCTGGCGCAACAGGCACCAGAGGGTCTGGAAATCATCCGGTACGAGCAGCCCATTGATGCCTGGCAAGACCTGCTGTTTGATGGTATTGATGCGTCCCTTACCTTGGCCCGAGGGGGCATTGCCGAGACCGGCAGCCTGATTTTGTGGCCAACGGCTGCCGAGCCACGCCTGATGTCGCTGGTGCCCTCAACCCACTTTGTGCTGCTGGATGTGGACACGATTCACGCCGACTTTTATTCGGCCATGACGAATGAAGGCTGGGCCAGCGGCATGCCCACCAATGCGCTACTGATCTGCGGCCCATCCAAGACAGCTGATATCCAGCAAACCCTGGCCTACGGTGCGCACGGCCCGCGTGAATTGGTGGTGCTATTGCGCCACACCCAAGTCCCGGCCCAAGGAGCAGCAGCATGAGCAAGGTCATCCCCATCAACCCGACGCAAGACTTCAAGGATCGCAGTAACAAAGTGCTCAACGATCCGGCACAGCGCAAGAACTTTCGCGGTGCCATGGACTTTTTACAGGCCAAACGCAAAGCACAGTTCATTGATCAGGACGAATTGCAGGGCTTGCGAGAGCTTGGCTCGCAGATTCGGAAATACAGTCTGGCCAATCTGCCGCGCCTGCTGGAGCAGCTTGAAACCAATTTGACGGCCAATGGCGTTCAGGTGCATTGGGCCCAGACACCCGATGAGGCCAACGCCATTGCCTTGAAGATTGCCCAGCGTGTGAATGCAAAAAAGATCATCAAGGGCAAGTCGATGGTCAGCGAAGAAATTGGCTTCAACCACTTTATGGAGGCCGCGGGTATTGAGGCCTTCGAATCTGACATGGGTGAGTACATCGTGCAATTGGCGGGCGAGGCACCCTCGCACATCATCATGCCAGCCATTCACAAGACCAAGCAGGACATTGCCAAATTGTTCGCCCAAGAGGTGCCGGGCGTGACGTACACCGAAGATGTCGATGCCTTGATCGCGATTGGCCGCAAGGTGCTGCGCCGAAAGTTTGCCGATGCCGATATTGGCCTGTCAGGCGTGAACTTCTGCGTGGCTGAAACCGGCACCCTGTGTCTGGTCGAAAATGAAGGCAATGGCCGCATGTGCACCACCGTGCCCAAGGTGCACATTGCCATCACCGGTATCGAAAAGGTGGTGGAAAAGCTGGAACATGTGCCGCCGCTGCTGAGCTTGCTGACGCGCTCGGCCACCGGTCAGCCGGTCACCACCTATGTCAACATGATCAGCGGCCCGCGCCAGCCGGGCGAAAAAGATGGTCCGCAAGAAGTGCACCTGATCTTGCTCGATAACGGTCGCACCCAGGCCTATGCCGATGACGAACTACGCGCCACCCTGCAATGCATTCGCTGTGGTGCCTGCATGAACCATTGCCCGGTATATGCACGCGTTGGCGGTCATGCCTATGGCACGACTTACCCTGGCCCGATTGGGGCCATCATCTCGCCGCACATGCTGGGGTTGGAGTCGACCTATCCGCTGGCTTTTGCCTCCACCCTGTGCGGGGCTTGTGCTGAAGTTTGCCCGGTGAAAATCCCGATCACTGACATTCTGGTGCGCCTGCGCAATGAGGCGCAGGCACGCCCCAATACCGAAGATGCCACCCTGCGCGGTAGTGGCGCTGCGCGCACCGTGATGGTATCTTCCGTGTGGAGCGTCTGGTCGCAGGTGTACAGCCGCTCGGGTTTGTACAAGCTGGCATCCTGGTTCATGAGCCGTGGGCGTGCTTTGTCGCCTTCGGATCAGGGGGCCTGGACAAAAAGCCGAACACCGCTGGTACCGGCACCCAAACGCTTGCGCGATTTGCTCAAAGACCGGCAACTCTGAGGCTTTGTGCGCGGACGGGGGCAAGATGGTTGCAAAATAGCGCCCATGCACGACATTGCCACCAACCCTCACCGTTTTCTGCCACCCGACGATGCACTGCGCACTGCATTGCACAACGAGGTGCACGCGCGCCCGTCAGCGCGGGTTCGACTGCCTGCGCTGATCACCTATGTAGCGGTGCTCAATGAGGGCATCAACCGGGATGCCGAATGCGCACATTTGCGATTGTTGCCGGGTCAGCAGGCGTTGATGTCCGAGCAACTGAAAGACAATTTTTTGCGGCTGCGTGCACTGGGCTTCACCGTCAAGTGGGAGCGCCACACCGAGTTCACCCGCTATTCCATCATGCAGCCTTTGCCTTTGCATGCATTGTTGGGTACGTCTGAGCCTGAACTGCTGGCGCATTTGGCGGTGCCGCCTGAGTGGTTGTGTCAGATTCCTGGGCGCACTGTGGCGGCCGTTCAACTGGTCATGCTCAACGCCGCGCTGGATGATGCGCCCGCGCTGATGGCGCAGGCGGTTACCTGGCTGGGCGGGCGCACTGTGGTGGCCTCTCTCATGGGTAGCAATGCTGTCAGTGCGGCAGGGTGCGCTGGCGAACCTGCCAACCGGCAAGGCTATGGCCACCCCATGGGTCACTCCTGGGCGCTGACGCAGTTTCGCCTGCAAGAGGACGGCTTCGAGCGCATGCTGGTGATTGCCCCCGAGGGCACCAGTCAGACCCGCGCCGGGCGCATTGCGCAGCGACTGCTGGAGCTCGAAACTTACCGTCTGATGGCCCTGCGCGGTCTGCCGGTGGCCAAGGCGCTGGGACCGATGCTGACCAAGGCCGAAGACGCGCTGGCCACCATCACCGCACGGCTGGAAAACAAGTCTGCCTCTGATCAGGAGCTGCTCGACACCCTGGTCTCGCTGGCGGCCGGAATCGAGCGCGCCACGGCAGAGAATGTGTATCGGTTTTCTGCGACCCAGGCCTACTACACGCTGGTCGGGCAGCGAATTGCCGAGCTGCGTGAAAAGGCCATTCCAGGCACCCAGACCATTGGTGAATTCATGCAGCGCCGCCTGTCGCCCGCCATGGCTACAGTAGCGGCTACAGCGCAGCGCTTGACCTCACTGTCAGAGCGGGTAGCGCGTACCAGTGACTTGCTGCGCACCCGGGTGGACATTGCCACCGAAGTGCAAAACCAGCAGTTGCTGGAAAAGCTGACCCGTGGGCAAGAAACACAGTTGCGTCTGCAAAGCACGGTCGAAGGCCTGTCGATTGCCGCCATCTCGTATTACGTCATCAGCTTGCTGTTGTACGGCGGCAAGGCACTCAAAGCCGCTGGCGTGCCGATCAACCCCGAGATCGCGGCGGGTGCACTGGTGCCGGTGGTGCTGTGGGTAGTGTGGCGCACCACCCAGCGCATTCACGCCAAGCTGTACGCCCCGCATTGATCTGGCCATAAATTTATAACAAATCAGCCTCTAGCCCTTATAAATAAAGCGTAAGCTACTATTTAAAAAATAGCAAAATTTAGACCTTTACTGATAACACCCTACGGAGACACATGATGAAAGCATTCCAAGACTACTACCCTGAAAACCTGTCGCATTGCTATGGCTGCGGTGCCAAAAATGACCACGGCCACCGCATCAAGACGTTTTGGGATGGCGAAGAAACCGTGACGCATTTCACCCCTGAGCCCTATCACACCGCCATTCCAGGTTTTACCTATGGCGGCTTGATCGCCTCGTTGATTGATTGCCACAGCACGGGCACGGCCGCCGCCGCCATGTACCGCCAGGAAGGGCGCGAGATGGACAGCTTGCCCGCCTTCAGATTCGTCACCGGCTCCTTGCATGTCGATTATTTGAAACCCACGCCGATCAATGTCACGCTTGAGATTCGTGGCCATGTCAAGGAAATCAAGGGCCGCAAGGTGGTGATTGCGTGCACTGTTTTTGCCGCCGGTGTAGCCACCGCCAAGGGTGAAGTGGTGGCGATCCAGATGCCCGACAGCTTTGGCCAGGCGGCCTAGTTTGGGTAACATTGGTCACCAATCATTGACCCGTTCGACGAGCCTAATTGCAGCCTTAGCCAACCTCTCAGGATATTTCATGAAATCACACCCTCGTTTTCTCTCCTCATCCATTCGCTTGACTCTGTGCGCAGCGCTGCTGACCAGCTTGAACGCCATGGCGGATGACACTGCCGTGCTGGAGTCTGCCCGTAGCGTGGCAAGTGCCATGCCACCCAAGTTGTTGAAAGTGCTCACCGAAGAAATTGCACAGAATGGTGTGGCTGCTGCTATTGGCGTTTGCAATGTGAAGGCCCCGCAAATGGCCAAAGCTGCGTCTGAACAGTCCGGTTGGGCGATTCGCCGGGTCAGCTTGCGCAACCGCAACCCCAAGGCAGTGCCGGATGCCTGGGAGCGCGCCACATTGCAAGAGTTTGACCAGCGCGCCGCGGCTGGCGAAGACCTGACCAAGCTTGAAAAATACGCAGCTGTCGACGAAGGTGGTGTCAAGGAATTCCGCTACATGAAGGCACTGCCGGTGCAAAAGCCCTGCCTGGCCTGCCACGGAGAATCGGCATCTCTCAAACCTGATGTAGCCGAAAAAATCCATGCGTTGTACCCGGATGACAAAGCCACGGGCTACGCCGAGGGACAGATTCGGGGCGCTATCACCCTGCGCAAAATGCAATAACCAGAACATGACCCACTCTGCATTCGACGCATTCGGCGGCCCCCTGCGCACGCTGCGGATGGCTTCATTGGGCGAAGGTGCCACCTTGCTGCTGCTTGCTTCCTTTATTCCTTTCGGTGCATTGTTCGTGGGTGGCGAGTTCAAGTCCAGGGCGGTGCGTGCATGAACGCTTTGCTGGATTCAAAATGACAGGGGATCAAGGCGTGATCCATCGCTTGAGCTTGCATCACCACCAAAAAGTATCTGCGCGCAGCGCTGGTGCGCCGACCTGCGCCAAGCCCGCTTCCTGAAAAGCAGGGCTCGCCAAGGGGGGTTGTCAAAGTTTGATTCAGATCAAAAACGTTCCCCGGGGTGTGTGGAATAGTTCTGCCTGTTCGGGTTGTTAAAGAGTTTCTTTGTTTTTTAATCAGGAGTTGTTTATGAAAAAGTCTGTTTTGATCGCTGCTACCTTCTTGGCAGTTGCGGCATCGAGCCAAGCCGCCGATTTGTTCGTATCCATCAACAGTGGCAGTGCCATGGCGCAGGCCGCTGGCATAGTGCTGGCCGGTCAGGCGATTGAGCAAAAAGCTGGTGTCCGCGTGCTGCTGTGCGACGCTGGCGGCGACATTGCAGTGGTCGGCAAAGAAATGCCCACCCTGAAGCCCAAGAATGTGACAGCCCAGCAAATGCTGCAAGGCCTGATCAAGGCCGGTGCCAAAGTGGAAGTCTGCGCCCTGTATTTGCCCAACACGGGTCGTCAGCCGACGGACTTGCTGCCTGGCGTGACACCCGCCAAGCCCGCCGACGTGGTTGAATATCTGCTCAAGCCTGACGTAAAAACACTGGCGTTCTAAGCGGATCACCCCACAAGCCCATGCGGGCGATGCTGCATGGGCTTGTTTTTTCTGCCTTTTAAAAGGCTTCTTTTTCGGCCTCCAGGTACGCCAGGCTGGTGTACTTGCCGATATTGGAATCAAAGCCCAGCATGGTCGATGCCCGGCTGGCAACGCGCGGGTCGGCCAGCACCATGGCTTTGGCCTGGGTTTCGCTCTTGCCGTCCTTGATGGCCTGCAAACAGGGCTCCCAAATGCCAGCCAGGAATTTGCCGTAGGTTTGCAGCAGGTCATGCCGCGCCTCACCATGGCCGGGTAGCCAGAGCTGGTCACCGGCGGCCGCTGCAATGTCTTTGAAATATTTGAAGGTTCCGGGGTAAGAGCCGTCGTCAATATTGGCAATGCGGTTGGCCATTGCGATGTCGCCAACGGCCGTCACCTTGTCTTGCACCACCTGAACGCACAAGTCGGCTGCAGTGTGCGCGGTACCGTAAAAATGCATTTTGAGGGTCACATCCCCAAACTGCATCGTCTGGCCGTGCGCCACAGCAGTGTTGGGTGCGACCACTTGGGTGCCTGAAGTGGCCTGGTTGGTCCAGCGTTCCATCAGACTGCGCCACAGGTTACCTTCATAACCCTTGATCTGCGCCATGGTCAGGGGTAGCGCATAAATGGGCAATTTGTCGCCATAGGCTTGTGCAAAGGCATGGTTGCCCAGCCAATGGTCACCGTGTACATGGCTGTTGAACACCGCTACAACCGGCTTGGGCGTCACTTTTTTGATCATGCGAATGGCCATCTGGCCGATTTGCAGTGAGCTGCCAGAGTCCAGCACCACCACCCCTGCGCTTGTCACAACAAAGGTCACGTTGGACATCATGCCGCGGTTTTCTGGGGTGGGAAAGCCGTCAGCGGCAAAAATGGTCCAGACATGCTCGGACATCTGTACCGGCGCAATGTCGGGCATCGGCCCGCCTTCAACGAAATCACTGATTTGCTGGGCCAGCAGCTTGGCTTCAGGCCATAGTGCCAGGCCGGTGGCACCAGCGGCAAGGCCTGCGCCCAGCAGGGTGCGTCGGCTGAGCAGGGTGGCTGATGGCGTGTTGGTTGATGGTCGGTGTGGCATGCAAAGTCTCCTTGTTGTGGGCTGAACTTTACCCGGTTTGCAGCGCCGCGTGCTGAACGCCGGGCATGACCGTTCATAATTTCAGGCATAATTTTAATACTCCATGGGGTATCCAACCATTGCAAAGGAACTGATGAATTTCTGGGATCAACGATTTGCCGAACCCGGCTACAAATACGGCACCGACCCCAACAATTTTTTGCGCGAGCAGGCGAGCCGGTTGCCTGCGGCTTGCCGGGTGCTGGTGCCAGGCGACGGCGAGGGGCGCAATGGTGTCTGGCTGGCCGAACAGGGACACACGGTAACTTCAGTGGACAACTCGGCCGTGGGCCTGCAAAAAGCCCGCGATCTGGCGGCCAGCCGCTCGGTTGCGCTCAGCACCGAATGGGTCGATCTGGCCGACTGGTCGCCACAGGCGGGCAGTTTTGATGCACTGGTGCTGATTTTTACCCACTTGCCGTCATTACTGCGCCAGCGCGCCCACCGCCAGTTGGCGCTGGGTTTGAAGCCGGGTGGCTGGGTAATTCTGGAGGCCTTCCACACCGGGCAACTGTCATACAACAGCGGTGGCCCCAAGGATGCCGATATGCTCTACAGCCCGGAGCAGCTGAGCGCCGACTTTGATGGCCTGGTCAGTGCGCTGCTGGCTTGGCACGGTGAGGTCGCCTTGTCTGAAGGCCCGGGCCACCAGGGGCTGGCGCATGTGACCCGCTGGCTTGGTCAACGTTTGTGATTATATTGGCCTACAGCCCTTATAAATAGAGCGTAAGCAGCTACAAATTTAATAGTAAAACTTCAATCAGGAAAATTCAATGAAAACTGCCCATGACCTCGTTGTTGCCGCCAAATCCCGCGTGCAGGAAATCAATATTGCCGAAGTCGAGCAAGCCATTCTGGATGCCGATGTGCTGGTCGATGTGCGTGAGGCCGACGAATTTGCGGCGGGCCACATCGGTGGTGCCGTGCATGTCTCGCGCGGCTTGCTTGAATTCAAGTTCAGCGCCAACCCGGCCCTGCAAGCGCGTGACCTGAAAGTGGTGCTGTACTGCAAAACCAGTGGCCGCGCTGCGCTGGCTGCGGTGGCCCTGCATGACATGGGTTACCTCAATGTGCAGTCCATCGTTGGTGGTTTTGATGCCTGGGCGGCGGCCGGCAAGCCAGTGGCCAAGCCCGAGGTGCCGTCGTTCGATTGATCTTGCGGGTCAGCGCTTAATCCAGCGCACGGCCTTCGCCGGCTTCTTCCACCGTCTGTCCGTCACGGATGTGGTAAATCCGCTTGAAGGTGGGAATGATCTTTTCATCGTGTGTCACCACAATGATGGCGGCCTGAAACTGGCGCGCCATCTGATTCAGGATGCGCATCACGCCCAAAGCGCGTTCGCTGTCCAGCGGCGCAGTCGGCTCATCGGCCAATATCACTGGCGGGCGGTTGGCCAGGGCCCGGGCAATCGACACCCGCTGCTGCTCGCCACCCGAAAGCTGCGACGGCTGGGCTTTGGCGCGGTGCTGCACGTCCAGTGCCGTCAGTAGCTCCAGCGCCCGCGCACGGGCCGCCGGGTTAGCCACGCCCGCCAGCATGGGCAGCAAGGCCACGTTGTCGGTCACATCCAGAAACGGGATCAGGTAGGGCGCCTGAAAGATAAAGCCGATGCGGTCGCGCCGAAGCGCCCGCAGGTCGGCCACTTTCCAGCCGTTGTCATAAATTACATCCTGGCCTAGTGTCATGCGCCCGGCGCTGGGTTCAATGATGGCTCCCAGGCATTTCAACAGTGTGCTTTTGCCCGAGCCTGATGGCCCGACCAGCCCCACCACTTCGCCTGGTGCCACCGACATGGTGACGTTTTTGAGGGCCTCGACGGCGTTGTCGCCCTTGCCATAGGTCTTGCGCAGCCCTTCAATGTGGATGCCGCCGCTCGCCACGGTGTGGGTGTTGATGGTGCTCATCCAATCGCCTCAGCGGGATCAACTTTCAGCGCCACGCGAATCGACAGCAGGCTGGCCAAGGCACAGATGAGCATTGTGGCGATCAGTCCGGTCACGGCATCTTGCGGTGTTAAAAGTACAAATTTCGGAAATGCCGGTGCCCACGCCGTGGCCGCCACTTTGCCGACGATAAAACCGATCAACCCCAAGCCCAGCGCCTGCTGCAAGATCATGCCGGCAATAGTGCTGTTGCGCGTGCCAATGAGTTTGAGCACCGCAATTTCGCGGATTTTCCCCAGCGTCATGGTGTAGATGATGAAGGCCACAATGGCCGCACTTACCACCGCCAGAATCGCCAGGAACATGCCGATTTGCTTGGCCGAGGTGGCAATCAGTTTGGCCACCAGAATGTCTTCCATGTCTGCGCGGGTGAAAACTTGCACATGTTTCCAGCGCTTGAGCGACTCGGCCACAGCTTCGGGGTGCCAGCCTGGCTGCAACTGCACCAGCACAGCGTTGACGCTGCGGCTGCTGGTTTGCAAACCTTGCACCGAGTCCAGCAAACCGGGCACGCCAGGGCGGTTGAAGGCCGGGTTGGCCGCCGTGCGGGCGCGGTCGTTGACGATGGCATCGTTGTCCTTCAAAAACTGCGCTTCTTGCGCGTCTTTCAGGGGGATAAACACCATCGGGTCACCGCCGGATGACACCATGCGCTGTGTCACCCCCACCACGGTGTAGTCGTGACGGCGTATGCGCAATGGCTCACCCAGTTTGATGCCGGTTTTAACATCGACCACCGCCTCATAGTGGTTGCGGGTGAGCTGGCGGCCCGCCACCAAGTAACCAGGCTCCCCTGGCTGGCCAGGCTCGATACCGACCACCATCACGCGCACCTCATCACCGCTGGCCTTTTGCACCTGTTGCGTCAGGTAAGTGACGTTGGCGGCCTGGCCCACACCCGGCATGCCGCGCACACTGCGCACCACGTCGTCTTTGAGGCTGGAGGCCTCGGCATAGGGGCCTTGCGTGTCTTTTTGCACCACCCATAAATCCGCCCCGCTGTTGCTCAGCAAGGCCTGCGCGTCGTTGACCATGCCGCGGTAAATGCCGGCCATGGACAGGGTTACGCCTATCAGCAGCCCCAGTCCCAGGCCAGTCAGGGCGAATTTGCCCCAGCCATGCAAAATGTCGCGCCCGGCTAGGCTGATCATGGCTGCCCCTCGGGTTTCAGCAGTGCGTCTACCACCTTCACGCGGGCACCGGTTTTAAGGGCTTTTTCGCTATAGAGCACCACGCGGTCGTCTTTGCTCAGGCCTTTGAGCACCTGCACCTGGCCGTCCAGGCTGCTGATGCCGAGCTGTACCGGGGCAAATTCTGGTTTGTCGCCATTAAGCCGCCAGACCCCGGCTTGTCCTTGCACGCGTTGGATGCTGGCGTTGGGCAGCAGCAGGGCAGGGGTGGTGGCGGGCAGTTGCAAGGTTACTTCAGCCATTTCGCCCACCGATGCGCCCGCCGGGGTCTGCTCAAAAGCCACTTGGGCAATGCGCTCTTCGGTCACGCTGTCGGCCAGCAACTCAATGCGGGCCACTTGGCCGGGTAACGTGGTATGCGGCTGCGAACGCAGCACGATGCTGCCCTTGAGCCCGGTCGCCAGCCCGCTGGAGCGGCCCTGATCCACCCGCAACCGGACCCACAGACTGGCCGGGTCGATCAGCCGCACCACTGGCTGGCCAGCCACCACGGTGCTGCCGGCTTCAGCATCACGGGTGGTGACGATGCCGTCAGCGGGGGCGAGCAGGCGCACATTGCCGCGCTGCTGGGCCAGCCCGGCGCGTTCGGCCTTCAGGCGCACGGTGTCCTGGCCGGTGCCTGCCAGGTTGGCCTGAGCTGCTTGCAGCGCTGCATCGGCCGATGATTGTTCTTGCAGCCGGGCATCAAGCGCGCCGGGGCTGATGAAATTCTGCCGCGCCAAGTCTTGGTTGCGCTGGGTGTTGGCGGCTGCCAAAGCGCGCCGGGCGGTGGCATCGGCCACTTGCGCGGCGGCGCTCGTTTGGGTGCTGCCGGCACGGGCTAGCGAGGCATCCAGCGCGGCCAGGCGTTGGTCCAAATCCACCGGGTCCATCTCAGCCAGCAGTTGGCCAGCTTTGACAGCGTCGCCCACATCCACCTTGACACTCAGCACGCGCCCGGCTACGGTGGGGCCAACCATCCAGCTGCGCCGGGCTTCGACCGTGCCAATGCCAAAAATCGCCGGGTTCAAGCTGCCTTCATGCGGTTGCGTGACGGTTACCTTGATGGGGGCCAGCGGGCCGGTGCGCAGTGACACAAAGGCCACCGCACCGAGCAGCGTCAAGATGACCGCACCAATGGCCAAGCGGCGGAGCAAAAGAGGATTGCGCAACATGGAGTTCCTTCCAATTCAAATGGATGCGCTGGCCTGCAAGCCGCGCTGGTAAATGGCAAATACGCCGGGGGCCAGGGTGGCCATGCTCGCCATATCACCCGAGATCATCGACTGCATGACCAATCCTTGGATTGAGCCAATAAATAGCACGCTAGCCCCCGTGAAATCTACGTTAGTTGCTATAGTTTGTTCATCTTTGGCCTGAACTAGCAGGCGCATCAGCAACTGGCGATATTGCTGCATCAAACCCCGCACCCGGGCTTTTGGAATGGAGTCGCCTGGCTGTTGCAAATCCTGAAAAATCACCCGCGGCACACCGGGGTAGGCTATGACAAAGTCCACATGGGCTATGAAAACAGCTTGCAGTGCGGCCAGTGCGCTTGGCTGGGCGGCAGCAGCGGCTTGCAGGCGGGCCATCAGCGTGGCGGTGACCCAGTCCAGCGCGGCCAGCCAGATCGCCTCTTTGTTGGGAAAGTGGCGAAACACCGCGCCTTGAGTGATGCCCACTGCGTGCGCTAGGTCGCCCGTGGTGATGTCGGCCGGACTGCGCTGGGCAGCCAGCCGCAAAGCGGCTTCCACCAAACCCGCCTGGCGGACTTTTGTGGCCTGCTTGCCAGGTTTGTCAATGTCTTGCATGGCACCTTAAGTAATTGTCCAATTACTTATTGTAGCTGTGCTGTCCGACGCTGGCGGTCCAAATCAACGCGTAAGTTCAGACTTCCTGATCCGCACGGAATCCATTTGGCATGGTGAAAGCCTGGTTTTGTCTTTGTGGGAGGGCTGGCAAGCCCGAATTCACGGCTGCCGCCGCTCCTACAAGTGCCAGTGCTATTCCTGAAAAAAACAAATTGTGCCTATACGCATCAGGAAGTCTGAAGTTGCACTAACTTTTACGCGTACCCTCTGATTCGCCCTGAAATGGTAAAGACTTCGTCATTGCGAGTTTCCAGTTTCGGCCTCAATACCGCACACGAACCTTGATCCGAAACATTCGTCATTGCGAGGAGCGCCAGCGACGTGGCAATCCATGGATTCACACTGCATGGATTGCCACGCTGCGCCCGGAATGACGGGTCTGTGTATTTCACGTAAACGTCGGCATCAACATGCCTTGCATTTCGCCCAAAGATGCTTCAGATTTTGCCCATTACCAGCAAAATGATCACGATCAGTAGCACCAGCCCCAGCCCGCCGCTTGGGCCATAGCCCCAGCTCCGGCTGTGTGGCCAGCTGGGAATTGCGCCGATCAACAGCAGGATCAAAACGATCAATAAAATAGTTCCGAGGCCCATGATTTTTCCTTCAATGTAGTGGTTTGCGGTTTTTGGAAAGCTGCGGTCATGATCGCATTCAGCTGTCGGGCCGTCAGTGCGGTGTCGCACAAATCAATCGACATTCTTGAGTCATCCCATTTAAAGTGTTCATTTTTTCCCAGCTGCCAAGGACCGCTGTCCAAACATTTTGAGCGGCAGGCTTCGAAACACGGGTCAATAAGAGACGCCAATCGCGCTCGGTCTATATCATTAATTCCGGAATTATTGATTTATATCAGTAAATTCTGGGTTAACCCTTGCTAGCATCAACCCGCTTTTCAGTCACCCTCTAGGGGTACCGTGTCCAAGCTAAAACAAGGAGTCTCTGATGCGTATCCGATATCTGATGTCTGCGGTTCTCGCAGCCATTTTTTTCGTCTCAACGGTGTCTACCGCCAGCGATAGCCCCAAGGCTGCTGCCAGTGCTAGCGTTAACCCTGGCGCGAAGGCGATCGATGCCGCAACGGTGAAATTACTCAAGTCAACGGCTGATCACAGCAAGTTCAAAGAGCTTGACCAGGTGTTTGACTCCGGCCCCGAGGTCACCAAGGCCTGTCTGACTTGCCACACCGAGGCATCCAAACAAATTCACAAGACCCAGCACTGGAACTGGGAGTTTGCTAACCCTGATACCAAGCAAATTCTGGGTAAAAAGCATATCGTCAACAATTTTTGCACGTCGGTCAAATCCAACGAAGCTGCCTGCAACAGTTGCCACATCGGCTACGGCTGGAAAGACAACAGCTTCGATTTCAAATCTGAAGTCAATGTCGATTGCCTGGTATGTCACGATGCCACTGGCAGGTACAAAAAGCCTTCGGGTTTTGCTGGCAACCCGGTGACCAAAGACACTGAATTCCCGCCAGGCTCGGGCAAGATCGTCAAAGGCATCGACCTAAAAGCCATTGCCCAAAAGGTCGGCTCCACCAAACGCACCACCTGTGGTACCTGCCACTTTTATGGCGGCGGCGGTGACGGTGTCAAGCACGGTGATCTGGACTCGTCACTTGAGGCACCCGACAAAGAACTTGATGTGCACATGGATGTCAAAGGCAATAACTTCACCTGCTCGACTTGCCACAAGACCGAAGGTCACCAGGTGTCGGGCAGCCGCTACGCACCTACGGCCCAAGACAAGAACCCGGCTCACCTGCGCGGCAAGGTTGATAACGGCAACCCTGCCACTTGCCAGTCTTGCCACGGCCAGACTCCCCACAAGATGGTCAAGCTCAATGAGCACGCCAACAAGGTAGCTTGCCAGACTTGCCACATTCCGGCCTACGCCCGCGGCGGTCAACCCACCAAGATGACCTGGGACTGGTCAACTGCCGGCAAACGCGATGCGAACGGCAAATTTTTCACCACCCATGATGAAAACAACTATGAGACCTACATGTCGATCAAAGGCGACTTCACTTGGAAAGAAAACGTCATTCCTGAATACCTCTGGTTTAACGGCACGGTGAAGTACACCATGGTGGGCGACAAGATCGAAAAGGGTGACAAGCCGACCCAGATCAACCACTTCGAGGGCAGCCCGACCGACGGCAAGTCGATGATCTGGCCAGTCAAAATTTTCCGTGGCAAACAAGTCTATGACCCGGTCAACAAGTCGCTGATCGTCACCCACCTGGCCGGCAATGATGACACCGCTTTCTGGAAGAACCTGGATTGGGACAAGGCAGTGGCGATGGGTATGGCCAACGCCAATCTCAACTTCTCTGGCAAGATCGATTTCATCAGTACCGAAAGCATGTGGCCGATTACCCACATGGTGGCCCCGAAAGAAAAGGCCCTGGGCTGTGTGGACTGCCATGTCAGCGGTGGTCGGCTTGAAAAAGTTGATGGTCTCTACATGCCGGGTCGTGGTCGCGATCATGCCAGTTGGCTTGACATGGCGGGTTGGGCGCTGGCCGCCCTGACACTGCTGGGTGTCCTGGGCCATGCAGTCGGCCGTATCGTTACCCACAAACGCAACCATTAACAGGAGCCTCACCATGACGCGTGTATATCTTTTCAAACGGTTTGAACGTTTCTGGCACTGGTCGCAAGCAGCACTGATCATGTTCATGTTGTTTTCGGGCTTTGAAGTGCACGGCACTTACAAATTGCTGGGCTGGCAGCGGGCTGTTGACCTGCACAGCATGGCGGCTTGGGCGCTGATTGGCTTGTGGGTGTTTGCCATCTTCTGGCACTTCACCACCGGTGAATGGAAGCAGTACATACCCACCACCAAAAACATTGTTGCTGTGGCCATGTATTACTCGGTGGGCATTTTCAAGCCCAATACCCCGCACCCTTACCGCACAACGGTACTGGCCAAGCACAACCCGCTGCAGCGGCTGACCTATCTGGGCATCAAACTGTTCATCAATCCGCTGATCTGGATATCTGGCCTGCTGTATCTTTTTTACAATGACCTGGGCGCTTACGGCGTGGGCGGCCAAACCGGGCTGCAACTTGGCACGATTGCCCTGCTGCACACGGCAGCAGCTTTTGCGATGCTGATCTTTTTGATCACCCACATTTACATGGCCACCACCGGCCACACCCCCATGGCCCACATCAAGGCCATGATCACTGGCTGGGAAGAGCTTGAAACCGAGCCCGCCCAAGCTGCGAAAAAATAAGTTGCGTATTCAATGTGTAAAAGGAGTTGGTTATGACGTTCAAGAAAAACCTGTTGGCCGCACTGGTTGCAAGCGCGTTTCTGCCCTTGGCAGCACAGGCCGCAGAAGCGGATTTGTTGAAGAAAATCGAGGCGCTGGCAGCACAAAACGAGCGACTGGCCCAGCAACTCGAAGCCCTGCAGAGTAAAGTGCTGGCCAATGAGAAAAAAGCCGCCACAGTAGCTGCAGCACCCAGCCCCGAGGCTGCCAAAGCCACTGAAGTCGCTCTGGATGACCTGAAAAGCCAGGTCAAGCAACTCGAAAGCAAGTCGCTGGGCAAGTGGCTGACAGTGGGCGGCGACTACCGCTTCCGCTATGACGTATTGGAAGGGCAGAGCAAGACGTTTACCGATGTGAATGCGACGTTTGCCAATGCGCAAGCCAAGCTGCAGGCTGACTTCTTTGGGAAGCCGTCCAGTGTGGCTGGATCGTCAAGCTACTTTGGTGCACCAGCCGCTGGCGGCATGTCAACTGCAGGCGCGTTGTCTGGCCTGATGGGTTTCGCTCAAGGCATGAACGCGGTTTCCACCTACGACCAAGCCAATGCATTTCTGGCCAACCCGATGAACGCTGGCATGGTTCAAGGTATGGGCGCTTTTGCAAAGACCATCCCCGCCTACCAGCCCAAAAACACCAGCCTGATGAGCAACAAGTTCACACTCGACCTCAACGCCAAGGCTGCGCAGGATGTGAGCGTGACTGCCAAGCTCGGGATGTACAAAGTATTTGGTTCACAAAATGACGGGGCTGTCACCAACAGCGGCTCAGCGCCTTTCTTTGCCGATCGTGTAGGGGTATTTGATGGCACGCTGGGGCATATTCCGTCCACCAGTTACCTGAACGTCGACCGCATCTACGCCACCTGGAGCAACATTGCTGATCAGGAAATGTGGTTCTCGGTCGGTCGTCGTCCATCGACCGAAGGCGCTCCAAGCAACCTCAAACTCAACAAGCCACGCCCTGGCAATGGCGGCACACCGTCGCTGTTGGTGGACTACGCCTTTGACGGCTTGACCGTGGGTTATGCACCAGAAATTGATGCACTGCCCGGTGCTTACGCCAAAATTTGCTATGGTCGTGGATTCGAGAGCGGTTACAGCAATTCCACCGGCAATTCGCTGAAAGACACCGACATGGTGGGTATTTCGATTGTTCCGATTGACACCGACCCGCTGCGCGTTTGGCTGCAATGGAACCGTGGCATGAACATCTTTGATGCCCCAACCATGAACAATACCTACTTTGGCAACACGGTGGCCAAGACCAACCTGGGCGACATTGACTGGCTGGGCGCTGGTTTTTTGAGCACGTTCAAAAATGTCGGCCCTGGCACGCTGCACCTGTTTGGTGATGCGGCCATGAGCATTTCGCGCCCCAATAACAATGTATCAGCGCAGTTTGGCTTTCAAGGTCTGATGACAGGTGGGTTCTTCAATCCAGAGGCACCTACCAACAAGCGCGGTACCGCAATTGCCCTGGGGCTGCGCTACGACTTGCCGTCCAACGCCAAGTTTGGCCTGGAATTCAACCATGGTTCCAAGGACTGGATCACCTTTGCCCCGGCCGCTGATGACATGTGGACGGCCAAGGCCGGCACCCGTGGCAATGTGGTTGAGGCGTACTACATCCAGGAACTTGACCGCAAGCCGATTTCCTCATTCTTCAGCAAGGCATTCTTCCGCCTGGGTGTGCAGCGCTACCAATTTGACTACACTGGCAGCAACAACTGGGTCGGTGCACCGGTTGCCATTGGTGATGTCAATGGCCAGATGATGACCACTACACCGTTAGAGAATGCGACCAACATTTATGCGACCTTTGAGGTTAAATTCTGATTGGTATGATTTTTCATTTCATTTATATAAGGAGCTTTTCATGAACACCAAATTTTCGAAACTTATTCTCGCTGCCGCTCTGGCATTGACATCCGCCACGTTTGCCACCAGTGCCTTCGCTGAAGTCGGCAAAATGGTTGGCCCGATCACCAAGATCACCATGGCTGCTGATGGCAAGTCTGCCACTGCGGTGCTGAAAGATGGCAAGACGGGCACACCCGTCACGATCATCATTACCGATGACTTGACCCTGGACAAATTCAAAGACAAACGCATCGTTGAAGGTGATGAGATTCGTGCCAGCTTTGACAAAGATGCCAAGAACACTGCCAAGTCCTTCAAGAAGACGGCTGGTTGCTGATCTGACATTGCGTAGGCCGGGCAAGTTCGCGTGACCGGTCCGGGTTGATTTCATCTGTTTTACAAGGAGTTAAATCATGGGGCATTCGGTAAAAACGAGCATTTTGATTTCTGCGACGCTTTGGGGGGCAGTGGCGTTCAACGCCATGGCCGCCGATCCAAAGGTGGAAGCAGATGAGGTCACCAACGAGCAGATGGTGTCCTTTTATGAAAAAGGGGCCATCGGCAAGACGGTATGGGTGGTGGACAGCCGCCCTGCGTCAAAATTTCCCATGGGCCATATTCCGGGGTCGGTGAGCCTGCCGCTGGATGTGTTGAAAAAAGACTTTGCCAATGCGGAAAAGCTCGGCATTCCCCAGGCTGGAAAAGTTGTTTTTTATTGTGCTGGCAGAGAGTGCACCTTGTCGGTCGATTCAGCAGAGATATTCCGTAAAAAGGGGTATACCGACGCATGGGTTTACCGCAACGGTGTGCCGGGCTGGAACCAGAAAGCCCAGCCACTTTTGGCCGAAGAATCCTTCATCAAAAAAGGCAACCTGATCTTGGTTGATACCGCGGCAGGAAAAGAAACCATTGTGACCGGTGCCAACAAGACGGTTCAGATGTCTTTTGACGACCTCAAGGGCGACAAAGGCAAAAAAATGCTCGCGGCACTGTCTAAAAATGCACCTGTTGTCGTGATTGAGCGGGGCAACATGGAAGCGGTCAATGCAGCACTCGAAGAGTTACGCGAACTTGATTTCCGTCGGCTTGCGTATTTCCCGATCGGAGCCTGGAAAGACAAGCTGGCCGCGGCTCCCACGCTGGGCAGTGTGAGCTGGGAGCCCATCTACGGCCCTGGACAAATTTCACCCAAGGTGTTTGAAGAAGCTGTGGCATCGTCGAAGTTCATGCTCGATGTGCGTCCACCGGCAGACTTTGCCAGAGGGCATTTCAAAGGCGCGGTGAACCTTCCGATCGAAGACATGGAAAAAGATTTTGCGAAAATTCCCAAGGATCAGCCGGTCTTTGTGAGTTGTGCAACCGGTGCCAAGAGCCAGAAAACCTTTGAAATCTTGGGCCGCAAGGGCTATACCAATATCTCGTATCTTGATGCTGAAATCTCCTGCAAGGGAGAGGTCTGCTCCATCAAGGAATAAGTCGCTGACATGCGATTCTGGTTACCCTTGGCGCTGTTGGCTGCGCTGTCAACACCTGCCAGGGCAGACGCTTCGGCGCATCTGAAGATCATCGGTCAGGAGCGCCAGTTCATCGTGAATACACCCAGCGGGCCACTGGTCGTGACCCGTCTGATGACCGATTGCGCTCCCGTTGAGGGTTTTTTGCAACCCCTGGTGCCGCAACCCGGTGTTCATCCGGTTGGCGAAATTGAGGTCTTGAGGGCACTCAACGATCCCCAAACCATGGTGATCGACATGCGCGATGAAGAGGAGCCGCTGGAAGCCACCATTCCCAATACGTACCACATTCCGTTCAACGAAATCGAAGACCGCATGGACGAACTGGGTTGCAGTCGGCTCAGCAAGGGCTCATGGGATTGTGCCAAGGCCTCCAAAATTTTGGTTTTTTGCAACGGTCCGATGTGCCCGCAAAGCCCGGTTGGCATTGCCCGCTTGGTGCGCGCCGGGTTTGCAGTGGACAAAATTTCTTATTACCGTGGCGGCATGATGAACTGGGAAGCGCTTGGCCTGACCACTGTCAAAGGCAACCGGCCACCACGCCCGGTCACCCCCTCCAATTAACCAAACTTGGCAAACAGCTTGCTGTAGGGGCCTTTGAGCTTGCTGATGGCCTCTTTGGTGGCTGCCACGTCCTGGTTGAGCACAGCCGCTTCGAGTTGACTGACCGATTGGTTCACCGCGTTCATCAAGGAAGTGAATTCCGGATTTTTGCTCAAATTTTCGGAGGCCTGGAGTCCAAGCTGTTTGGCCAGGTAGCTCAAAGCCCCGGTCTGGGCGGTCATGTGCAGCAGACCTTTGGGTTGGGACAGCGCGGTGTGTCCCTGGCTCATCATGGTTTCCATCTGGCTATGGTAGGCGTTCATGTGGTCGCTGAACACTACCACCTGGTTGCGTTGGCGCATCTCGGCGGTGATGTCGCGCACCGCTTCAAGCGTGTCATGGGCTAACTTGATGTCGTTGGCGTTGACTTCTGCCAATGCCTTTTCATACACCGCGGATACGGCAGCGACCGATTTTGCAAATGCTGCGTCGCGGTCATAGGGTGCGGCTGGTTTTGCAGCGTATTGCAGGCTGAACTGGTTCCAGGCTTGCCGAGCTTGTGTGACGGCTTGCAGGGCTTCAGTTTGCGAGATGCCATTGGTTTTGTACAGTGCCATGCGGTAGGGCGCGTTGGCGGTCACCATGGCATCGGTCACTGGGTCACCCGCAAAGGCAAAGGTGCTGGCGCACAGGGCCGCGATAAGGCTGATGGTTTTGATGCAAACGTGCGTACGGAGGGTCATGATGGGTGTCCGATGGGGTTGGTTGTGAACTCTTTAGTGTGTGGCTGGCGAGTCTGGTTTTGCATTGATTTCGCGTGAAAGCATTGTAAAGACCAGCGGCCACCGATGCATTCCTGCAAGTTCGGGCACGTTGAGACAAAGTTTAGATAAAAACAGCCTATATCCCTTATGGAATAAGCGTGGCTAGCTATAATTTATATAGCAATTTATTTTAATCCAATGGCCTTGAGTTTGCGGTACAGCGAGCGCTCGCTGATGCCCAGTTTGGTCGCCAGTTCCGCGCGGCTGCCGGTGTGCGTTTTGACCATGTCGCCAAGCGCGGCAAGCTCGGCAGACCTTAATGCGCCAGGCGTAGCCAGTGGCGTGCTGGTCCGAGTCGCAAGCGGAGCGGCATCAGCTGCTGCGGGCGGCACCGGCCTGCGCCCTGAGCGCAGTGCCTGTTCCACATGTGTGGCCTCCAGCGTGTCGCCATCGCACAGCAGGGCCGAGCGCTCCAGCAGGTTGCGCAATTCACGCACATTGCCGGGGTAGTTTTGTATTTGCAGCATGCTCAGCGCACCGGCACTGATGGCCAATTTGCGTGGCGATGCGACCCGCGTCAGCAACGCGGTTGCCAGCAAGGCGATGTCATCCCGGCGCTCGCGCAGGGCCGGTAGATGAATGGGGAAAGTGCTCAGACGGTAGTACAAATCTTCACGAAAGCGGCCTTGTGCCACCATCTGATCAAGGTCGCGGTGGGTCGCCGACACTACCCGGATGTCAGCATGACGCTGCTCGGCGCTACCGACCCGCCGGTAAGTGCCGGTTTCCAGCAAGCGCAGCAGTTTGACCTGCATGGTCAATGGAATATCACCCACTTCATCCAAGAAAAGGGTGCCGCCACTGGCCGCTTCGACCAGGCCGCCGCGGGCGCTGTTGGCCCCGGTGAAGGCGCCGCGTTCATGGCCAAACAACTCGGATTCGAACAGATTTTCCGGCAGACTGGAGCAGTCCACCGGAACCAGCGCGCGCGCCGCTCTGCTGCTTGCTTCGTGTACGGCTTTGGCTACCAGTTCTTTGCCGGTACCTGATTCACCCAGCAACAGCACTGTGGCTTGGGAGGGGGCTACACGTGCTACCAGCGCCAACATGCGCTGAAATTCTGCCGATCGACCGATCAGGCCTTGCGCCGCGACTTGCCCTTGCGCTACCCGTAACGATTCCATCTTTTCAATGAAAAAGGCCTGGTCACCTGCTGAATCCAGCAGTGGGGCGAGCTCAATGTTGACGTATTCCTCGCCTTTGGGCGTGTGGTGCAGGTGCAGCACGCGCTCGCGCTGGCCGGACTCGCGCGCCTTGAGCAGCGGGCAGGATTCACCCGCCTGGTCACACGGCACACTGAAATGGTGCGACACCTCATAGCAAGTGCGCCCGACCACGCTGCGCTGCGCGCTGAACTGGTTGCGGTATGCAGCATTGGCCACCAGGATGCGGTATTGGGCGTCAAACAGGATGTGCGGCTCTGGCAAACCTTCCAGGAAGGACATCAGCTCGGGCAACGGTTTCATGATGGGCGCTCTCAGGTTCAAGGTATTGCTGAAGTCTATGCCAATAGACAGGCAGTCTGCCATATTTGGCAGTAAATCAATAGTCCTCCATTTGATGTCTTTTTTTGAAATTTGTAACGCATTGAATTGCAACAATATTTTTTATATTTTCAAGGCGGCACGCTGATTGATAACGGGGCTTGTGTCTCTGTGCAATTTGTCATGAATCCAAAAAATAAAGCTCTCGTCACCAAACTGGCCGTTGTGCTGGTGCTCAAGTTGGTCATTTTGACTGGCCTGTGGTGGGGCTTCGTGCGTGAGCAGCGCGTCAGGGTGGATGCAAACCTTATTGCACTGACCCTCGGCATGGTCTGGATGCTGGTGATCATGGAGAGTGTTTACGTGATGACCGGCAACGTGGTCTGGAAGGATATGACGCGCTTTTGGGGCAAGCTGTTTGGGATCAACTTTGCTTTGGGTGTCACCACCGGCATCACGCTGGAGTTTCAGTTCGGTACGAATTGGGCTTACTACTCGCGCTACGTTGGCGATATTTTTGGTGTGCCGCTGGCCATTGAGGGGTTGATGGCGTTTGTCCTGGAATCAACCATGATCGGACTGTTCTTTTCGGCTGGGATCGGCTGAGCAGGCCGCAACATTTGTTGGTAACGGTGTTGATGGCGGGGCACCAATCTGAACGCTTTGTGGATTTTGATTGCCAATGGCTGGATGCAAAACCCGGTGGGTGCCGAGTTCAGTTACCAAACTAAAGATGTTTTTGATGGTGAAGTTTGCCGGCATTGCCCCAGGCAGTCTGGGTACGGGTCGCTATCAAAATGAAAGTGATTGGCACCTCGCGCCGGCACACACCTGAAGGAACTCATCATGTTTGACTATTCAACTCTGAAAATTATCTGGTGGCTACTGGTTGGCGTGCTGCTGGTGGGCTTTGCCGTCATGGACGGCCACGACATGGGTGTGGGCACGCTGCTGCCGTTCGTTGGCAAGAGCGATTTGGAGCGTCGTGTGGTGATCAACACGGTGGGGCCGCACTGGGACGGCACCCAGGTCTGGTTCATCACTGGCGGTGGTGCCATTTTTGCTGCTTGGCCGCTGGTGTACGCCACTGCCTTCAGTGGTTTTTACTGGGCCATGCTGGTGGTGTTGTGGGCCTTGTTTTTCCGACCGGTCGGCTTTGACTACCGTAGCAAGATCAATAACAGCACCTGGCGCAGCGTCTGGGACTGGGGTTTGTTTGTCGGTGGTTCGGTCCCGCCACTGATTTTCGGGGTGGCTTTTGGCAATTTGCTGCAAGGTCAGACTTCCTGATCCGCCCGGAATCTATTTTGCATGGTGAAAGCCTGATGTCACTTTGTGGGAGGGCTGGCAAGCCCGAATTCGCGGCTGCCGCCACTCCTACAAGTGCCAGTCCTATTCCTGAAAAAAGCAAACTATGCCTATACGCATCAGGAAGTCTGAAGGTGTGCCATTTCAGTTTGATGCCTACCTGGTGTCGACCTACACCGGTACGTTCTGGCAGTTGCTCAACCCGTTTGCCTTGCTGACAGGCGTGGTGAGTAGTGCCATGATCACCTTGCAGGGCGGCACTTACCTCGCGCATCGCACCGAGGGCGTGATACAGGCTGACTGGGGTTTCGCAAGGTTTCTTTGAATTTTTGTCCGGCTGGGTTTGGTGGTCCGCAGTTGTACAGCGAAAAAAATGGACATCCATGGCTGCGCATGCGCCATGCGCCATTCAAGGTGAGCCCGATGATGCGCGACAAATGGATGATCTGTATGGCCCAGGCGCTCAGTGTGCAGGTTTCGGATTTGGATTTTCGGCACGGCTTGAACGAGATTTTTTCCAAAATGGCTGATCATTTGTAACTACTGAACTGTTCCCGGCATCGTCATTGCGAGTTTCCAGTTTCGAAATCAAAACCGCACACGAATCTTGAACCAAAACATTCGTTATTGCGAGGCAAAAGCCTTTAGCCGCGAGGAGCGTAGCGACGTGGCGGCCAGCGACGCGGCAATCCAGGGAGTCCAGGGGTCATGGATTGCCACGCTGCGCTCGCTTGTGACGTCCTCGAAGGAACTGAGCAGTTAGTGCGCCAGCATAAGCTGGCAGATCGTAGTTGATGGAAGTTCAATACGGAGAAGAAATGGCGAATCACTCTGACCCCGAGTCATGCGTTGCACATCGCGAGGTGTGGGGCGAAGCGTTGACAGGGGACACCGGCAG
>JBBQLQ010000008.1:0-46785 GCA_038328055.1 Burkholderiales bacterium
GAAGCGTGGCGACTGGTCTGGCTCAATAGCCCTCGAAGCCGCCAGATGAGCCATAGGCGCCTGAGGGTGCCTGAGTTGTTTGCGCCGTGGGTCCGGTTTCCGTGTTGCTGCTGCAGAAGGTGAAGCCGCAGTCCAGACACCGGTGGTTGTCCAGGATGTTGAGATCGATGACTTCACCGAGCTTGGCACCAACGGCACCCCCAGTGGCACCACCAATCAAGCCGCCGATGATGGCGCCAGTGACAGTGCCGATCACAGTACCGACCGGGCCAGTGAGCGTTCCTGCCAAGGCACCGAGTTCAGCTCCTCTGTAGACACTGGCTGCGACACCGACAGCACCTGCCACTGCGCCAATGGTGCTGCCAGTGCGTCGTCCATAGTGGCGAGTGTCTATTCGCCTGCTATCGCATTTCGGACAGTTCAAGATCATGGTCTGACCTCCTCTCTTTTGGATATGTGGGTTTGGCGTTGTTCATGAGTGGACACAGCGGCGGATCACGATCGTGTTGAGTCGAACTTTGTCGATGTATTTGATGACACTCGTGGCTGACATCGCTCCGGCGATAAAGGCCAGTGCAAAGGCGGCGAGTACTTCGAGGTGTGAGGTGTTTGGAAACATTGGGCTCCTTGGATGAGTAAGTGACTGGGAGAGAAGCCAGCCTCCCGTCTGGGTAATCCGTGCCTGGACGGCATAAAAAAACCAGCGCGAAGGCTGGTTTGAGTGGCTGTGTCAGGCAGATCACATGGTGGTGATATGTGACTGAAAAATTCTGGAAATCACTTTTTTTGGAAAGGGTGTATCTTGCCGTCGCTGGGCTTTGGACGGTATCGGACAGGCTTGCGATGACCTATTGATACGGTGGGGGCAACGGTGGGGGCATTTGCCCATGAAAACGCCACAAAGAAGAAAGGACTTACATTCTTTCGAATGTAAGTCCTTTATTCATATGGTGCGGCTGGCAGGAATTGAACCCACGACCCCTTGGTTCGTAGCCAAGTACTCTATCCAACTGAGCTACAGCCGCTAAGCTTTGTATTCTAGCATTACTTTAATGGTGGGCCGTCACAGACTTGAACTGTGGACCAAAGGATTATGAGTCCTCTGCTCTAACCAACTGAGCTAACGGCCCGACCGAACTGGCGATTGTAAGGGGCTACTTGTGATGGCTCAGTGCATTACTGACCAATTTAGATGTGATGTCCACAATCTGAATCATCCGGTCATACGCCATGCGGGTCGGCCCCACTACGCCCAGCGTTCCGACCACCTGGCCATCAACCTCGTAGGGCGCACTGACAATGGACAGGTCTTCAAAAGGCACAACCTGGCTCTCACCACCGATAAAAATGCGCACACCTTCGGCCCGTCCCGTTACATCGAGCAAGCGCATCAGCTGGGCCTTTTGCTCAAACAAATCAAAGGCGCGCCGTAGGTGGCTCATGTCATGAGAGAAGTCGCTGACCGATAGCAGATTTCTCTCACCTGAAATAATCACTTCACCATGGGTCTCGCTCAACACCTCAGAGTTGGCCGTCACGGCTGCAGTCATCAGACTGGCGATTTCCGCACGTAAGGAATCAATTTCGTTTTTGAGCCGTTCGCGCACCTGCTCAATCGCTAGCCCGACATAATTAGCATTGAGGTAATTGGATGCTTCCACCAATTGCTGCTGGGAATAATCCACTTCGGTAAAAATCACCCTGTTTTGGACATCGCCCTCAGGTGACACGATGATGACCAGCAGGCGCCGGTCAGACAAGCGCAAAAATTCAATGTGCCGAAAAACCGATGTGCGGCGAGGGGCAATCACCACCCCAACAAACTGCGAAAGACTTGACAACAAATTGGCAGCGTTGGACATGACCTTTTGGGGTTGATCCGGAGCCAGGCTGTGCGTGCCCAGCGGCCCAGGGTGAACGGTCAACATGGTGTCAACAAACAACCGGTAGCCACGCGCGGTGGGAATGCGCCCAGCCGAGGTATGCGGGCTGGCGATCAGTCCCAACTCCTCCAGGTCAGACATGACATTGCGGATGGTTGCTGGAGAAAGTTCAAGCCCGGATGCCTTGGACAGCGTGCGTGAGCCAACCGGCTGACCATCGGCAATGTAACGCTCTACCAGCGCTTTTAGTAATAACTTGGCACGGTCGTCGAGCATGGTTCATTTTAATGATGTAATTTGCGAATGAAGTCAAAATTTCAGCATGTTGCTTTGATCGGCAAATACCAAACCGTTGCCTCCGGTGCATCGGGCATCAACTCCCGCAAAGCGCTTGAAGCCGTGGCGCATTTTCTGGACGACCAGGGCTGTGACGTGGTTCTTGAACACGACACCGGGCGCAACATGGGCATCACCGACTATCCGTTGTTGAGCGTAGCGCAAATTGGTGAGCAATGTGATCTTGGGCTGGTGGTGGGCGGCGACGGCACCATGCTGGGCATTGGTCGTCAGATGGCGCCTTACGGGGTACCCCTGATTGGCATCAATCAGGGGCGCCTGGGCTTCATCACCGACATACCCTACGACAGTTTTGCGACCAGTCTGAGCAAGATGCTGCGAGGGGAATTTGTGGAAGACCACCGCAGCCTGATGAACGCCCGCGTCATGCGAGGCGGACATTGTGTCTTCAAGGCGATGGCGATGAACGATGTGGTGGTCAATCGCGGCGCAACATCTGGCATGGTGGAGTTGCGGGTTGAAGTGGATGGCCATTTTGTCGCCAACCAGCGCGCTGATGGTCTGATCATTGCCACGCCGACCGGTTCGACCGCCTACGCGCTGTCGGCAGGTGGGCCAATTTTGCATCCCTCCATTCCGGGCTGGGTGATGGTTCCTATTGCACCACATACATTGTCAAATAGACCTATAGTCCTTGCCAATGCTGCACATATAGCTATTGAATTAGTAGCAGGAAGAGATGCCAGCGCGAGTTTTGACCAGCAGTCTCTGGCCTCCTTGATGCACGGCGACCGCATTGAAGTAAAACGATCAGATCACCATGTGCGTTTTTTGCATCCAAAGGGCTGGTCTTACTTTGACACGCTGCGCGAAAAATTGCATTGGAATGAAGGAGTAACAACAACGTGAGCCTCAAACGCATCGTCCTGCGGGACTTTGTCATTGTCAGTGAACTGGACCTTGACTTTGAGCGCGGCTTTACCGTGCTGACCGGAGAAACTGGGGCAGGCAAATCGATTCTGATCGACGCTTTGCAACTGGTCACAGGCGGCCGTGCTGATGTGAACGTGATCCGTGAGGGCTGCCAGCGCACCGATGTCAGTGCTGAATTTGAAATCAGTGCTGGAGCGACCGCTTGGCTGGAAGATGCCGGGTTTCAGACTGAGCCGCAGCTGCTGCTGCGCCGTACCGTTGATCTACAAGGCAAAAGCCGGGCCTGGATCAACGGCAGCCCGGCAACCGCAACCCAGTTGCGCTCCATGGGTGAGCAATTGCTCGACATTCACGGCCAGCATGCCTGGCAAAGCCTGACCCGCGCCGATGCTGTTCGCGGGCTGCTGGATGCTTACGCCCAAGTCAACACGGCCGACGTTTCAGGCAAATGGCATCTATGGCGCGCAGCCCAAGATCAGTTGAGCCAGGCCCTGGCATCGCAAGACACCCTGGCGCGTGAGCGTGAGCGCTTGGCCTGGCAAATTGGCGAACTCGAGAAGCTGGCACCCGCGCCTGACGAATGGGCTACGCTGAATGCTGACCACGCCCGTCTTTCAAATGCACAGGCCTTGCTGAATGCCGCGCAATCAGCGCTACAAAAACTTGATGAGGACGACAACAGCGCGAGCACCACTGTCGCAAGCGCTTTTGAATCACTACAAAAGCAAGCGCATATAGAGCCCGCATTTAAAGGGCTCGGGGATATTTTGAGCTCTAGTCTGGCGCAGCTTGCAGATGCCGTGCACACCTTGCGGGCCTATTTGCGCAAGACTGAACTCGACCCCGAACGCCTGGGCGCGCTGGATGAGCGCATGGGCTTGTGGGTGTCGCTGGCCCGGCGCTACAAGCGCAAACCAGAAGACCTGCCCGAATTGCTCACCGGCTGGCGGCAGGAGCTGCTGGCGCTGGATGCATCGACGGATCTTCAGGCCCTGCAAAGCGCCCAGGAATCGGCATGGCAAAGCTATCAGACTAAAGCAGGGGCGCTCACCCAGGCGCGCACCCGGGCTGCCCCAAAGCTGGCCAAAACCATCACCACCGCCATGCAGGGCTTGGGCATGCAGGGTGGTCAGTTTGAGGTACAGCTGTCGCCTTCGGCGCAACCACTGCAAACCGGACTCGAAGAGATCAGTTTTCTGGTGGCTGGTCACGCCGGCAGCACACCCCGCCCCATTAACAAAGTGGCATCCGGTGGCGAGTTGTCGCGTATCGCCCTGGCCATTGCTGTCACCACCAGTCAGCTGGGCACAGCACAGACGCTCATTTTTGACGAGGTGGATGCCGGTGTGGGCGGTGCCGTGGCGCAAACCGTCGGGCAACTGATGCGTCAACTCGGGCAAGACCGGCAAGTGCTGGCTGTCACGCACCTGCCACAGGTGGCTGCCTGCGCCGACCACCACCTGCTTGTCAGCAAGCAGTTGCGAGGTACATCAACCCTCAGTTCGGTGGAGGCTGTCCAGGGGCAAGACCGGGTGGCCGAGCTGGCACGCATGCTGGGCGGTGAACGCGTGATGGCCAGCACTTTGGCCCACGCCAAGGACATGCTTCAAACACAGGGGACTTAAGATGACAATCGATAGGAGAAAGCTCCAAATAGTCCTGATTACCGGCATGTCGGGTTCAGGCAAGTCGGTTGCACTGCACGCGCTGGAAGACCTTGGCTTTTATTGCGTTGATAACCTGCCACCGGAGCTACTGATGCCTCTGGTGGCACTGGAGCGCAGCTTTCACGCGAACCGGCTGGCCATTGCCATGGATGTGCGCAGCGCCAGCTCGTTACCACTGGTGCCGGAACAACTCAAGCAGCTCAAGACGCAAGGCATTGCCGTTGACTCGATTTTTCTGGACTCAACCACCGAAACGTTGATTCGCCGCTTTTCCGAAACGCGCCGGCGCCACCCTCTGTCACAAACACAGCTTCACCCTGCGCAAGACCAGTACCACGCGCTGACCGAGGCCATTGAACTTGAGCGTGATCTGCTCAGTGACTTGCGTGATGATGCCCACGTGATTGACACCAGCATCATTCGTCCCACCCAACTGCAAAGCTACGTCAAATCATTCATCAAAGCACCCAGCGAGCAGTTGACGCTGGTGTTCGAATCGTTTGCCTTCAAGCGCGGCATTCCAAGTGATGCCGACTATGTATTTGACGTGCGCATGCTGCCCAATCCGCATTACGAACCCGCACTGCGGGCACTGACCGGCCGGGATGCGCCAGTGATTGAATTTTTGCAACAGCAAGCAGATGTTGATCTGATGCTGCAACACATAAGGGGATTTTTGGACCACTGGTTGGACGCATTGGCACGCAACCACCGCAGCTACGTCACGGTGGCCATCGGCTGCACGGGAGGGCAGCACCGCTCGGTCTACCTGGTAGAACAACTCTCCGCACTGTTTGCGAAACGCTGGGTCACACTGACACGCCACCGTGAAATGGATGCCCGTTAACCGCCAGCAAGCAGCTTTCTGACTGGTGCTGGCAGCCCTAGCTTGGGCCATTGACCGGCTTGCACCCAAGTGCCGACACCATCCAGTGCGCTGCTATCGGGCACGGTCAATCGCACCGGGTGCAAGTACAGGTCTTTGTGCGTCAGTACGTGCTTGAACGCTGGCAGCTCTTGCAATTGCGGTTGCAAAGCTGGCGGCAAAGCAACGCGCAAGCTCTCAAGATCATCAAACAGCGCAAAGCAATACAGGCCAGCCCATACGCCTGGCGTGGGCCGCGGGCTCAGCCAAAGCCGGCCATCAATCATCTGTGCCCACAGCATCCAGATCGACTGCACACTGCGTTTGAGTTTGCGGGTTTTCACCGGAAACTGTGCCGGGTTGCCCATGGCGAAAGCTTGGCAATGCGCCTGAAGCGGACAGGCATGGCAGATGGGCTGCTTGGTGGTGCACACGGTTGCGCCCAAATCCATCACACCCTGGGTATAGCGCGGCATGTTGGTGATCAAGTCATCTGTCGGCAGCAACTCAGTCGCGTGTCGCCACAAGCGTTGCACCTGGGCGGCCTGGGCCAGATCCGCGTCAAACCCCAAAAAACGTGTCAAAACACGCTTCACGTTGCCATCCAGAATGGCCACCCGCTGACCAAAGCACAAGGACGCGATGGCTGCGGCAGTAGACGGACCGATGCCCGGCAACGATTGCAGTTGCTCCGCAGTTTTTGGAAAAGCGCCGCCGTGCAGTTGCATCACCGCCTGCGCGCAACGGTGCAGGTTTCTGGCCCGACTGTAGTAACCCAAACCACTCCACAGCCCTAACACCTCATCAAGCGACGCAGCGGCCAGCGAGGCAACATCTGCAAAGCGCGCAACGAAGCGGGCGAAATAATCCCGCACCGTGGCCACCTGGGTCTGCTGCAACATAATTTCAGATAGCCACACCCGGTAGGGATCGCGGGTGTTTTGCCAAGGCAAGTCGTGCCTTCCATGCGTGACCTGCCACTGCACCACAGCCAACGACAAGAAGGACGTCAACGCTCTATCAGTGCTCATTCATGGCCAAACCAAAACGCGCCGGGGCCGTCATTTGAAGCAGGCTATCCGTCAATTCACCCAACTTTTGCTCCACCTGATCAAGCTCGGCAGCCCGGCTGGCGATTTCTGCGATGCGTTCATTCAGTCCGGCGGATGCGTGTGCAATGCGGTCAATGGCTTCAAGACGCCGAACAAAATTCTTTCGCCGCTCACGCAATTGGGAATCAAGCTGGGACGCCGCTGACTTGCTCCAGGCCTCAATATCGCCCAGCGCTGCTTCATGGATGGTGCGCAGACGGGTCGACAAGGCGCGCACCAATCGGTCAGCAAACTCGGGTTGGGCCAGCCGGAAGGCATTTCCAATGCCCAGATATTGCAAATGACTGCGCTCAATCAGATCAAGATCATGCAAATAGGGGTCAGTCATGGGCTCGTCAGGCGCTTGCAACGAAAAGCCATATTCGGTATTGAGCTGCAGAAACATGGCCGCCAGCATGGTGTGTATTTCCAGCCCTTTGACTTGTACCTGCTGCAAATTGGCACGCAAATGCCCAAAGGTTTCGCCATACAAACGCTTGATGCCCAGCTTGAGCCCAGTTTGCTTCAAAGCGTCTGTCAATTGCGTCATTTCACGCTTCAGGCCAGCCGGACCCAACAAGCTAAATATTTCGCGCAGCAGCTTGAGGTGGACCGATCGTACCGCGTGGATCTTGATGCCCCCGGCGTCAAATTCAGCCTGCTCCTGCGTGATGCGCACCCGCATATTCTTGATGACGGGTGTGTTTTTTCCTTGCAATCCTTTGAGTTCGATCAACTGTTCCGTCAGGTCGCGCCGGCGCACGTGTACGACCCGGCCGGTTTCGCTGCGCAGCTCGGTAATGCCCCGCACCACAGCGGTCGCCAGAATCTTTTGGCGCTGCCCCATGATGCCCTGACTCAGCGCATCTTCCAGTGTGCTCAGGCAACTGCGTTTGAGCAACTCGGCATCATTGGTAACCTTGCCAACCAGGCCTTTTTGCGCCGACACAGCCAGCACTTGCTGCTCGGAAATACCCAATATTTCGGCCGAACTGCGCTTTTGCTGGTCAATCTGCGCCTGCACCTCTTGCGGGCTGTCCATAGCGTCCCACAAGGTGTCGATTTTATTCAGCACCACCAAGCGCGTCACAGCAGAGTGCTCGTCTTCCACCAGATGCTCTCGCCAGATCGACAGGTCGGACTGGGTCACACCGGTATCAGCACCCAGAATAAACACCACCGCCTGCGCTTGCGGAATCAGGCTGACCGTGAGCTCAGGCTCGGCACCAATCGCGTTGAGCCCCGGCGTATCCAGAATCACCAGCCCCTGCTTGAGCAAAGGGTGTGCAATATTGACCAGGGCATGACGCCATTTCGGTACCTCAACCTGGCCCTGGGCATCTAGCAGCGGATTGCTATCCCCGGACTGGTTTTGCCAAAAGCCCAAGGCGCGGGCTTCTTCCTGCGTCACACGCCGGGTTTCAGCGACCTTGGCGAATGACTCGGCCAACTGCTTGGGATTGGTCACATCCAGGTCAATGCGCTCCCACTTTTCGGGCACCATGCGCCATTCCATCAAAGCCTGTGGCTGCAGCCGGGTCTCAATGGGCAACAGGCGCAAACACGGTGGTACCTCAGGGTCATAGCCCATCTCGGTTGGGCACATGGTGGTACGCCCGGCGCTGGCGGGCATGATGCGCCGTCCGTAATCAGCAAAAAATATGGCATTGATCATCTCGGATTTGCCACGCGAAAACTCCGCAACAAATGCCACCATGACCTTGTCCGCGCGCACTTGTAGTTCCAGCCGCCGTAGCCGGTCTTCAACCGATGCGTCCAGCAAGTCCTGATCTTTCAGCCACTGTGACAGCAACTTGAGCCGCAGGGCAAACTCGCGCCGCCAAGTGCCGTGCTGGTCAAATTTCTCGTTGAATGATGTACCCAATATGCCTCCAGAACATGCATGCGCGGTCAATATAGCACCGCTTGCACCGTTGCCATGACCAAACGGGTCATGGCTTCTGACAAACCGGGCAGTAAAACGTGGAGCGCTGGCCTTGTCGGACAAGTTTGACGGGCGCGGCGCACACCTTGCAGGGCATGCCCGCACGGCCGTACACCATCGCCTCCAGCTGAAAATAACCGGCCTGACCACTGGCATTGGAAAAATCCCGCAAGGTGCTGCCGCCCTGTTCAACCGCCCGCATCAACACATCGCGAATCGCCCGGTGCAGCCGCTCTGCCCGAGGGCGACTCACTGTTGCCGCACTGCAAGTCGGGCGGATTCCTGCCAAAAACAACGCCTCAGACGCATAAATATTGCCCACCCCCACTACCAGATCCCCTGCTAACAACACTTGTTTAATGGCCGCCTTGCGTTGCTTGAGCCCGACCCGAAACTGCGCCACATCGAATGCCGCTGACAGCGGCTCCATGCCAAGGTGCCCCAGCAACTTTTGCGCCATCGGGTCAATCAGGCTGCTCACGTAAACCACCGCACCAAAGCGCCTTGGATCGTTCAAGCGCAGCGTCCCCAGGCTGGTGACCAGCTCAAAATGGTCATGCTTGCCCGCTGGCATCAAATCAATTCCAAAGCGCAAGCTGCCCGACATACCCAAATGCACCAGCAGCCAGCCCTGATCGAGCGCGATCAACAAGTATTTGCCACGCCTGTCCACCGTGCGAACCCGCCGCCCCAGCAACTCATCGACGTGGCAGCCCAGCGGCCAACGCAAGGGCTTTCCAAGGTGCGCAGCCAGCACAACCGCACCTTCAATGGCCTGTGCAAAACTGCGACGGGTAACTTCAACTTCAGGTAATTCGGGCATAAGGAAATAGTTTTAATGGCCTTGGATTATTATGAACGCATGCGCTTTAAATATGTCCTATTGACCCTTATGCTGGCTGCCGGAGCTGGAGTTCATGCCCAAGCCCCCACGGCGGCTGAGGCAAACCCAAAACGATCCGCACTGGACAGCCAACTCTTTTACCAACTCTTGCTGGGTGAGCTAAGCGCCCGCTCTGAAGAACCTGGTGCGGCTTTTTCATTGGTGCTCGATGCCGCACGCAAGACCAACGACCCCATGGTTTACCGGCGCGCCGTACAGATTGCGCTGCAGGCACGCTCGGGCGAATCGGCACTGCAGGCCTCACGCGCCTGGAGCCAGGCGCTTCCCGCCTCCCGGGAGGCCAATCGTTTTGTGTTGCAAATACTGTTGGGTTTGAATCGCATTGCCGACACCCTGGAGCCGCTCAAACGTGAAATCGCACTGGCCCCGGCGAATGAACGGCGCGACGTGATCTGGGCCATTCCGGGCGGTTTTGAGCGCGCCAGCGATCGGCAACTCGCCGCCACCACGGTTCAGAAAGCGCTGACAAGCACGCTCGCCGACCCGTACCTTGGTGCCACCGCGTGGGCCGTGCTTGGACGCCTGTGGCTCAGCGCGGGCGACAAACAAGCCGCCCTGAACGCGGCCGCCAAAGGCCAGGGCCTGGACATTCGCTCCGAGCATTCGGCCTTGTTAGCGCTGTCCATGATGAGCCCGGACACACTGCAGGCCGAGGCAATGGTCAAAAAACACCTAGCCATTGCCCGCCCCGAATTTCGCATGGCCTACATCAAGGCGCTGCTTGGCACCCAGCGCGAAGATGATGCCCTGAGTGAACTGCAAAGCATCACCAACAGTGCCCCCACCTACGCGGATGCCTGGTTGATCCAGGGTGCCCTCTCTCTGCAGGCCGGTCAGCTTGAAGTGGCAGAGCGCCAACTACAGCGTTACCTCGATCTGATTGATGCCACCCCAGATGCACCACAGCCCGCTGAGATCAAACGGGGCCGCTCACAAGCCTATTTTTCACTGGCGCTGATTGCCCAACAACGCAAAGACTTTGCACAGGCTGATGCCTGGTTGCAGCGGGTCAGCAACCCCGACGATGTCTTGCGTGCCCAGATTCACCGCGCCACGCTGATGGCACAGCAAGGCCGCGTGGACGAGGGCCTGGCCCTGATTCACAGCCAGCCCGAGCGCTCCGCCGACGAGGCCCGCCTCAAGCGTTCGGCGCAAGTGCAAATCCTGCGCGAACAAAAACTGTTTGACCGCACCAGCGACCTGCTCAAGGAAGCCATCGCAAAAAACCCCGATGACCTTGATTTGGTCTATGACCTGGCCATGGTGAGTGAAAAACTGGGAAAACTCGATGAAATGGAGCGGCTGTTGCGCACCCTGATGGCAGCCAAACCGGATGACCCCCACCCCTACAACGCCCTCGGTTATGCACTGGCAGACCGCAACATGCGCTTGCCTGAGTCCATTGTGCTGATCAACAAGGCGCTGCAACTCGCACCCAATGACCCGTTCATCACCGATAGCCTGGCTTGGGCAGAATTCAGAAGTGGCAACAAGGAGGAGGCCCTGCGGCTGTTGCAGGGAGCCTTCAAGGCCAAACCCGATGCCGAGATTGCCGCGCATCTGGGCGAAGTACTGTGGGCCATGAACCGTCAAGCTGAGGCGGTGCAAATGTTCAAGGAAGGGCTCAAGCTCAACCCCGCCAACGACACCCTGATGGAAACCCTCAAGCGCCTGCGTGTTCCTCTGTGATGCACCGCCGTGCCAGCACCCTCGCCTGCTGCCTTTTTGCTATTAATTTTATAGCTGGATGCGCAATACCCAAAAGGGCTACAAGCCAAAATGATCAAAATATCTCAAACTGGCGCGGACGGCTGGCCGTGCGCGTAGCAGCGGCACCCGAGCTGGGCTTGGAGCAAGCAAAGTCCTTTAGCGCCGCGTTTGAGTTGCAAGGCAACGCCGAGCAAGGTGAGCTGATATTTTTTACCCCCTTGGGCAGTACCGCCGCGGCCATTCACTGGACACCCAAAAAGGCCCGCCTGCAGGCCAATGGCGAAACCCGCGACTTTGACAATTTGAGCCAATTGATTGCGCTTGTGATGGGCACCGATGTGCCGGTGACGGCCCTGTTTGCATGGCTTGATGGACAGGCTCACGCAGCCCAGGACTGGCAAGTCGATTTGTCCGAAAAGGCGCAAGGCAAAATCGTCGCTCGCCGCTCAAGTGCCCCAGCCGCCGATTTGCGCGTGCTGCTGGAGCCTTGATCGCGCACCAGCCCTGCTATTGCCCACCCCATGAAGTCACTTTACGACATTGCGGCCCCCGCCAAACTCAATCTATTCCTGCACATTGTCGGTCGCCGCCCTGACGGCTACCACCTGCTTGAGTCTGTTTTCATGTTGATTGACTGGTGCGACACCCTGCACTTTGATGTGCGCTCCGATGGCCAGATCAGCCGCGAAGACCTCAACACACCCTTGCCCGCAGATGACCTGGTGGTGCGCGCGGCGCGAGCGCTGCAGCAGGCCAGCGGCAGCCGCCATGGGGCGCATATCGCTATTGACAAACAAATTCCGTCCCAGGCGGGCATGGGTGGCGGCTCATCCGATGCAGCCTCCACTTTGCTGGCCTTGAACCGCTTATGGCAATTGAACTTCGGGCTTGACCAACTGCTCGCGATCGGCCTGAAACTGGGTGCTGACGTACCATTTTTTTTGGTCGGCCAAAACGCCTGGGTCGCAGGTATTGGCGAAAAAATCACACCCATTGCATTGCCCGAGGCGCGGTTTGTCGTCGCCAAACCACCCAGCGGACTGGAAACCCAACGAATTTTTTCGCACGCCAATTTGAAAAGAGATACTGAACACGCTATAATTTCGAGCTTCGCTGCGAACGCTTACGGCTTTGGCCGTAACGACTTGCAAGCTGTTGCTCAACAACTTTGCCCCGGTATACATCAAGCGCTTATGTGGCTTGAATCAGTGGGTTCAAAGGGGCGAATGACAGGCTCTGGAAGTGCCGTGTTTGCGCGAATATTGCATGACATTAATTCGAAAGATGCGCCTGAATCGTTTCAAGTGAGGTCATGCAAGAACTTGCCGGTTCATCCACTGTGTGGCTGGGCGGTCTAAGACAGTTATCGGTGGGTCATGCTTCATGCCTCACCCGTGTAGGGGAGTCGCCAAGTTGGTTAAGGCACTGGATTTTGATTCCAGCATGCGAAGGTTCGAGTCCTTCTTCCCCTGCCAAACATCCATGCATGTTGCATGCAAACATGCCACAGCAATTGCGACACACTAGTTGGGATTTCCATGCAAGCCGATCAAACCCCTGAATTCATGGTTTTTACTGGCAATGCCAATCCCGCTTTGGCCAACGACATTGCACGCCACCTGAAAATTGACCTCGGTGCCGCTGAGGTGGGCCGCTTTTCTGACGGAGAAGTCACCGTTGAGATCAAGCAAAACGTGCGTGCCCGCGATGTTTTTGTGGTTCAAAGCACCTGCGCGCCCACCAACGAAAACCTGATGGAATTGCTGATCATGGTGGATGCGCTCAAACGTGCCTCGGCTGAGCGCATCAGCGCGGTGATTCCTTATTTTGGCTACGCCCGCCAGGATCGTCGCCCCCGCTCAAGCCGGGTGCCGATTTCTGCCAAAGTCGTGGCCAACATGCTGCAAGCCGTCGGTGTAGCGCGCGTTCTGACCATGGATTTGCATGCCGATCAGATTCAGGGTTTTTTCGACATTCCGGTCGACAACATCTACGCCTCCCCGGTTTTGCTGGGTGATTTGCGGCAAAAAAATTATGACGACCTGATTGTGGTGTCGCCCGATGTCGGTGGCGTTGTGCGGGCCCGCGCGCTGGCCAAGCAACTGGGTTGCGACCTGGCCATCATTGACAAGCGTCGCCCGAAAGCCAACGTCAGCGAAGTGATGCACGTCATCGGTGAAGTTGACGGCCGCAACTGCGTTGTCATGGACGACATGATCGACACGGCTGGCACCTTGGTCAAAGCCGCTGAAGTGCTCAAGCAGCGCGGGGCCAAAAAAGTCTACGCCTACTGCACCCACCCGATTTTTTCAGGCCCGGCCATTGACCGCATCATCCATGGCGATGCCCTCGATGAAGTCGTCGTCACCAACACCATTCCATTGCAAGCCAATGCCTTGGCTTGCCCAAAAATCAGGCAACTCAACGTCGCCCCGTTGATCGGCGAGACAATCCACCGGATTGCCCAGGGCAGATCGGTGATGAGCTTTTTTTCTGATCAGGAAAATCTTTTCTGATCAGGGTCGCAGTGGGCCCATGCATCCGTTGGTGGATGTAGGGCCTTTTTTTAGTCAGGGTCACACTGGTCGCGGTGGACTCTTCCAGGAGTTAGTTATGAAATTTTCCGCTTTTGAGCGTTCCAAGCAAGGTACGGGTGCGAGCCGCCGTCTGCGCATTACCGGTCGCACGCCCGGTATCGTTTACGGTGGGGCAACTGAGCCTCAGCTGATCGAAATTGATCACAATGCACTGTGGCACGCCCTGAAAAAAGAGGCCTTCCATTCCAGCATTTTGAGCATGGACATCGGCGGCACTGAAAGCAATGTGTTGCTGCGCGATGTGCAGGTTCACCCTTTCAAACAACTGGTGTTGCACGTTGACTTCCAGCGCGTCGATGCCACCACCAAGCTGCACATGAAGGTGCCCTTGCACTTCAGCGGTGACGAAAATTCACCGGCGATCAAGTCCGAAGGCTGCATCGCCAACCACGTCATGAATGAAATCGACGTGTTGTGTCTGCCAAACGATTTGCCTGAGTTCATCGCCGTTGACCTCAGTGGCCTGAAAAAAGGTGGCTCGCTGCACCTGGGCGACATCAGCTTGCCCAAGGGTGTCAAGGCTGTCACCCACGGTGGCAACAAGAACCCGGTAGTCGTGTCGGTGGTGGTGGTTGCCGCCGCTGAAGCGCCAGCCGCGGCCGAACCGGCTGCTGAAGCTGCGGCCAAGCCAGGCGCCAAGGCAGGTGCCAAACCTGCTGCCAAGCCTGCCGCCAAACCAGCTGCCAAGAAATAAGCCTGTCTTCGGCACCCGCAATGGCTCACTTCGGTGGGCCATTTTTTTGTTCACACAGAGCAGCATAATCCGCCATGATCCGTCTTTTTGTAGGCTTGGGAAACCCCGGCCCCGATTACGAAGCCACCCGGCACAACGCCGGTTTTTGGTGGATTGACGCGCTCTCAAAGCAGCTCAACGCAGCTCTGACGATGGACAAAAGCTACTTTGGCCGCGTTGCGCGCACTGCCGTCAACGGCCAACCGGTCTGGTTGCTGCAGCCGCAAACCTTCATGAACCTCAGCGGAAAATCAGTCACTGCGCTTGCCAATTTTTTCAAAATTGGGCCACAGGAAATTCTCGTCGCGCATGACGAACTTGACATTGCACCGGGTGAGGCCAAGATCAAGCTTGGCGGCAGCCATGCGGGCCACAACGGCTTGCGCGACATCCATGCCCAATTGGGCACCGACCAGTATTGGCGCCTTCGTCTGGGCATTGGCCACCCCGGCGACCGGGCCGAGGTAATCCACTGGGTGCTGAAAAAGCCGTCGCTCGACCACCGTATCGCCATCGATCAAACCATTGACCGTGCACTCAAGGCACTGCCGTATTTTTTGGGTGGCGACATGGATCAAGCCACGCGCCTGGTACACACCAGCAAACCGCCGCGACCGAAGATCCCAAAACCTGAACCAGCCTTGCCCAGCACGGATGCCTGAACCCGCAGCATCTGGCAACCCCATTTTTTACACCCACCGCAGCCCTGCCATGATGTTCAAACTGTCTCAAACTGCTCTGTTTTTTATAGCTATTGGTGCACTGTCTACCTGGGCTACAGCTCAAAATGTCTACCGATGTGGCGACAGCTACAGCCAGTCGCCCTGCGCTGGCGGTGTCGCCATCACGGTCGACGATGCCCGCGATGCCGCGCAAAAAAACCAGGCCGACGAAGCCGCCCGCCGCGATGCAAAACTGGCCCAAACTCTTGAAAAAGATCGTCTGGCGCAAGAAAAGGTGGCCTTGACCCAGCGTGGTGCCGCAGGCGATAACACCAAAAATACGCAAGGCAGCAAGAAAACCAAGCTGATATCAGAGGCTGCTTCAGCCCCCCAAGCACCGGAAATTGTTCACAAAATTACGCCGAAACGACCGAAATCAGCGGCCAAAAAGCCAGTTTGGTTTGAAGCACAGGTGCCAGGTTCTGCGCAAACGGCATCTGTCAAAACGAAAAAGAAAAAGAAGAAGAAAGCTCAGACTTCCTGATCCGCACGGAATCCATTTGGCATGGTGCAAGCCTGGTTGTGACTTCGTGGGAGGGCTGGCAAGCCCGAATTCGCGGCTGCCGCCGCTCCTACAAGTGCCAGTCCTATTCCTGAAAAAAGCCCGAATTCGCGGCTGCCGCCGCTCCTACAAGTGCCAGTCCTATTCCTTAAAAAAAAAGGCAAATTTTGTCTATGCGCAGGGTGCGATTCAAAGTGATGTGCAGCAGGAGTCGGTCTGGACGCGAGCAGGCTCTGCTGCCCCAATACGGCGCAGATGCGGCGTTCAAATGAGTTTGATGCACAAAATAACCATCGAGCCCTTATTTAATAAGCGTTGATAGCTATGTTTATGATAGTAAATTGACAGTATTTCGAAGACAGACAAACAAATTTGGTGACCTTCGCTAAAGCATTGGGGTCAGAGCACGAGTTTTGGGGGGCGACTGTTGGCAAGCTCATCAGCCAGCAGCCAAAATCGTGATCTGACCCCAAAGCCGTTGCAGCACACCAGTTTGAGTCGCACCCCTATACGCATCAGGAAGTCTGAAGTTCAGACCTCCTGATCCGCACGGAATCCATTTGGCATGGTGAAAGCCTGGTTGTGACTTTGTGGGAGGGCTGGCAAGCCCGAATTCGCGGTTGCCGCCGCTCCTGCAAGTGCCAGTCCTGTTCCTGAAAAAAGCAAACTGTGCCTATACGCATCAGGAAGTCTGAAGTTACACCCGCCTGAAGCGCCGCGCCCAAGCCTCCAGCCTGTCCTTCATTGAAAGGGTCACTCAGGCATTTGGCAAGGTTTGCGCTTGCAGTTTGCGGTATTTTTGCCACAGGGTTTCATGGTCCTCAACGCACTGCGGGTTGACTGGAATGCAGTTCACCGGGCACACCTGAACACATTGCGGCTCGTCAAAATGACCCACGCATTCGGTGCATTTATCGGGATCAATTTCATAGATGTCGGGCCCCATGTAAATGGCCTCATTCGGGCATTCGGGTTCGCAGACATCACAGTTGATGCATTCGTCGGTGATGATCAGTGCCATGGGCACTGATTTTACAAACCCGATTTATTCCGCACTGTCAACGATGGCATCTTCAGCAGCATCCGCTTCCTTGACGATCATCACCGGCACGCCAGCTGCATGCAACACCTCGTTGGACACCGAGCCCAGCAAGGCACTGCGCAGCGGACCGGTGCCGCTGGCCCCCATCACCACCAGGTTGCAGCCGTAGTTTTCAAGGATGTCGACCAGCGTGTGCGCCGGGTCACCGGTGGCGACTTCAGTTTCAAAGCCAATGCCGGCAGCCTGCAGCAGGGCTTGCGCCGGCTGCAAAGTATTGGCACCTGCCGCTGCGCTGATCTGTTCAATGACTTGCGGGTCATGCGCCACCATCAGTTCATACAGGCTGGCGGGCTCTTGCACATTGGCCAGCACCACACTGGTGCTCAGACCGTCAGCCGCCAGACGAATCGCAAAGCGCACGGCCTGCAGCGCCGCCGCCGAACCGTCAAAGGGCAAAAGAATCTTCATGTTTTTCTCCAGATTAATTGTTCAAATTTTGGCCAAGCCACGCACTTTTTCCAGCAGCCGCTGATTTACACCGGGCGAGACAAACTTGTCCACCTCGCCACCCAGTGTGGCGATTTCACGCACAAAGGTGCTGGAGATGAACTGGTATTTGTCGCCGGGCGTTAAAAACACGGTTTCTACCTCAGGCATCAGGCTGCGATTCATGCCGGCCAGCTGAAACTCGTAGTCAAAGTCGGTCACCGCACGCAGGCCGCGCACCATGGCTTTGGCACCGCGCGACACCACATAGTCGCGCATCAGCCCATCAAAGCTTTCCACCTCAACGCCGGGGAAGTTCTTGACAGCCTCGCGGGCCATGTCGATGCGTTCCTGCAAGGAAAACATGGCTTTCTTGTGGTGCCCTGCCGCCACCGCCACGATCAGGCGGCCAAACAGCTGCGAGGCCCGGCGCACCACATCTTCATGGCCCAGGGTAATGGGGTCAAAGGTGCCGGGATAAACCGCGATCAGGTCATTGGCCATGGCTGAATTCTCTGTACTGTGAACACCCGGCCATTATCAGTCCAGGCCTGCGGCGCTCAAGCACAAACCTCAGACTTCCTGATGCATATAGGCACAGTTTGCTTTTTTCAGGAATAGGACTGGCACTTGCAGGAGCGGCGGCAGCCGCGAATTCGGGCTTGCCAGCCCTCCCACAAAGTAACAACCAGGCTTTCACCATGCCAAATGGATTCCGTGCGCATCAGGAAGTCTGAACCTGAAGCAAATGTGCGTGCACCGCACCCGCCTTCAGGTGCCGGTGCACTTGCAGCTTGGCCGCCTGCAGACGCTCGTCAGTCCAGCGCACCGGGGCTTCCAGATAGACAAATCCACCCGGGGCCACGGCCACCCCTGCGGCTTGTACCGCTGCTTCAAACAAGTCGGAATCAAACGGAGGGTCAATGAAAATTAGATCCAGACTGCCTGGCGTGGCGTGTTTCAGTGCCGCCACACCGTCGCCGCGCAGCACCTGCACGCCAGCCATCTGCATTTGCGCCTGACTGCGTTTGAGTTGTTCGACCAGGCCAGCGTCGTGTTCGACCAGCTTGACCTCGGTGGCACCGCGCGAAGCCGCCTCAAAACCCAGCACGCCGGTACCGGCAAAAGCATCCAGGCAGCGCCAGCCGCTCAGGTCTTGCCCAAGCCAGTTGAACAGGGTTTCACGGACACGGTCTGGTGTCGGGCGCAAGCCCGGTTTGTCAGCCACCGGCAGCTTGGTGCGCTTGAATTGCCCCCCGATGATACGCACCTCGTGGCTCTGCACAGCGCGTGGGCGCACGGGTTTGCGATAGGGAACAGCAGAATCTTTTTTCATGGGAACAGGCATACCGGGCTAGGAACAGAGCGCGCATGTTAGCGCGCGATCAAGCGCAGACAGCAGATTATTTTTCAGCGGTCGCACCCCCCAGCACCACGGTGACCATCTTGTTCGGCTGCAGTTTGCGGGCAAATGCGCCCTTGATGTCGGCTGCCGTGATGGCCTCAACCCGCTGCGTCCAGGTGTCGAGGTAGTCCAGCGGCAACTTGTTCCAGGCAATGTTGGCCACGTTGTCCTGCAGCTTGCGGTTGCTGTCAATGCGCAAGGCAAAGCCACCGATCAGGTTGTCTTTGGCCGCCTTGAGTTCACCGGGAGTCGGACCATCGGAAACAAAGCGGGCCAGCACATCGCGCACGACCTGCACCGCCTGGTCGGCCTGATCGGGACGGGTTTGCAGGCCTACAGTAAAAGCACCGGCGTGCAGGCCGGGTGCAAAGTAGCTGTAGACGCTGTAACTCAAAGCCCGCTTTTCACGCACTTCGGTGGTCAGGCGCGAGACAAAACCACCGCCACCCAAAATGTAGTTGCCCACCGTCAGGGCAAAGAAGTCGGGGTCGTCGCGCTTGAAGCCCGGCTGGCCCATCAGCACATGCGCCTGGGCGGAGTCAAAAGCAACGTGCTGTTCGACGGCACCCGCGAGTTGCGGCACTTCGGGTAGGGCGGGCAGTGCGGCGCAACTGGCGGGCTTTGTACGAGTCAGTCGGCCAAACAGTTGCGTTACCAGCTGGTCGGCTTGCGCACGGTCAAGCGCCCCAACGATGCTGACTTTGGCACCGCAAGGCTGAACCACTTTGCGGTACAGCGCGGCCATATCGGTCACTTCAATGCGCGCCACAGTGGCCTCGGTCATCTCGTAGCCATAGGGGTGCGCGCCATAAACCGACTGGTTGAAAGCGCGCCCGGCCAGTGTGGCGGGGCGGGTGTTGGCTTGCCGGATAGCGGCATTCAGGCTGGCGCGCTCACGCTGCCAGATGTCTGATGGAAAGGCGGGCTCAGCAAGTTGCCGTGCCGCCAATCGCACGGCCTTGTCCAGCAAATCCGGGTAGGTCAGCGTGCGCAAGCCAAAGCTCATGCGGTCGCTGCTGGTTTGCACCGAAAAACTCGCCCCCAGATCAGCCCAGGCTTCACCCAAGGCATTTTCATCCAGTGCGCCGCCCTGGCCATTGGTGCCGGCCCGCACGCCCTTGCCGGCCATAACGGCCATCGCGCTGGCAAGCCCGGCTTGGTCGGCCGGGTCACGGCGGCTACCGGCATCAAAATCGATTTGCACATCCACCATCGGAATGGCCGGGCTCTGCGCCAGGTAGACCTGAACGCCGCTGGCTTGGGTCCAGTGTTCAATGGGAATGCCCGCTTGCACCGAATTTATAAGAAATAGGCCTGTAGCCCATATAAATAATGCGTTAGTAGCTATATTTTTTATAGTAACCATGGTGTCCAATAATTAGTGCCTGGCACCTGCAACCGCTTTACGCAATTTGCGGGTTTTGTCCAGGGGCTGTGGCAGCAGTTGCGCCACGGTCAATTGATCATCGCCAAAATAGCTGGCTGCAACCTGCTTGACTTGTTCAGCGGTGACTGCGCGCAGGCGCTCAATCAGTTGCTCACCGGCATCCACCGGCAAGCCTTGCGCCCACTGGGTGCCAAGTTCGCGGGCCTGGTTAAACAGCGAGTCAAGCTTGTAAATTTCACTGGCGACCCACTGTGTCTTGACACGGGCCAGCTCTGCCTCGGTCACGCCATCGGTGGCGATGCGTTGCACCTGGGCACGCAAAGCCTCTTCGACCTGCCCGCTGGTTTTGTCCATCACGGGCACACCCATCAGCATGAACAATTGCGGCCCGCGACCCCACAAGCCGTTGTAAGCACCCGCGCTGTCGGCCACGCGGTCAGGGCCTTGCGTCAGCGCACGCTCCAGCCGGGCCCCGCTGTAGCCATCAAGCACCGCGGCCAGCACCGTCAGGGCCAGCGCATCGGTATCGTCCTGCGTGGTGCCCGGCAGGCTACCCGCCCAATGCAGTGACGGCACCTTGAAGGCCAGCGTCACATTCGCCTGCTCAGCCGGCGCCTTGAAATCAATGCGCTTGATGCCGGCCTGGATGGGCTCATCTCGTGGCTTGCGTTCAGGCACGGCGCGTGCGGGCAGACTGCCATAGTATTTTTCAGCCAGCGCGCGCACCTGGGCCACATCCACGTCACCGGCCACCACCACGGCGGCGTTGGCAGGCACATACCAGCGCTGGTAAAAGGCGCGCGCATCGTTTGGTGTCAAGGCCTCCAGATCGCTCATCCAGCCAACGATTGGGCGGCGATACGGAGACGCTACAAAAACGCTAGCATTCAGCGCTTCATTCATAAGGGCCAGAGGGTTATCTTCTGTTCGCAGACGGCGCTCCTCCTTGACCACTTCGAGCTCTTTTTTGAACTCTTCGTCAGGCCACTGGTTGTTGGCAAAACGGTCTGCTTCAAGCTGCATCACCGCCGCCAGCCGATTGGCCGGAATTTGCTGGTAGTAGCCGGTGTAGTCGCGACTGGTAAATGCGTTTTCACGGCCACCCAGAGCCGCCACGCGGCGTGAAAACTCACCGGCTGGAACGGCGGGCGTGCCCTTGAACAGCATGTGCTCCAGCACATGCGCCACACCCGATGTGCCGTCGACCTCGTCCATGGCCCCCACCCGCACCCACAACATGTGTACCGCCGTGGGCGCGCGCTTGTCGGGCTTGACAATCAGCGTCAAACCGTTGGCCAGGGTAAATAAATGCGCTTTGGCGGTGGTAAATGCCTGCGCGCTTCCTGACGGCGGGGCGGGCAAAGCATTGATTTGCGCCTGAGCCGCGCCCACCAAAGCGGCGCACAACAGCGCTGCACCAGCCCGCAGCCTGCTCAAAAATGGCGGGCAAGAAAATGTGAAGTGACGTTTCATAGAATGCGTTGATACCACACGGCCACAAAATGTTCAGTTTTTTCAGAAAAAAATCCCCCGCGCCAGCCCCGGCACCTGTCAACGCACCGATGGATGCGTCAACGCCCGCCGCCGTGCTGCCGGATCAAAGCACCCCGCCAGCGCCTTCTGTCGCGCCGCCCACCAGCGCTCTGCCTGCAAGTACCCTGCCCGCTACAGCGGTCGCGGTGGCTGCCGCTGCCCCTGCGACACGCAAATCCTGGCTGGACAAGCTCAAAACGGGCTTGCGCAAAACCGGGGCCAGCATTGCCACGGTGTTTACCGGCACGCAAATTGACGACGCTCTCTATGAAGACCTGGAAACCGCGCTGCTGATGGCCGACACCGGAGTCAAGGCCACACAAGCTTTGCTCGACGACTTGAAGCAACGCGTCAAGGACAGCAAAACCACCGACCCGGCCGCAGTCAAGGGCCTGCTGATCGAGTCCCTCACCAGCTTGCTCGCACCCTTGCAAAAATCCTTGGTCATTGGCCAATACAAGCCCACCGTGATTATGGTTGCCGGGGTCAATGGGGCGGGCAAAACCACCTCGATCGGCAAGCTGACCCGGCATCTGGCTGCCTCGAACGCCAGCGTATTGCTGGCTGCGGCAGATACCTTCCGGGCGGCCGCACGTGAGCAACTCGGCATCTGGGCTGATCGCAACACCGTCGACATCATCAGCCAGGACGGCGGCGACCCGGCAGCCGTGGCGTTTGATGCCGTGATGGCCGGGCGGGCGCGTGGGCGCGATGTGGTGCTGGTCGACACCGCCGGGCGCTTGCCCACGCAACTGCACCTGATGGAAGAGCTTAAAAAGATCAAGCGCGTGGTGCAAAAAACCGGGCCAGCCACCAGGATGGGCGAGACCATGGCCCAACCCGGCACCGACAGCAGCCTGCCCCCCCATGAAATCCTGCTGGTCATTGACGGCAACACCGGACAAAACGCGCTTAGCCAGGTCAAGGCCTTTGACGACACGCTGGGCCTGACCGGCTTGATCGTCACCAAACTCGACGGCACGGCCAAAGGCGGCGTGCTGGCGGCCATCGCGCGCGAGCGGCCCATCCCGGTGTACTTCATTGGTGTGGGCGAAAAGCTCGAAGACCTTGAGACCTTCAACGCCCGCGAATTTGCGCAGGCGCTGTTGTCGTGACCGTGCCATGAACATCGCTCGCCAACCCGGCCCCGCACTGACCCGCCGCCACACACTGGCCTGGCTCGGCTGCGCGCTCATGGCCCCCGCTTTTGCGCAAAATGCCACCACCTGGCCATCCCTGGAAAAACAGGCGCGTGGGCAAACCGTCTATTTCAACGCCTGGGCGGGTAGCCAGAACATCAACGCCTACATTCAGTGGGCGGCCACAGAGGTCCGGCAACGCTACGGCATCCAACTCGAACACGTCAAAATCTCCGATGCAGCCGAAGTAGTCAAACGCGTGCGCACCGAAAAGGCCGCAGGCAGGCTGGCCGCTGGCAGCGTGGACATGGTCTGGATCAATGGCGAGAACTTTCTGACCATGAAACGCGAGGGCCTGCTGTTTGGCCCATTTGCCACCACACTGCCCAACTTTGCTTACGTCGATGTCAACGGCAAACCCACCACGGTGCTGGATTTTTCCGAGCCCACGCAGGGTCTTGAAGCGCCGTGGGGCATGGCGCAACTGACCTTTTTTGTCGACAGCCAGCGTGTGCCCACGCCACCGCACAGCATGGCCCAATTGCTGGCCTTTGCCAAGGCGAATCCGGGGCGCATTACCTATCCCCGCCTGCCCAACTTTCACGGCAGCACCTTTGTCAAACAGGCGTTGCTCGAAGTCAACCCCGATCGCAGCGCGATTTACCAGCCCTTTAATCCGGGCAACTTTGCCAGGGCCACGGCCCCGCTGTGGACTTACCTGGATGCGCTGCACCCCCACCTGTGGCGTGCGGGCAAGCAATTCCCGCAAAACTCCAACGCCGTGCGGCAGATGATGGCCGATGGCGAACTGCTGCTGGCGTTCACCTTCAATCCCAATGAAGCCGCAAACGAAATAGCCGCCAGCCGTCTGCCAGCAAGCGTTATTAGCTATCAATTTACCAGCGGAACCCTTGGCAACACGCACTTTTTAGCGATCCCATTCAACGCCACTGCCAAGGCCGCAGCGCAAGTGCTGGCCAATTTTTTGCTCAGTCCCGAAGCACAGGCGCGCAAGGCCGACATCGCCCAGTGGGGTGACCCCACCGTGTTGGCCATGGACAAATTGCCCCCAGCCGAGCGTGCACGCTTTGCGGCCAAACCCGCGCCCGGTCAGGTTACACAAGCCACGCCTACCCTGCCCGAGCCGCATGGCAGCTGGGTTGACCCGCTGGAAAGGGAATGGCTCAAGCGCTACGGCCAATAGTCTCTGCAGCATTTCTGGCACCCTTGCCAGCCACATTTCCAGCGCTTTATTTTGCTTGCGCCAAGCTCAAAAACTATTCCCTTTACTCAACAGCATGACCACTTTGCTCCCTCACCTTCAAATCGAAACTGCTACCAACCCCACGGCCGCAGTCATCTGGCTGCATGGCCTGGGAGCCGACGGACACGACTTTGCCGGCCTGGTGCCCGAGCTCGATTTGTCCGGCTGCCCGGCCATTCGCTTCATTTTTCCGGATGCCCCGGCCATCCCCGTCACCATCAACGGCGGCTACGTCATGCCCGCCTGGTACGACATTCGTGGTGCAGACTTGGTTACCGGCCAGGATGATGCAGGCATCCGCCTGTCCGAGCGCGCCATTTGTGCCCTGATCGAGCGCGAGATAGCGCGCGGCATACCCGCCAGGCGCATCGTGCTGGCCGGCTTTTCACAGGGCTGCGCCATCGCCTTGCACACGGGCTTGCGGTACCCGCAGTCGCTGGCTGGCATCATGGCGCTGTCAGGCTACCTGCCGCTGGCGGACAGCTTGGCCGCTGAGCGCTCCAGCGCCAACGCGCACACACCGATTTTTATGGCCCATGGCACGCAAGACCCGGTGGTGGTGCCCGCACGCGGTGAGGCGACGCGCGACCTGCTCACCCGCCTGGCCTACGCCGTAGCCTGGCACAGCTACCCCATGGCGCACAGCGTGCACCCGCGCGAGGTGGCCGACATGTCGGTATTTTTGACGCAAGTGCTGACGCAACCAGCCGTCTGACATTGGGTTGATGAAGCGCACGCCATCCTTGCGTCAAAGCAACCCGGTACTGGGCATCGACTTTGGCACCTCCAATTCGGCAGCGGCCCTGATTGACACCCAGGGTCAACTGCACCTGATTGCCCTGGACGAGGGCAATGTGTCCATGCCCACGGCGGTGTATTTTTCCGGCGAAGACCAACGCATCACCTTTGGTGCCGCAGCGCTGAAAGACTACTTGGCAGCCGCGCAAGAAGGCCTGCACGGCGGGCGCCTGATGCGGGCCATCAAAAGCCTGCTGGGCAGCGCCCTGATCGACGAACAAACCCTGGTCAACGGTCAGGCCATGCGGTTTTTTGACATCGTCGTGATGTTTCTGAAAGAACTCAAACACCGCGCCGAGGTGCAGCTCGGCTACCCGGTGCAAGCGGCCATGCTGGGACGGCCCGTGCATTTTGTCGATGACAACCCTGAGCGGGATGCCTTGGCGCAAGCCACACTGCAACGCGCCGCCTCGGCAGCGGGTTTCACCCAGGTCGCTTTTGAACTCGAACCGATTGCGGCGGCGTTTGACTACGAGCGCCGCCTGGGCCACGATGCCCGGGTGCTGGTGGCCGACATTGGCGGGGGAACCTCTGACTTCACGGTCATCCGCCTGGGCCCAAATCACCAAAGCCAAAAAAGCCGCCACAACGACATTCTGGCCACCAGCGGCATCCACCTGGGCGGAACCGACTTTGACCGGCTGCTGGACCTGGGCTGCGTCATGCCACTGCTGGGCTACGGCCATCGCACCGTGCGGGGTCGCGAGCTGCCCAACCGGATTTTTTACGAGTTGTCCACCTGGCATCTGGTACACCACACCACCAGCCGGAAAAGTCTGACTGACGCACGCGACTTGTGGCGCGACTACACCGACTTGGCGCTGCACCGCCGCTTGATGCATGTGCTCGATGAGCGACTTGGGCACCAATTGCTCGCCGAAGTCGAAGCTGCCAAGATTGGCTGCGCAGTCACGGGTCAAAACGTGCCCATCGACTTGACTTGCCTGCAGCAGCCAAACCCGCTCGATTCAGAAACTGTGCGCGCGCACCTGACACCGCTGGCGCTGCAGCAGATGCTGCACGCGCAACTTGCCGCCATCGTCGCCTGTGCCAGGCAATGTGTGACAGACGCTGGCCTGGCCGACTTGGAAGTCATTTACCTTACTGGCGGCTCGTCGGCTTTGATGCCCTTGGTTGATGCATTGCAGTTGTCTTTTCCAGCCGCCACACTGGTGCATGGCGACCGGTTTGGCGGGGTTGCGGCTGGTCTGGCATGGGCGGCCGTGAACCAACCGGTGTTCCTGCATGACTAACGCACGGGCCGTAGCGCTGGTGTTGCTGTTGCTGCTGGCCCTGCCGATGCTGGGCAGCGCCTGGGGGGCGATGCTGACTCTCTGGAGTCCGAGCGCCTGGCAAGACCTACTGACCGACCCGCAAACACTGAGCGCGCTGGGGCTCACGCTGTGGACCGGTCTGCTGGCCAGCGCGCTTGCGCTGCTCATCTCCGCCTGGCTGCTGTCACACACCTTTCCCGGCCCCGGCTGGCCACCGCTGGTACGGGTGCTGAGCCCCCTGCTGGCACTGCCCCATGCGGCGTTTGCCATTGGGCTGGTTTTCTTGATCAGCCCCAGTGGCTGGCTGCTGCGGGCCTTGTCACCCTGGGCCAGCGGATTTGAGGCACCCCCCGCGTGGTCAACGACGCAAGATCCATGGGGCTTGGGTTTGGTGCTGGTGCTGGTGGCCAAGGAAGTGCCTTTCTTGCTGTGGGCGGCAGCTACCCAACTTCAGCGCCCCGACGTGGCGCAGCGCTGCGCGCGCGAACTGCAGATCGCCCGCAGCCTAGGTTACACCCGCAGCGCGGCCTGGCGCTGCGTGCTGTGGCCGCAACTCGTGGCCCGCCTGCGCTGGCCCTTGCTGGCCGTGCTGATGTTCAGCCTGAGCGTGGTTGACATGGCGCTGGTGATCGGCCCAACCTCACCACCAACCCTGTCAGTGCTGGCCTGGCAATGGCTGCAAGACGCTGACCCGGCACGCAACGCCCAGGGCGCAGCGGCGGCCTGGCTTCTCACCGCCGTTGTGGCGTTGGCGGCCACGTTGATCTGGTGGCTGGCAAACATCCAGCACTGGCGCACGCGCCTCACGCAGGGTCTGCGCGGCAAGCCATTGCGCCATCGTCATGAGGTCACATGGCGATACGCCCTGTTGCTGCCCTACCTGGCGGTCATGCTGGCGCTGGGCGTAGGCAGCGTCGCGGGCATTTGGTCGTTTCCCAAGCTGTGGCCTGAAACACTGACACTGCAGGCCTGGCAAACGGTGGCCAGTAGCCGCAACACCCTCACCAGCACCTTGACCCTTGCGCTGGCCAGTGCTTTGGTGGCACTGTGTTGGGTTGTGGCCTGGCTGGAATGGGCTCCCAAGCGCTGGCAAGCCGCCATGCAGCGGCTGGTTTTCTTGCCACTGGTACTGCCGCCCGTGCTCTGGGTGCTTGGCCTGCACAAGCTGGCGCTGCAAACCGGACTGGATGCCTCCTGGGCCGGTGTGACGCTGGCGCATACGCTGGCAGCCGTGCCTTACGTGTTGATAGCCCTGAGCCCGTCCTACACCGGCTTTGACCCCCGGTTGCGCCAGTTGAGCGCAACACTGGGCCACGCGCGACTGGTCTTTTTGTGGCGTGTCAAGTGGCCTTTGCTGCGCGCCGCGCTGGCCTGCGCTTTTGCCATTGGCTTTGCGGTCAGCGTAGCGCAATACCTGCCCACCTTGTTCGTCGGCGCGGGCCGCATCACTACAGTCACCACCGAAGCGGTCACCCTGGCCGGTGGAGCACAGCGAACCCTGACCGCAGCGTACGCCTGGCTGCAATGGCTGTTGCCCGTGCTGGTTTTTGCGCTGACCGCCTGGCTAGGGCAGCCCAGGCGCTATACCCGTTCCCAAAAAAACGGTGCAGAAATAACAAATAGTTGCAATTCTTGATATCCATCGTTCATCGACTGCAGCGTGTTGCTAAATTGACAGATATTTCACCCATTTGACAAGTCAGCGTCTTGGAATCAACCGCCCGAGCCAATAAACCGGTGTCCCGTAGTACATTCACAGATTATGGAAGCCATCACCACCCCATTGCCCAGCGTCAGCACCCTTCCGGGATTGGGGCGAACGCTGGTGCTGGCTGGCAAGCTCAAGCAGCAATTGGCCGAAGAAATTTTCCACAAGGCGCAAAGCAAACGCTCCAGTTTCATCGCTGAACTGACAGGCTCCGGTGCCGTTTCCGCGACTGACCTGGCTCACACGCTGTCGCTGGCGTTTGCCGTACCGTTGATTGATCTGGATGCTGTTGACTTGCAGCGCCTGCCCAAAGGCTTGCTTGACCGGAAAATTTGCCAGGACTTTCGCCTGGTGGTGCTGGGCAAACGACAAAACCGGCTGATTGTGGCCACGGCCGACCCGACAGACCAGCAGGCGGCAGAAAAAATCAAATTTGCCACGCAGCAAAGCGTCGACTGGGTCATTGCCGAATACGACAAACTGCTCAAAATGGTGTCTGTCAGTGCGGCCAGCGCCTCCGAATCCATTGAAGACATTGTGGGTGAGGATTTCCGCTTTGACGACCTGACGGCCGAGCCAGAAAGCGACTCAGCCAATGTTGCGGCATCCGAGGTCGACGATGCCCCGGTGGTCAAGTTCCTGCACAAGATGCTGGTTGATGCCTTCACCATGCGAGCCTCGGATTTGCATTTTGAACCCTATGAACACAACTACCGGGTGCGCTTTCGCATTGATGGCGAATTGCGTGAAATTGCCGCCCCTCCGGTGGCCATCAAGGACAAACTGGCTTCGCGCATCAAGGTCATCTCGCGCATGGACATCTCCGAAAAGCGGGTGCCGCAAGACGGCAAGATGAAGCTCAAGATCGGCCCGGACCGGGTCATTGATTTTCGGGTCAGCACGCTGCCGACACTGTTTGGCGAAAAGATCGTCATCCGGATTCTGGACCCTGGCGCGGCCAAGTTGGGCATTGATGCACTGGGCTACGACCCGGTAGAAAAAGAGCGCTTGTTGCAGGCCATCAACCGGCCCTACGGCATGATTCTGGTGACCGGCCCTACCGGCTCGGGCAAAACTGTGTCGCTGTACACCTGCCTGAACCTGCTCAACAAACCCGGCGTGAACATTGCCACGGCCGAAGACCCGTGTGAAATCAATTTGCCGGGCATCAACCAGGTTAACGTCAATGAAAAAGCGGGCTTGACGTTTGCAGCGGCACTCAGGTCGTTTTTGCGACAAGACCCGGACATCATCATGGTCGGTGAAATTCGCGACATTGAAACCGCTGATATTGCCATCAAGGCCGCACAGACCGGGCATTTGGTGCTGTCAACCTTGCACACCAACGATGCCCCTTCGACGCTCACCCGATTGCGCAACATGGGCATCGCGCCGTTCAACATTGCCTCCAGCGTGCTGTTGATTTCCGCTCAGCGACTGGCCCGTCGGCTCTGCCCGGCCTGCAAGGCGGTCATCGAAATTCCGCAGCAAGCCCTGCTGGACGCGGGCTTCAAACCCGAAGAACTTGATGGCAACTGGAAACCGTACCACCCGGTCGGCTGCAATGCCTGCAACAATGGCTACAAAGGGCGCGTGGGTCTTTACCAGGTCATGCCAATCACCGAAGAAATCCAGCGCATCATCTTGCGCGACGGCAGTGCGCTTGAAATCGGCGAGCAAGCCCGCCGCGAAAATGTCAAGACACTGCGCGAAGCGGGTCTGCACAAGATAAAAATGGGGCTCACTTCATTGGAGGAAGTGCTGGCCGTGACCAACGAATAGCAACCATCACAATCACGCCATGGCAACTGACAAATCAAAAAGCGTCAAAGACTTTGTCTTTGAATGGGAAGGCAAAGACCGCAACGGCAAACAGGTTCGGGGTGAAATACGTGCCGGTGGTGAAAATCAGGTTCAGGCCGCGCTGCGTCGCCAAGGCGTGATGCCAACCAAGATCAAGAAACGCCGCATGAGCGCGGGCAAGCGCATCAAGCCCAAAGACATGGCGATTTTCACGCGCCAATTGGCCACCATGATGAAAGCCGGCGTGCCGCTGCTGCAAGCCTTTGACATTGTCGGACGCGGCAACCCCAACCCCAGCGTGACCCGGCTGGTCAATGACATTCGCACCGATGTCGAAACCGGCACCTCATTGAGTGTGGCGTTTCGCAAATACCCGCTGTACTTCGACAGCCTGTATTGCAACCTGGTGGAGGCCGGCGAAGCGGCCGGTATTCTGGATCAGCTGCTTGACCGGCTGGCCGTGTACATGGAAAAAACCGAGGCGATGAAGTCCAAAATCAAGTCGGCCTTGATGTACCCGATCTCGGTGCTGATCGTGGCCTTTGTGGTCACTGCCGTCATCATGATCTTTGTCGTGCCCTCCTTCAAGGAAGTCTTCAGCAGCTTTGGAGCCGACCTGCCCGCCCCGACCCTATTCGTGATTGCCGTGAGTGAAATTTTTGTCAAATACTGGTGGCTGATTTTTGGTGGCATCGGCGGTGGTTTTTACTTCTTCATGCAGGCATGGCGGCGCAACCAGAAAATGCAGCACTTCATGGACCGCGTGATGCTGAAGATGCCTATTTTTGGTGTTTTGGTCGAAAAATCCAGCGTGGCCCGCTGGACGCGCACCTTGTCAACCATGTTTGCCGCTGGCGTACCGCTGGTGGAGGCGCTGGACTCGGTGGGTGGTGCAGCCGGCAATTCGGTCTACGAGAAGGCAACTTTAAAAATCCAGCAAGAGGTGTCAACCGGTACTGCCCTGACAACGGCCATGAGCAACGCCAACCTGTTTCCGTCGATGGTGCTGCAAATGTGCGCCATTGGCGAGGAATCTGGCTCGATTGACCACATGCTGGGCAAGGCAGCCGACTTTTATGAGGCCGAGGTCGACGACATGGTGGCCGGCATTTCCAGCCTGATGGAGCCCATCATCATTGTGATTCTGGGCACCGTCATTGGCGGCATTGTGGTGGCCATGTACCTGCCCATTTTCAAGCTCGGTCAGGTGGTCTGATGGTTTTATCGCAAGGTATGGATGCCGCCCTGCTTGGCGTGCTGGGCTTGTTGATCGGCAGTTTCCTCAATGTCGTGATCTACCGCTTGCCGGTCATGCTGGAGGCGCAATGGAAGGCCGAGTGCGCTGACATGACCGGAAATCAGTTACCCCCCGCCGCGCCCTTTAACCTGATGGTGCCGCGCTCGCGTTGCCAGCAATGTGGTCAGCAACTGGGTTGGCTTGAAAATATTCCCGTTCTGAGTTATCTATTTTTGCGTGGCAAATGCCACCATTGCAAGACACCGATCAGTCTGCGTTACCCCGCCGTTGAATTGGCCACTGGCGCATTGTTTTTTTATTGCGGCTGGCATTGGGGTGCCACCCCAACGGCTTTGTTGTGGAGCGGTTTTGCTGCCGCCTTGCTGGCACTGGCCATGATTGACTGGGACACCACGCTGTTACCAGACGACATCACACTGCCACTGCTGTGGGCCGGCCTGATTGCTGCTGCGCTGGGCTTAACCCAGGTAACCTTGACGGACGCACTGTGGGGATCGGTTGGCGGCTATATGTCCTTGTGGCTGGTGTACTGGGGCTTCAAGCTCGTCACCGGCAAAGAGGGCATGGGCTTTGGCGATTTCAAATTGTTTGCGGCACTGGGGGCCTGGTTTGGCTGGCAGGCGCTGATTCCCATCATTTTGATGGCCTCCGTCATTGGCGCGGTCATTGGCATCGCCATGAAGTTTTCCAGCGGCCTGCGCGAGGGCGGCTACATCCCGTTTGGCCCGTTTCTGGCAGGTGCCGGGCTGACCGCCATGCTGGCCGGCCCCAACGCCATTTTGCGCGCAGTGGGGTTGTAGCCGGTGGCGCGAGCCTTTCGACTCGGGCTGACCGGTGGCATTGGCAGCGGCAAAAGCACGGTAGCCGCGCTGCTGGCCCAACTCGGCGCAGCCGTCATCGATGCCGATGCCATTTCACGCACCTTGACTGCCGCTGGCGGACTGGCAATGGAGGCGATACGCAAGGCCTTTGGCGATGCTCTCATCACCCCGACAGGGGCCCTGGACCGCGACCGCATGCGCGCTCTGGCTTACACCGATGCAAGTGCCCGGCAGCGACTGCAAGCCATCATTCACCCCCTGGTTGGTCAACAGACCTGGCAACAGGCAAGCGCCGCCGAAGCAGCTGGCCACCCCTGCCTGGTTTTTGATGTGCCGCTGCTGGTGGAATCAGACAGTTGGCGCAAAAAAGTTGGCCAGGTACTGGTGGTCGATTGCACGGCTGAAACCCAAATTGACCGGGTCATGAAACGCAGTGCGCTGACGCATGATGCTGTTGAAGCGATCATTGCCGCACAAGCCAGTCGCCCGCACCGGCTTAAGGCCGCCGACGCGGTTATTTTCAACAATGGCATCTCTCTTGGGGTTTTGGAGCTTCAAGTGCAGTCGCTGGCACCTGGCTTCGGGCTATCATTGAAGCACCACTGTGAACCTGTCAAATGAGCGTGATCCTTTACGAATACCCCCTGCACGAACGCATCCGCACCTATTTGCGCCTTGAGCACCTGTTTGTTCGGCTGAATCAACTGGTGCTGCGCACGGACTCACTCGACCACCACTTTGCGTTGGTGACGCTGTTCGAAATCATGGATGTGGCGGCGCGCGCTGACCTGAAGTCCGACCTGCTCAAAGACCTCGACAAGCAAAAGCACGCGCTGGACAGCTACCGGGGCAACCCGGCGATTGCCGAGGCGGTACTCGATCAGGTGGTGGGCGAACTCGACCAACGCTTCACTGCTTTAAACAGTCAACCGGGCAAGGCCGGTCAGACCCTGACTGAAAACGATTGGTTGATGAGTATTCGCAGCCGTATCGGTATTCCTGGGGGCACTTGCGAATTCGATTTGCCATCGTATTACGCCTGGCAACACAAAACCGGCGTGACACGACAGGCAGATCTGCAGCGCTGGTTCAGCACGCTGACACCGCTGGCTGACGCTGTGCATCTGCTGCTGAAATTGCTGCGCGATTCAGGCGCACCACAAAAAGTGATTGCCAACGCCGGACAGTTTCAGCTCACCCTGCCACAGGGCCGTACTTTTTTGCTGCTGCGGGTGGCGCTAAATGCTGCGCAGGAATTGATTCCCGAGATCAGTGGCAATCGGCTCATGGTGTCGGTACGGCTGATGCGACAAGGCGAAGACAACCGCCCGCACGCGGTGACTGACGATGTAACTTTCGAGTTGGCGCTGTGCTCATGAGCAAGCCAGCAGCCACTTTTGGGGAACCCACCAAAATCGTCAAATGCCCCACCTGTGGCGGGCCAAGCATTTACGCAGCCCATAATGCGTTTCGGCCGTTTTGCAGCGAGCGCTGCAAACAGATTGATCTGGGCGCCTGGGCGAGTGAGCGGTTTGCCCTGCCCGCAGCCGCCGAGCCAGATTTGCTGTCGCCTGACCTGCATTGACAATATATTGATGAAAATGGCCTCTAGCCCTTTAGGAATAAGCGTTAGTAGCTACTTAATGTGTAGCATTCTTGAACGCTCTTTCCGCTGCCAGCCACTGCAGCACAGGCACTGTACCCGGTAAAACTGGCCCTACCGTGACCGGCAACTGCTGCCAGGCAAACGACTGTGCCTCACGCATCTGCAACTCGCCTGTCCAGTCAAACACCTTGCAAAAGTGCAGACGCACCAGCGCATGGGGATAGTCCACCAGTTCCACGCGCCAAGGCAGAATTTGCCCGGTTTGAATGCCCAGCTCTTCATGGAGTTCACGTTGCAACGCCTGCGCCACTGTCTCACCGGCCTCAAATTTACCGCCGGGAAACTCCCAATAGCCCGCATAGACCTTGCCTTGCGGTCGCGAGGTCAGCAAAAAGTCGCCATTGGGGCGAATCAGCACGCCAACCGCCACATCAACCACTGCCCGATCCGGGCCACCCATGCGCGGCTGGGTGGCATCGGCCACCAAGGGCATCACTGAAGCACGCGTCATGCTGGCGGTGTGGCGTGCTGACCGGCGTAATCGCGGGCAAACTGGTAGGCGACCCGGCCACTGCGTGAGCCGCGCTCCAGCGCCCAGACCAGGGCTTGCCCTCTGGCGGCCTCAATAGCAGTGGCATTCACGCCCATGAAATCAAGCCACTGGGCCACGATGGTCAGGTACTCGGCCTGGGTGAATGGGTAAAAGCTGACCCACAGGCCAAAGCGTTCAGACAATGATATTTTTTCTTCCACACCCTCGCCCGGATGCACTTCACCATCATCGGTGTGGGTGTAAGTGAGGTTTTCCTTCATGTACTCGGGCAGCAAATGGCGACGGTTGCTGGTGGCATAAATCAGCACGTTGGCGGTGGTGGCAGCCACCGAGCCGTCCAGAATCGATTTGAGCGCCTTGTAGCCGGGCTCACCGTCATCAAAGCTCAGGTCATCACAAAATACGATGAATTTTTCTGGCCGGCTTGATACCAAATCGACGATGTCGGGCAAATCGATCAGGTCAGCCTTGTCAACTTCGATCAAGCGCAAGCCCTGCGGTGCGTATTCATTCAGGCAGGCACGAATCAACGACGATTTGCCAGTGCCACGCGCGCCCGTGAGCAGCACATTGTTGGCCGCCTGGCCGTTGACAAATTGCCGTGTGTTGCGCTGAATCTTTTCCTTTTGCGGCTCGATTTCTTTCAAATCGGCCAGGCGCATGGCACCAATATGGCGCACCGGCTCCAGACTGCTGCGGCCTGTGCTGCGCTTGCGGTAGCGGTAAGCACAGGAAGCCGCCCAGTCGGGCTCGCTCAGAGGCTGCGGCAGCGCGGCCTCAATGCGGCTGATGAGCTGCTCGGCGCGCAGCAACAAGTGCTCAAAACCCGGGTTCATGAGCGGTAGTCGGCGTTGATCGATACGTAGTCGTGACTCAGGTCGCAGGTCCAGACGGTGTCTGCTGCCGTGCCGCGGCCCAGCAATACGCGCACGGTGATCTCGCTTTGCTTCATGACGCGCTGGCCATCTTCTTCGCGGTAGCCTGGATGACGCCCCCCTTGAGTGACCACATGCACATCGTCCAGATACAGGTCAATCGCACCCTGGTCAAGATCGGCAATCCCCGCGTAACCCACGGCCGCCAGAATGCGTCCCAGATTGGGGTCGCTGGCAAAAAAAGCCGTTTTGACCAAGGGCGAATGTGCAATCGCATAAGCCACCTGACGGCATTCGGCTTGCGTGGTGCCGCCCTCGACCCTGATCGCCATGAATTTGGTCGCGCCTTCGCCATCACGCACAATGGCTTGCGCCAATTTTTTCGCCACACCCAGCATGGCGGCACGCAAGGCCAGTCCAGCCGCACTGCCCAGCGAATCAATGACGGCGTGCTTGGCCTTGTTGGTGGCGATCACTACGAAAGAGTCGTTGGTGGATGTATCCCCATCGACCGTGACACGGTTGAACGAGCCCTCGGCCAATTCAGTGGCCAACTGCTTCATCAACGCCGGGCTGACACAAGCATCGGTGGCCATGAAACCCAGCATGGTGGCCATGTTGGGGCGAATCATGCCCGCCCCCTTGCTGATGCCGGTGATGCTGACCAGCACGCCATCAATCATGAGCTGCGCGCCAAACGCCTTGGCGACCGTGTCGGTGGTCATGATGGCCTCGGCGGCGCGCAGCCAGTTGTCCTCGCGCGCATCGGCAAGGGCGGCAGCCAGTCCGGCCGCAATGCGATCACTGGGCAAGGTCTCCATGATCACGCCGGTTGAAAACGGCAACACCTGTTGCGCCGACAAACCCAGGTGCGCAGCGAGCGCCTGGCAAGTGCTCAACGCACGTGCACGACCATCGGCACCGGTACCAGCATTGGCGTTGCCGGTATTGATCAGCATGGCGCGCACACCGCTGCCGCTGGCCAGGTGCTCCCGGCACAGCTGAACAGGTGCTGCGCAAAACCTGTTTTGCGTAAAAACACCCGCCACCGAGGCCTGTTCATCAAGCAGCACAACCGTCAAATCCTTGCGATTGGCCTTGCGGATGCCGGCCTCGGTAATGCCCATGCGCACGCCGGCAATAGGAAACAGATCAGCAGGGTTGGGGGCAGCCAAATTAACGGACATGGTTTTCTTTCAAAGGAATAAGGGAAAACAATTCACACGCGGTCACAAAAAAACAAAACGAAAAAATCGGGCACTTGGCCCGATGTTTTTGGGGTGGACAGTTAAGCCAATTTGCCGTGGCACTGTTTGTACTTTTTGCCGCTGCCGCAAGGGCACGGATCATTGCGCCCGACACGGGGCACGGTTTGGGGCACCGTTTCGGCATCAACAAAGGTTTCTACCTCACCGGTTTCGGTCGGCGCACTGTAGGTCACATTGGTGATGCGTTCGGCCCGGCTTTCCAGCTCTGCCGCGGCTGCTTCAACTTCTTCGTTGGACTGTACCTGCACCGTCATCAGCACCTTGGTGACCTCATTTTTTACAGCATCGAGCATCTGGCCGAACAACTCGAATGCTTCGCGCTTGTATTCCTGCTTGGGCTGCTTTTGGGCATAACCGCGCAGGTGAATCCCCTGGCGTAAATAGTCCAACGAACTCAGGTGGTCACGCCAATTGCTGTCAATGCTTTGCAGCAACACCATGCGTTCAAACTGCGTGAAGTTCTCATGGCCCACCATGGCCACTTTGGCATCAAAGGCTGCATTAGCCTGCACCCGCACCGTTTCAAGAATGTCGTGGTCGGTGATGGCACTTGCAGCAGTTACCTGCTGCTGCAGAGGCACCGTCATCTGCCATTCGCTGTCCAGCACCTTTTCAAGTGCTGGCAAATTCCACTGCTCTTCGACCGATTCAACTGGAACATGCTCACGCACGATGTCCTGGAAACAGCCTTCACGCAGGCCCTGGACTTGCGCGGCCAGGTCGCTTGCATCCAGAATCTCGTTGCGCTGCTGGTAGATCACCTTGCGCTGATCATTGGCTACGTCATCGTATTCGAGCAACTGTTTACGCATGTCAAAATTGCGCGCCTCCACCTTGCGCTGCGCACTCTCAATGGAGCGCGTCACAATACCCGCCTCAATCGCTTCGCCCTCGGGCATCTTGAGCCGGTCCATGATGGCCTTGACTCGGTCGCCCGCAAAAATCCGCATCAGCGAATCGTCCAGGCTCAGGTAAAAACGCGACGAACCCGGGTCACCCTGGCGACCAGAGCGGCCACGCAACTGGTTGTCAATGCGGCGCGACTCGTGCCGCTCGGTGGCAATGATGCGCAAACCGCCCAGCTTGGTGACCCGTTCGTGGTCTTTTGCCCACTGCGCTTGAACAGCCTCAATTTGTTGCTGCCTTTGTGCCACATCCAACGACGCATCAGACTCAATGGTTTCAATCGTCTTGCTGATATTGCCGCCCAGCACAATGTCAGTACCCCGGCCCGCCATGTTGGTGGCAATGGTGATCATGGTCGGGCGACCGGCCTGGGCCACGATGTCGGCTTCACGCGCATGCTGTTTGGCGTTGAGCACCTGATGCGGCAAGTTTTCCTTGTTCAGCAACTCATCAATGATTTCGGAATTTTCGATCGAGGTGGTGCCGACAAGCACCGGTTGGCCACGCTCATAGCACTCTCGAATATCCTTGATGGCGGCTTCGTACTTTTCTCGCGTGGTCTTGTACACGCGATCAAGTTGGTCATCGCGGCGACTCGGCCTGTTGGGCGGCATCACCACCGTTTCGAGACCATAAATTTCCTGAAATTCATAAGCCTCGGTGTCGGCTGTTCCGGTCATACCGGCCAACTTCTGGTAAAGCCGGAAATAATTCTGGAACGTGATCGATGCCATCGTCTGGTTTTCTGGCTGGATAGCTACACCCTCTTTGGCCTCAACCGCCTGGTGCAGGCCCTCGCTCCAGCGTCTGCCAGTCATCAGCCGTCCGGTGAACTCGTCCACAATCACCACCTCGCCGGCCTGCACCACGTAATGTTGGTCACGGTGGTACAGGTGCTGGGCACGCAACGCCGCATACAAATGATGCATGAGCGTGATATTGGCCGGGTCATACAGGCTGGCCCCCTCAGGGATCAGATTCATTTCGAACAGAATCCGCTCGGCGTTCTCATGGCCGCGCTCGGTCAAAAAAACCTGGTGACTTTTCTCATCCATCGTGAAGTCACCCACCTTGGTGATGCCCTCGCCGGTGTGCGGATCTGCCTCACCCTCCTGCTTTTCGAGTTGCGGCACGATGTTCTTGATGGCCTGGTACAAATTGGTCTGATCCTCAGCCTGACCACTGATGATCAGCGGCGTGCGGGCCTCGTCAATCAGGATGGAGTCAACCTCGTCAACAATGGCATAGTTCAAAGCCCGCTGCACGCGATCTGTAGCCTCGTAGACCATGTTGTCACGCAGGTAGTCAAAACCATATTCGTTGTTGGTGCCGTAGGTGATGTCCGCGCGGTAAGCCGCCTGCTTCTCTTCGCGCGACATGTTGGGCAAATTAATGCCAACAGAGAGTCCCAAAAAGTTGTACAGCTTGCCCATCCACTGCGCATCGCGGTTGGCCAGGTAATCATTGACCGTCACCACATGCACGCCTTTGCCAGACAGTGCATTAAGGTACACCGGCAAAGTCGCGGTCAGGGTCTTGCCTTCACCGGTGCCCATTTCAGAAATCTTGCCGTAATGTAGCGACATGCCACCGAGCAATTGCACGTCAAAATGCCGCATCTTCATGACACGCTTAGAGCCCTCGCGCACCACCGCAAACGCTTGTGGCAGCAAGGCCTCGAGCGTCTCGCCTTGCAGCAGGCGCTGCTTCAGATCTTCCGTCTTGGCCCGCAAGTCGTCGTCTGAGAGCTTCTCGAAGTCGGGCTCCAGCGCATTGATTTTGGTCACCGCGTGACGGTATTTTTTGAGCAGGCGGTCGTTGCGACTGCCGAAAATTTTGGTGAGGAAATTGGTGGCCATGAATACAGGGCGCTCAACAACAAGCCTGGACGACTCGCAGCGGCGCATTCCTTTTTTTACGATCTAACTGAAATGGAGACAACTCGATAGAACTCAAGCCTCTGCGCAGCAAGCCCGCGCAGATAAGAACCGTAGATTTTACCTTTGCGCAGCGACCCGTTGGCAGTGCGCTAGCGCACTGCCAACGCCGGGCTCTTGATTCTGTCTGTCCTCGCGAGCGCGGTTGCCGCACCGTTGGCCATATTGTGACCCGCCGTCAAGAATTTCTGCGGGTCTTGCGGAACGCCTTGCACCAGCACTTCAAAATGCAAATGAGCCCCGGTTGAGCGGCCCGAGGTTCCGACCTCTGCGATTTTTTGACCCCGTTTGATCAAATCCCCTTTTTTCACCAGCACTTTGGATGAATGGGCGTAACGCGTGATCAGTTCGTTGCCATGGTCAATCTCAACCATGTTGCCATACTCCGGGTGGTACTCCTGGGTGACAACCATGCCGCCTGCAGCAGCCAGAATCGGGGTACCAGTCGCCGTGGGAAAATCCAGCCCCGTATGCAAGGCAGTTCGGCCCGTCAGGGGGTCCAGGCGCCAGCCAAACGCGGAACCGACATCTCCGCCGATAACAGGCTCTTGCGTTGGCACCATCATGTTCTTGATTTTTCGCTCAAACAAACGGGATTCCAGCACCGTCAGAAGGTCGGTTCGCTGGTGGGTCAAACGCTCAAGATCATCCAGTGCGGTTTGAACCTCTTCCAGCGACAAGGCATGACTGGCCACCTGCACACCACCTTGACCTGGCTTGACCCTGATTTTGGCGGGGTCAACGCCCGCCAGACCCGACACACGCTCACCCAAAGATTCAAGCTGCGTCAGCTTGGCTTGAATATCGCCCAATTTGCGGGCCATCACATCAAGATTTTCCCGAAGGTAGCGATCGCGCTGCTCAAACTGGTCGTGAACAACGAGCCTGACCAAGGTGCCAACCACGGGCCAGCCATCACGTGCACCTTTGACAAACACCCAATGGTAGAGCCCCAGCGCCATCAGCATCAAAACAAAAGATGCCAGCACGAACGCAGCAACCAGCTGAATGCCTGTGAGATGAAGCGCGCGGGATTTGGCCAGCCAGGCATCCGTGATAATCAATTGCATCTGACACCTCTTTGATACGCATGAACCGTCAACGCACTTCATTTACGCTTTTGCAAGCCAGCCAAAACAACCCGAATCTTGCGAAACTGATGGGGCTGCAACAGGAATCCAGCGCCCGGCTCAAAGCCATCATGGCATTGATACCAGACTCTCTGCGCACCAATGTCGAGGCCGGCCCCATCGAAGACGGTGTCTGGTGTCTGCTGCTGAGCAACAACACCACGGCAGCAAAGTTGCGCCAGTTACTTCCTTCGTTTGAGTCCCATCTGAGGGTCAAGCAGCTTGATGTCAAATCAATCCGACTGAAAGTACGTCGCGAAAGCTGATGGATGCGAAATGATTAAATGGTGCCGATTGTCGGATTCGAACTGACGACCTACCGCTTACAAGGCGGTTGCTCTACCAACTGAGCTAAATCGGCTAACCTGTGAATTCTACCTGACCAAAGCACCCAAAAAAATGGGTTCTCACTTGATTCGGGTCAATGCTGGGGGACTCGCCTTTTTCTTCGCAACAGACTTGGGTGACGGTGTTTTCAATTTTGACCCCTCGCCCGCCTGAACGCTTGACAGACGAGCAGCGGCAGTGCTTTGCGTGTTGGACGACTCAACTTCACGCAGCGCAGCCGAGGGCTTGTCCTGCAGATTTGGAGCACTCACTTCCACAGTGCGATCAACTCTTGGAAAAGCCATTCCCTGCCCATTTTCACGGGCAAAAATCGCCTGCACCTGGTTGATGGGAATCAGTATGTCGCGCACCACGCCGCCAAACCTGGCCTTGAACTCGATGTAATCCTTGCCAAGGCTCAATGCCGTGGTTGCGTCAAAGCCAACGTTTAAAACAATTTCACCGTCGTTGACATACTCGCGCGGTACTTGAACGGAGTTGTCAACCGCCACCGTGATGTAAGGTGTCAGGCCATTGTCACAGCACCATTCATGCAAGGCACGAATCAGATAGGGCCGGGTCGAAGTGGTTTCTGTAAACGGGTTCATGGTTGTCCGCGACGCGAATTATTTGCGCATCACCTTTTCGGAGGGTGTCAATGCCTCAATGTAGGCAGGGCGAGAAAAAATCCGCTCAGCGTACTTCAGCAAAGGTGCTGCATTCTTGCTGAGTTCAATGCCGTAGTAATCGAGCCGCCATAGCAGGGGTGCAATAGCAACATCCAGCATGGAAAAACCGTCGCCCAGCATGAACTTGTTTTTCAGGAAAACTGGTGCCAGCTGTGTCAAACGGTCACGGATGTGCGCCCTTGCCTTTTCCAGCAATTTTTCATTGGCCTTGACGGCACGCGATTCGAGTGTCAGGACGTGCGTGAACAGTTCCTTTTCAAAATTCAACAAAAACAAACGAACACGGGCGCGGTCCACCGGGTCTCCGGGCATGAGTTGTGGGTGGGGAAAGCGCTCGTCAATGTACTCGTTGATGATGTTGGATTCATAAAGAATCAGGTCACGCTCCACCAAAATCGGAACCTGTCCGTAAGGATTCATCACATTGATGTCTTCAGGCTTGTTGTACAGATCAACATCCCTGATCTCAAAATCCATTCCTTTTTCAAAAAGGACAAAACGGCAACGGTGTGAGAAGGGGCAAGTTGTACCCGAGTAAAGCACCATCATGGTGGGAGGCTCCTAAAAAATAAAAGAGCGGGAAGCCTTAAGACCCCCCACTCTGAAAAAATCCGCATCGGACATCAGCCCGGTGCGAACCAACTGATCAGCCTATTTGATGTCTTTCCAGTACGCCTTGTTCAGTCGCCAGGTGAGAAAGCTCAAGCCGGCAAGAAAAATCAGCACCCAAACCCCAATGCGTTGGCGCGTGGTTTGCGCTGGCTCGCCCATCCACTGCAGATAGTTCACCAAGTCACCGACAGTCTGGTCGTATTGGGCCGCGGACATGGTGCCCGCGGTCACTTGCTCGAAACCCTTGAATTCATGAACTTTTTGGCCGTGCACTGTTGCTTCTTCAAACACGGCGCGACGGTCGCCTTGCAGTTCCCACAGCGCATGCGGCATGGCTACATTCGGAAAAACAATATTGTTCCAGCCGGTAGGCTTGGCCGCATCGCGGTAGAAGGTACGCATGTAGGTGTACAGATAATCGGCACCGGTACCGTTGGCCCCGGCGCGTGAACGTGCGATCACCGTCAGGTCTGGCGGATTGACACCAAACCAGGCTTTGGCCTGCTTGGGATCAATAGCGGCCACCATGGTGTCTCCAATTTTTGCATTGGTGACCAGCAAGTTGTCCTTGATCTGCTGTGGTGTCAACCCGATGTCCTGCAGCCGGGTGTAGCGCATAAAAGCTGCTGAATGGCAATTCAGACAGTAGTTCACGAACACTTTCGCACCATTTTGCAGGGCCCCCATATCGTTGATGCGGTTCGGTGCCTTGTCCCAGGCCGGGCCACCAGTGTTGGCTTGGACTGCAACTGTCAGCCCACTTGCCAGCGCCAGCGCAGTGATAATTTTCTTGGTAAAACCCATGGTTGTCATGACTAGTCTCCGAATCAGTGGGCCGTGAAGGTAACGCGGCTGGGCACAGGCTTACAGGTACCGATGCGACTCCACCATGGCATCAGCAAGAAAAAGCCGAAATAGAACAGGGTGCCGATTTGTGAAATTCGATTAAAAATTTCTGAGGGTGGCTGCGTTCCCAAATAACCCAAAATCAAAAAATTAACCAAAAACACGGCATAGAGGTACTTATGCCAGTCTGGCCGATAGCGCATTGACTTAACCGCACAGTTGTCCAGCCAGGGCAGGAAAAACAAGATGACGACACCGCCGCCCATGGCTACCACGCCCCAGAACTTGGCATCAATCGACAGCATCATGGCCACGATCACCACGGCAGCGCCCACAATGGCAGCCTTGAACAGCGCGGGCATCTTGACCTTCAGAACTGCCAGCGCAGCGCCGCCGACCACACAAGCCATCAGCACGTACATCAGCTCATTGGTGACCGCCCGCAACAGGGTGTAAAACGGCGTGAAATACCAAACTGGTGCAATGTGCAAGGGTGTCTGGAACGGGTCGGCCGGGATGAAATTGTTGTATTCCAGGAAGTAGCCACCCATCTCAGGGGCAAAGAACACAATGGCAGAAAACACGAACAGGAAGACGCTGACGGCAAAAATGTCATGCACCGAGTAGTAAGGGTGAAACGGAATGCCATCCAGCGGAATGCCATTGGCATCCTTATGTTCCTTGATCTCAATTCCATCCGGATTCAGCGAGCCAACTTCATGCAAAGCAATGATGTGCGCTACCACCAAGCCCAGCAGCACCAGTGGCACGGCGATGACGTGAAAGCTGAAAAAGCGATTCAGCGTGGCATCACCCACCACAAAGTCACCGCGAATCAGCAGCGCCAAGTCTGGGCCAATGAAAGGAATGGCAGAGAACAAGTTGACGATCACCTGAGCGCCCCAGTAGCTCATCTGGCCCCAAGGCAGCAGGTAGCCCATGAAAGCCTCAGCCATCAGTGCCAGGAAAATGGCGCAGCCAAAAATCCAGACCAACTCACGCGGTTTGCGGTAGCTGCCATACATCAGGCCACGGAACATGTGCAGATAGACCACCACAAAGAAGGCTGACGCGCCGGTGGAGTGCATGTAACGAATCAGCCAGCCCCAGGGCACATCGCGCATGATGTACTCGACCGAGCCGAAAGCCAGCGCCGCATCGGGCTTGTAATGCATCGTGAGGAAAATCCCCGTCACAATTTGAAGCACCAGCACCAGCAGCGACAGCACGCCAAAGACATACCAGAAGTTAAAGCTTTTGGCAGCGTAGTACTCGCTCATGTGCTCTTTGAAGAGCTTGGACAACGGGAACCGGTTGTCGATCCAGTTGAGCGTTTTGGCCCCTGCCGAAGCGTTAGGGGAAATTTCGTGGAATTCAGCCATGTTATTTGTCCTCAGGCTTTTTTGTCTTCACCAATGAGCAGCTTGGTGTCGGAGAGATAAATGTGCGGCGGAACTTCCAGGTTGTCTGGCGCTGGCACGTTCTTGTAAACGCGACCGGCCAGGTCAAACATGGAGCCATGGCACGGACAGAAGAAGCCACCCTGCCAGTCATTGGGCAACGAAGCTTGCGGCCCGGCCTGAAACTTGTCAGACGGAGAGCAGCCCAAATGGGTGCAAATGCCGACAACCACCAGGTATTCTGACTTGATGGCGCGGGTTGCATTGCGCGCATAAGCAGGCGCCTGCTCTTCGGGCTTGCGGGTCGAATTGGGGTCGACCAACTGGCTGTCGAGCTTGGGCAGGGCAGCGAGTTGCTCGGGCGTGCGGCGCACGATCCAGACCGGTTTACCGCGCCACTCAACTGTCATTTTTTCACCCGGTTTAAGGGCAGAGATATCAGCTTCAACAGCCGCCCCGGCGGCCTTTGCCTTTTCCGATGGCAAAAAAGAACTGACGAACGGCACAACGGCAGCGAGGCCACCAACCGCGCCGGCACAGCCGGATGCAATCAGCCACGTTCGTTTATCGGAGTCAATTGGGCCGTTTTTGGCAAGAACTTCACTCATGGGCATCCTCAATGATAGTGATCACGACAGGGGAAAACTGGCTGATTGTAGCTGAGCACTTTTTCACGAATCGAGCCGTATTGCGCCAACACCAGCGCGCAACGCCTGGGCAGGCATCAACTATTCCAAAAGAATGCCTTACGATGAAATTTTTTTCAACCTTTCATAACCGCAGGAGTTCAACCCACCATGAGCATGTCATCTGAATTCAAGGAATTCGCCCTCAAGGGCAATGTGATGGATCTCGCCGTCGGCGTGATCATTGGCGGCGCATTTGGCAAGATCGTTGACTCGGTCGTTGGCGACATGATCATGCCCTTGGTCAGCAAGGTGTTTGGCGGGCTGGACTTTTCCAGCTACTACATTGGACTGGCTGGACAAGCCGCTGGGTTGACTTTGGTAGAGGCCAAAAAGGGCGGTGCCGTGTTTGCCTATGGCAACTTCATCACCATTGCGTTGAACTTTGCCATTTTGGCTTTCATCATCTTCATGATGGTCAAGCAAATGAACCGCATGAAACGAGAAGCCCCTCCTGCCGCGCCAGCCGCACCCGCACCAACCCCGGAAGATGTCATGTTGCTGCGCGAAATCAGGGACAGCCTGAAAAAATAATGCTGCGTTTTTAATAGTGCAAAACGCACTATTAATAAGGGCTAAAGGCCTATTTACTTGTTATTAGTGGCTGAGTTGCTTGGCCATGCGAATGGCCTCAATCAGGCTCGAAGCATCTGCAATGCCCTGGCCCGCAATATCAAATGCGGTGCCGTGATCAGGGCTGGTGCGCACCAGCGGCAGGCCCAGCGTCACGTTCACCCCCTTGTCCACGCCCAGGTACTTCACCGGAATCAGACCCTGGTCGTGGTACATGGCCAGCACCACATCAAACTCACCAGGCCGACTGGCGGTGTTGCGAGCACGCATGAAGACCGTGTCTGGCGGCTGCGGGTCGCTGACGCACAAGCCCTGCAAGCGCGCAGCAGCAACCGCCGGGCCAATGGTGTCCAACTCTTCCCGGCCAAACAAACCGCCCTCCCCGGCATGGGGATTGAGCCCGGCCACACCGATGCGCGGCGCACGACCCAACACGGCGTGCAGCGACTGGTGCGTGATCAGCAGCGACTGCAGCACATTGTCAAACGTGACCGCTGCCAGCGCATCACGCAGTGCCATATGGATACTGACCAGCACCACGCGCAGTTCGTCATTGGCCAGCATCATGCGCACCGGACACTGATCGACTGCCACATTTAAATGTGCCGCCGCCAGCGATTGCAGCATTTCCGTATGGCCTGGAAATGCGTCATAGGGCGCGCCCGAAAGCGACAGCGCAGCCTTGTTGAGGGGCGCGGTCACCATGGCGGCCACCTCGCCACGCAGTGCTGCATTGGCCGCCCAGACCACACAGTCACCGGCCATTTGACCGGCCCGGGCACTGACCTGTCCAAGGGGTATGGCTGGCAGCGACGCAGACACCGCAGCAGACGCAATTTGCCAAAGAGGAATGCAGCGCGCCGGGCAGTGCAAGGTCTCCTGCACGCTATCCAACACCGCGACCGGCAGCACCACCGAATCCGCGGCGATCACCGCAGCGGCGCGTCGCATCGTGGCCAGATCGCCCACGACAAAGCAGCCTTGTGTGTCTTGTGGCGCATCGCGAAAGGCCTTGGCAATAATTTCCGGGCCGATGCCAGCGGGGTCTCCCTGGGTGATGGCAATTGGACGATTCATGGTGCAGACGGATAAATTGAAGGATTAAGGTGCCGCAGCAGCGCGTCAAGCCGGGTTGTCAATGTCGACGAACACATGCTGCAAGCCAAATTGATGGGCCACATGAGCCGCCACCGCCGGGGCTCCATAGCGCTCGCTGGCATGGTGGCCACAAGCCAGGTAAGCAACACCGCATTCGCGCGCGTAATGCGCTTGCGGCTCGGATATCTCGCCGGTGATGAAGGCATCGGCCCCGGCGGCAATTGCCGCCTCAAAATAGCTTTGCCCACCGCCGCTGCACCATGCTATTTTTTTAATAGCTACCAGCGCATTATTTACAAGGGTTACAGGCCGATTTACTGTAAATTTCAGATAGTCTGCCAAGGCCTGGGCACTGGCAAATGGCTGGCCGTCGGCACGCCCACCCATAAAACCCAGGTCTTGTTCACCAAAGCGGGTCTGGCAAACCAAGCCCAGTTTGAGGCCAAGTTGCGCGTTGTTGCCCAGTTCCGCATGGGCATCCAGCGGCAAATGGTAAGCAAACACATTGATGT
>JBBQLQ010000009.1:0-41793 GCA_038328055.1 Burkholderiales bacterium
TCGGGCTTGTAGGAGCGGCGGCAGCCGCGAATTCGGGCTTGTAGGAGCGGCGGCAGCCGCGAATTCGGGCTTGTAGGAGCGGCGGCAGCCGCGAATTCGGGCTTGCCAGCCCTCCCACAAAGTCACAACCAGGCTTTCACCATGCCAAATGGATTCCGGGCGGATCAGGAAGTCTGAAGCTGCTGGTAGACCGCCTCAGCCAGCCGCATCAACGCATCTCGCGGCACCTGGCCCGCCAGCGCATAGCCAAAGCCTTGGTCCACCCAGTAAAAACTGGGAACACCGGCTTGTGGCTCAAACTTGAAACTGGTTTCGTTTGTTGACAATTGACCGACCGCAGCCACAGCACCCAGGTAAAGCGTGATCCGGTTTCCAGCGTTGTTTTGAAACATGAACTGTGCCCGCGCGCCGGCTTCCCCCGGCAGCAGGCGGCCACCAACCAGCTCAAACCCCTGTGCGGCCAGGTCAGGCACCTTGAGCGGCTTGCCCAGACGCTTGGACAACCACTGCACCAGATGCGCTTGCTCCAACGCGCTGACTTCCACCGGGTGACGAACTTCGGGCACATAAACACTGTGGGCCAAGCTGGCCTGACGCACAAAATCACGCTCCATCTGCAACCGCGCCATCACTACCCCGCTGGGGGGCGAAACAGCATTACCAACCCAACTGGTATTGGCGAACCAGCCCGCCGTAAAAGTCAGCACCAAGCTCGCGGCAATGCCGCCATAGCGCCACCATTGGCGGCTGGTTGCGCGCACAGTCAAGGCACGCTGCGTAGACTGCAGCAGCGATGCGGGCACCGGTTCGCTCAATACATCGCGATACAAACTGTGCAAGTCATCACGCTGGGTTTGCCATTGCGCCAGTCTGGCTTGGCCTGCGGGGTCACTCGCCAAGCGCGCCCGCAGTGCAGCCTGATGCTCGGGCCGGCCCTGGTCGTCCACCAAGGCGTGAAGCTCGTCGTCGGTCAAAGGGTAGGAAGGGATGCGTTCCATGGCGATTCAGTCATTTATTTCAAACGGTGCAGCGTTGTGATCCGGGTTGCTTTCACGTCAGCCACCGTGGGTACCACGACGTGCCGGGCTGGCGCGTCCAGCAATTCCTGCAAGCGGGCCCGGGCACGCGACAGGCGAGACATCACGGTACCGATCGGCGCCCCGGTGACTTTGGCTACTTCGGCGTAGCTCATGGCCTCCAGGCTGACGAGCAGCAGCACCTCACGCTGTTCGGGCGCAAGACGCAGCAGGCAGCGCTGCAGGTCCAGTGCCGCTGTCATGTCGGTGTTCGGCGCACGCAAGTCGTTGGCCACCTCGTCCATATCGACCATCGCAGCACTTCTGCGCCCACCAGACTGCCGCAACTGGTTGACAAACAGGTTGTGCATCACACTGAACAACCAGGCCCGCAGATTGCTGCCCACCAGCCACAAACGCCATTTACTGCAGGCGCGCTCAAGCGTGTCCTGCACCAGGTCATCGGCCGCCCAGGCATCGCCCGTCAATGCCCGTGCGTAGCGCCGCAGCGACGGAATTTGGGCGACCAGGAGTTCCTGCGTCATGCCGTTTGCTGTATGTCGCCGCGTTGCTGCGCCAGACGGTCAAGGCTTGGCAGTCTGCCAAACCTTGTTGAAACCGTCACCCGTCTTGTCGCCCGGTTTGCTGTCCTTGGCCCAGAAATAAACCGGTTTGCCCTTGATGGTCCACTGCTTGCTGCCATCGTCTCGTGTGATGACGCTGTAGTCGCCGCTGGCGGCATCCGTGGCCGTCGCCGTCAAAGGTGGCCAGTTGGCAGCGCATGGCCCGTTGCAGGTGGACTTGCCACTGCCAGCCATGTCCTTGTCAAAGGTGTACAGCGTCATGCCGTTGGGGCCAACCAGCACGCCGTCGGACACCTTGACAGGCGCGGTAGCGGTGGTGGCGCATGCCGCCAAAACGGGCAAGGCGAGAGAGGCAATCAGGGTGGCGCGGGTTTTGAATGTCATGATGAACTCCAGGGTTGAGAATTGCAGCAAAGCGTCTGCAACCCCATAAACACCGGCCAACGCGGTTTTATTCCAGTCGGCTGAAAATAATTAACGCTGGCGGCTTTTCATGGCGCGCTCCACCTCGCGCTTGCCTTCGCGGTCTTTGATGGTGTCGCGCTTGTCGTGCTCGGCCTTGCCCTTGGCCAGGGCAACTTCGCATTTGATCTTGCCGGCTTTCCAGTGCAGATTAATCGGCACCAGGGTGTAGCCTTTTTGTTCAATCTTGCCAATCAGACGCTTGATCTCTTCCTTGTGCATCAGCAGCTTGCGGGTGCGCTGCTTGTCCGGGCTGATGTGGGTGGAGGCGGTACCCAGCGGGTTGATCTGCAGGCCAATGATGAACAGTTCGCCATTGCGGATCACCACATAGCCATCGGTGAGCTGCACCTTGCCTGCGCGCAGTGATTTGACTTCCCAGCCTTCAAGCACGATGCCTGCCTCAAAGCGTTCTTCAAAAAAATAATTGAAAGAGGCCTTTTTGTTGTCGGCAATGCGGGGGACGGAATCGGGTTTTTTGGCCATTAACTGAGCTCGGAAATTAGGGTGAATGCGAACCAGGCTTGACTACAATCCCGCGCAAACCTCTATTCTATGAAAACTGTCGAAAAATCCGTTTTAATCTGGTACAGCCCGGCAGAAATGTACCGGCTAGTCGTTGATGTGGACTCCTACCCGCAATTTTTGCCGTGGTGTGACAAAGCCCGTGTGGTGGCCCATGAAGAAAACGGCATGCTGGCTGAAATTGGCATCGCCTTCAGTGGTATTCATCAGACCTTTTCGACCCGCAATGTGCACATTCCCGACCAGCAGGTGATCATTAACCTGGTCAACGGTCCATTTTCCAAGCTGGAAGGTGTCTGGAATTTCCTGCCCTTGGGTGCTGAGCCGCGCGCCTGCAAGATCGAGCTGACGCTGAGCTATGGTTTCGAGAACACCTTGGGCCGACTGATCAGCCCGGTGTTTGACAAGATTGCCAGCAGCATGGTGGACGCTTTTGTGCAGCGGGCCAAGCAGGTTTATGGTGAGTGATGCGGGCTTGCAGGTCACGGTGATTTATTCACCCGCGCCCCGTGTAGTCCATGAAGTAGCCTTGATGGTGACGCAGCCCTGCAGTGTTTTGCAAGCCCTGCAGTTGAGCGGCCTGCTGCTGCGCTTCTCCGAAATCGACCACCAGCATACCGCAGTCGGTGTCTGGGGGCGCAATGCACCGTTAAGCCAGTTGCTGCGGGATCACGACAGGGTTGAGGTGTACCGGCCGTTGCGCGTTGACCCCAAGGTGGCACGGCGTGAACGCTTCGTCAAGCAAGGCGCGCGCACCGCTGGCCTGTTTGACAAGAAGCGGGCAGTTTAGGGTTGCGCGCTACTTGCAGTCAGTGCTGATGATCGACTCGATGCGCTTGGCCTCAACGGCTCGGGCCGCATCGTCCATGACTTCGCGTTCGCCCTGTTTATTGATGCGACTCAGACGCACGCCAGAATTCAGACCTGACTTGGCCGATTTTGCCCGCTCACAGTTGTCAGCTCTGGCCGTGCTGATACGCACTTCCTCGGCCTTGCGCTTATCCGCTTCAACTTGCTCAGTCTTTTTTTTCCGCTCCGTCAGTTCTTTTTCCAAGCCGCTTTGTTTGGCCGCACTGGCAGCCGGTTGCGCCGACTCGCCCTTTTCGGCCTGCGTGGTGGGCTTGGAAGCGTCTTCAGCCATGGTGCCATTTTGAGGCCGCAGGGGCTTTGGCTGGCCAGGGCGTTTCAGAATGTCCCGCTCCAGCACACTGGCCGGCGGCGCACGGTCGCTAAACACTTTGCGACCATCTTTGTCCAGCCATTGCCATTGGGCGCTTGCACCAAATGACAGCAAACTGGCAGCAACAACAATTAACCGGGCAATGTGTTTCATGGTTGGCGAGTTTAAGACATCAGCGCTGACATTGCCCAGATACAATCGCGGATTTGGAGCTTACACCATGCGCCTGATTGGCAAAGCGCTCACCTTCGACGATATTTTGTTGGTGCCAGCATATTCTCAAGTCCTGCCCAAGGACACCTCCCTCGCGACCCGTTTTACCCGCAATATTGCGCTGAACCTGCCCTTGGTGTCGGCCGCCATGGACACCGTGACCGAGTCACGCCTGGCCATTGCGATTGCCCAAGAGGGCGGTATTGGCATCGTTCACAAAAACATGACGGCTCAGCAGCAGGCTGCCAAAGTGGCCAAAGTCAAGCGTTATGAGTCCGGCGTTCTGCGCGACCCGGTCGTCATCACCCCGCAACACACAGTGCGCCAGGTCATGTCGCTGTCCGAGCAGCTCGGCGTGTCGGGTTTCCCGGTGATCGATGGCGGCAAGGTGGTCGGCCTGGTGACCGGGCGCGATTTGCGCTTCGAGACCCGCTACGACCTGGCGGTCAGTCACATCATGACCCCGCGTGACAAACTGGTCACGGTGCCTGATGGCACCACCATTACCGAGGCCAAGGTGCTGCTCAACCAATTCAAGATTGAGCGTCTGTTGGTGGTCAACGATGCGTTTGAGCTCAAAGGCCTGATTACCGTCAAAGACATCACCAAGCAGACCAGCTTTCCCAATGCGGCGCGTGATGCCCAAGGCAAGCTGCGCGTGGGTGCTGCGGTGGGCGTAGGCGAGGGCACCGAAGAGCGCGTTGAATTGCTGGCGCGCGCCGGAGTCGATGCCATTGTGGTGGACACCGCGCACGGCCACAGCAAGGGCGTGCTGGACCGCGTGCGCTGGGTCAAGCAGAATTTTCCACATGTTGAAGTGATTGGCGGCAACATTGCCACCGGCGCTGCAGCGTTGGCGCTGGTTGAAGCCGGTGCCGACGCGGTCAAGGTCGGCATTGGGCCGGGCTCCATTTGTACCACCCGCATCGTCGCCGGTGTTGGCGTGCCACAAATCATGGCCATCGACAGCGTGGCCACCGCCCTCAAAGGCACCGGTGTGCCGATGATTGCCGATGGTGGCATCCGCTTCAGTGGCGACATTGCCAAGGCGCTGGCCGCCGGTGCCGACACCGTGATGATGGGCGGCATGTTCGCCGGTACCGAAGAAGCCCCCGGCGAGGTGATTTTGTTTCAGGGCCGCAGCTACAAGAGCTACCGGGGCATGGGCAGCATTGGGGCCATGCAACAAGGCAGTGCCGACCGCTATTTTCAGGAGTCCAGCACCGGCAATCCAAACGCCGACAAGCTGGTGCCCGAAGGCATTGAAGGCCGCGTGCCCTACAAGGGTTCGATGGTCGCCATCATTTACCAGATGGCCGGCGGCATTCGCGCCAGCATGGGTTACTGCGGTTGTGCCACCATTTCCGAGATGCAGGACAAGGCCGAATTTGTCGAGATCACCACCGCCGGCATTCGCGAAAGCCATGTTCACGACGTGCAAATTACCAAAGAAGCACCAAATTACCGCTCTGAGTAAATCGGATTGGCTCAGAAACACCGAGTTTGTCGTTGCGAGCTGCTAGTTCCAGCCCAGAGCCGCACACAGACCATGAACCGCCGCCATCGTCATCGCGAACCCAACGCAGCGAACCCGGACTTCAGATTTCTGGATTGCCACGTCGCTGCGCTCCTCGCAACGACGTGGTCTTTTTGCCATTGACATCGCTACTTAATATGCATCAAAAAATCCTCATCCTCGACTTCGGCTCTCAAGTCACCCAGCTGATCGCCCGTCGTATCCGTGAAGCGCATGTGTTTTGCGAAGTACACCCTTGTGATGTGAGTGACGAATGGCTTCGCGCCTATGCGCAGGACGGCAGCCTCATGGGCATCATCTTGTCGGGTAGCCACGCCAGCGTGTACGAAGAAAGCACCGACAAGGCACCACCAGCGGTCTTTGAGCTCGGCGTGCCAGTGCTGGGCATCTGCTACGGCATGCAGACCATGGCGCACCAGCTCGGTGGCCTGGTCACCAGCGGGCACCAGCGCGAGTTTGGCCATGCCAATGTGCGTGCCCATGGCCATACGGCGCTGCTCGATGGCATTGCCGACTTCACCACCCCAGAAGGTCACGGCATGCTGCAGGTCTGGATGAGTCACGGCGACAAGGTGACCGAACTACCGTCAGGCTTCAAACTGATGGCCAGCACCGACAGTTGCCCGATTGCCGCCATGGCCGATGAAGAGCGGCGTTTTTACGGCGTGCAATTTCACCCCGAGGTCACCCACACCAAGCGTGGCGCGGCCATTCTGGAACGCTTTGTGCTGGATATTTGCGGCACCCGGGCTGATTGGATCATGGGTGACTACATCTCTGAGGCGGTTGAGCAAATCCGTGCTCAGGTGGGTGATGAAGAAGTCATTTTGGGCTTGTCGGGTGGGGTTGATTCGTCTGTCGCGGCAGCCTTGATTCACCGCGCCATTGGCGACCAGCTCACCTGCGTGTTTGTCGACCATGGCCTGCTGCGCCTGAACGAAGGCGACATGGTGATGGACATGTTTGTCGGCAAGCTCCATGCCAAGGTGATTCGTGTCGATGCCGCAGACCAGTTTTTGGGGCATCTCAAAGGTGTCAGCGACCCAGAGGCCAAGCGCAAGATCATTGGCCGTGAATTTGTAGAGGTTTTTAAGGCTCAAGCCCTTGCGCTGACTGCGCAAGATGCTATTAAAAACGGAGCTGATGGAAGTCGCACCGTCAAAGGCGCGACGTGGCTTGCCCAAGGCACCATTTACCCGGACGTGATCGAATCCGGTGGAGCCAAAAACAAAAAGGCCGTGGTCATCAAGAGCCACCACAACGTCGGTGGCTTGCCCGAACAACTGGGCCTGAAACTGCTGGAGCCGCTGCGTGAACTGTTCAAAGACGAAGTGCGCGAACTGGGCGTGGCCCTGGGCTTGCCGTACCACATGGTCTACCGCCACCCGTTTCCCGGCCCCGGCCTGGGCGTGCGCATTCTGGGCGAAGTCAAGAAAGAATACGCCGACCTGCTGCGCCGGGCCGATGCGATTTTTATCGAAGAACTGTACAACTTCATTGATGAGGCCACTGGCAAAAGCTGGTACGACCTGACCAGCCAAGCCTTCACTGTGTTTTTGCCGGTCAAGAGTGTCGGTGTCATGGGCGATGGTCGCACCTACGACTATGTGGTCGCGCTACGTGCAGTGCAAACCAGTGATTTCATGACGGCTGACTGGGCCGAGTTGCCCTATGCGTTGCTGAAAAAAGTGTCGAGCCGGATCATCAATGAAGTGCGTGGTATCAACCGAGTGACCTACGATGTGTCGTCAAAACCACCGGCTACTATTGAGTGGGAGTGATTTTGACGGGCCCTAAGTCGTTAGCGCGAGAATTGACGATGGATGAAATTCTTTATCTTTTGGGGTTGGCCAGTTTGTAGGATTTTCCTGCAACTGCTTGCAATTCCGAAATTTAAGCCAGAGGTGCTGCCATGCCGCTCATCCGTGTCCGTGAAAAGAACCAGCTCACACTGCCACGCGAGATAGTGGAGTTCTTCCACCTCAAGACTCCAAAGAATATCGAATACAAGATCACGCCTGACGGGGTTTTGATCCGACCAGCCAAGTCTATTGCCATCGACGCATCCGACAAGATGGCACGCCTGCTGCGGCTTTCAAGCCCCAAGAGCGTCTAAGGAACGGGTACGGCTGTGCTGTGCAAAACCAAAAATAAAATCGTGGCCGAATATAAATTCAGACTTCCTGATCCGCACGGAATCCATTTGGCATGGTGAAAGCCTGGTTATTACTTTGTGGGAGGGCTGGCAAGCCCGAATTCGCGGCTGCCGCCGCTCCTACAAGTGCCAGTCCTATTCCTGAAAAAAGCAAACTGTGCCTATACGCATCAGGAAGTCTGAAATTGCTCGAATCCCTGCCCGCAGAGTTGCGGAGCAGCTTGCCAGCTTGAACCTGTGCGCTGCGGTATTTACTTAATAAAGTTGATCTTCATGGTAACCAGACCCCACCCCACCAAAACGTGCAAACTCCCCAAAGAGCCCAAAGAGCCCAAAGTTTCCAGAACCCGTGCGCCAGCGGATGTGGATCCGGTGACATGGCAGCGCACGCTGCGCCGTCAGTTTGGCCGTGAGCAGCTTTTCGGGTTGAAAAACATGGGCTCAGAGCCCTTTTTTTCAGAATTCAGCATCAGCAATCCGGCCAGCAAAAGCGTCTACCAGCTTGCGATTCGGGGCCAGCGGCCGGGCGACAACCATTGCACCTGCCTGGACTTTGCCACCAATGAGTTGGGGACCTGCAAGCACATCGAGTACGTGCTGGGCCAATTGGAGCAAAAGCGAGGTGCCAAAGCAGCGTTTGCGCGCGGTTACCAGCCAGCATTTTCCGAGCTGTACTTGCGCAACGACGGTCAACGTTCGATCCATTTCCGCGCCGGAGGCGATTGCCCGGCACTGGTAGTAAAGGCTGCTGGAGAATTGTTTGATGCGCAATGCGGCTGGACTTTGCGCCCAGATAAATTTGATGAGTTGCACCACTTTGTCAGCTTGGTGGCCAAACTAGGTCATGAATTTCGTGCCGACAACGCCGCTCTTGATTTTGTAGCTGGTCACGCAGATGCGAAGCGCCGTGTGGCTGCTTTGGATGATATTTTCAGACGGGGCGCTGACGACGTATTGCTGAAAAAGTTGCTCAAAGTTCCGCTGTACCGCTATCAGGCCGAGGGTGCCTTGTTTGCCGTTCGCGCCGGACGCAGCCTGATTGGCGATGACATGGGACTGGGCAAGACAGTTCAAGCGATTGCTGCAGCCGAGATTCTGGCGCGGCATTTTGGCGTGGCGCGGGTGCTGGTGGTGTGCCCGACCTCGCTCAAATACCAATGGCAAAGCGAGATCAAACGTTTTGCCGGACGCGATTCGCATGTGATCGCTGGTGGACGGGCGCAGCGCCAGGTGCAATACCAGCAGGACGATTTTTGCAAGATCACCAACTATGAAAAGCTGCAACCCGACCTGGACCTGATTTCGGACTGGGCACCCGATTTGGTGATCGTGGACGAGGCGCAGCGGGTAAAAAACTGGAACACCATTGCCGCGCGTGCCTTGAAACGCATTGACAGCACTTACGCCATGGTGTTAACCGGCACGCCGCTGGAAAACAAGCTCGAAGAGTTGATCTCCATCGTGCAGTTTGTCGATCAGCATCGGATGGGCCCAACCTGGAAACTGCTGCACGAGCACCAACTCAAAGACGAGGTGGGCCGCGTCACCGGCTATGTCGGCTTGGAGCGCATTGGCCAAACCCTGGCACCAATCATGATTCGACGGCGCAAGTCCGAAGTGCTGACGCAGTTGCCCGAGCGTACCGACCAGACTTTGCTGGTGCCGATGACCGAGCCGCAACTGGTGTACCACCAGGAAAATGCCGACACGGTGGCCAAAATTGTCACACGCTGGCGCAAAACCGGATTTCTATCGGACACAGACCAGCGTCGCCTGACCTGTTCGCTGCAAAATATGCGCATGTCGTGCAACAGCACTTATTTGCTCGACCACGAAACCGACCACGGTGTCAAAGCCGATGAATTGGCGGCCTTATTGGACAACCTGTTTGACCAGCCCGATACCAAAGCGGTGGTGTTTAGCCAGTGGACGCGCACGCAAGACATCGTGATTCGCCGCCTGCAGGCCCGCGGCATTGGTTTTGTCAGCTTTCATGGTGGCATTCCATCCGAAAAGCGCCCCGCGCTGGTAGACCAGTTTCGCGATGACCCGAAGTGCCGGGTGTTCTTGTCGACCGATGCGGGCGCTACCGGATTGAATTTGCAACATGCCTCTATTCTGGTCAACATGGATTTGCCGTGGAACCCAGCGCTGCTGGAGCAGCGTATCGGGCGGATTCACCGCCTGGGGCAAAAGCGGCCTGTGCAAATTGTCAATTTTGTTGCCAAAGGCACGATCGAGGAAGGCATGTTGTCGGTGCTGGCGTTCAAGAGGTCCTTGTCTGCCGGAATTCTGGATGGTGGCACCGGTGAGATTTCGTTGGGTGGCTCGCGCCTGAGCCGTTTCATGAAAGACATCGAAAAAGTTACTGAGCGCATGGGGGAGGGTGTGGCGGTCGGTGCGGCCGAAGAGCTAGCCAGTGCACCGGTAACAATACCCGAGGTGCCTGCCGTCTCAGCGCAAACGCCATCGGCATCAGGCCAACCGGGTCCTGCTGCCCCGGACCCTTGGCAAGTCTTGCTGCAATTGGGTGCCGGTTTGATTTCAGCCATGGCCGCACCTGGCGACTCGGCGGCTGCAGCGCACCCCTGGATTGACCAGGATGCAGTCACCGGTGCGCGCAGCCTCAAATTACCACTGCCACCACCGCAGACCACGCGCCAGATTGCCGATGCCCTGAGCATGCTGGCTGATTCATTACGCAACCGCAGACCATGATGTACTTGCCGCCGCAATTTGCCCAAAAAAAACAAGCACATGCTTGCGCGCTGATACGGGCATACCCCTTGGCACCTTTGGATGGTGCGCTTGGGGTTGGTGCCCAACGAATGACGTGATAAACCCTGCAACAAACACCCAGGACGCGCAGTGGATGCGCGCAGCCCTGGACGAAGCGCAAGCGGCCGGTACCGCGGGCGAGGTACCTGTCGGTGCTGTCGTGGTGTGCCGGGGGGCGGTCGTCGGCACGGGTCGAAACTCGCCCATCAGCACGCACGACCCCACCGCGCACGCAGAAATTGCGGCTTTGCGGGCTGCGGCGGCGCACTTGGGTAATTACCGGCTTGAGGACTGTGAGCTGTTTGTGACGCTGGAGCCCTGCGCCATGTGCGCCGGTGCCATGTTGCATGCACGGCTGAAACGGGTGGTGTTTGGCGCGGTTGATCCCAAAACCGGGGCTGGCGGCTCGGTGCTCAATCTGTTTGCCAATCCCCAGCTCAACCACCAGACGCAGTTGCAAGGTGGCGTGTTGGCGCACGACTGTTCGGTATTGCTGCAGGATTTTTTCCGCCAACAGCGCACACAGCAACGGCTGGAAAAGCTTGAGACGGGCAGGGCGCTGCGCGACGACGCACTGCGCACGCCCGACAGCTGCTTTGACGCATTGCCAGATATGCCCGAACCATCTTGTTACCTGAGCGACATGCCAAGTCTGGCTGGACTGCGCCTGCACTATCTCGACACCGGTTCAGAAGGTGCGTCCGAAACATGGTTGTGCCTGCATGGTCGCAACGATTGGAGCTATGTTTGGCGCAACCAAGTGCGACAAGCCAGCGCGCAAGGGCAGCGCATGATTTGCCCGGATTTGCCCGGTTTTGGCAAAAGTGACAAGCCCAAAAAAGCCGCATTCCACACCCTGCAATGGCATGCCCAGTGCCTTGCCGAACTGATTGTCCGGCTCGATTTACCTGCCGTGACTTTGCTGGTACCAGAAGACATGCAGCCGCTGGCACAGCTTGTTAGCATGCTTATGCCCCAGCGGGTCGCCCATTTGCGGGTGCACACGCCGGCGGCCCTGACGGCTCAGGCGCGCAATGCACCTTTTCCGGATGCTGGCCACCGCGCTGCGCCGCGTGCATTTGCGTCTATGCTCGGGATTAACAAAGCCGCAGCAGGCAGCTCAGGCCCGAGTTCCTGAAACTGAAATGCCGCCGAATCAGACCATGAAAAAACACATCTACATTTATTCACCATCCGGGGCCGTGCGTGACAAGGCGGCCTTCAAGCGCGGTGTGGCCCGCCTCACAGCCTTGGGGCACGACGTGGAAATCGACGCGTCGGCACTGGACAGTTTTCAGCGTTTTGCTGGTGATGATGCGACCCGGCTGGCGGCTATTCACCGTGCCGCGGCCAGTGGTGCCGATGTAGCGCTGATCTCTCGTGGCGGCTATGGTTTGACCCGCATCCTGCCTGACATTCAATACAAAAAAGTGGCCAAGGCGATCGACAAAGGCATGCTGTTTGTTGGCATCAGCGACTTCACCGCCTTCCAGAATGCGGTGCTCGCCAAAACCGGTTCCATCACCTGGGCCGGCCCAGCGCTGTGTGAGGGTTTTGGCGCGCAGACACCTGACGACATCATGGAAGCTTGTTTTGATGATTTGCTATGCGGGCAGGGTGAGGGGGCAGGCTGGAGACAGCACAAGGAAACGGCACCAATTGCTATTGATTCAATAGCTATAAACCGTTTAAATAAAAGGGCTAAGGATGAATTTTTCATAAAAAATACAACACTTTGGGGTGGTAACCTTACCGTGCTGACATCGCTCATGGGAACCCCCTATTTTCCCGACATCAAAGGCGGCATCCTGTTTCTCGAAGACGTGGCCGAGCACCCCTACCGCATTGAACGCATGTTGACCCAATTGCTGCACGCCGGTGTTTTGGCCAAGCAAAAAACTATTGTTCTGGGCCAATTCACCGACTACAAATTGGTCAGTCATGACCGGGGCTTCAAGCTCCAATCTGTAGTCGACTGGTTGCGTCTCAAGATCAAAGCCCCGGTATTGACCAATTTGCCTTACGGTCATGTGGCAACCAAGGTGTTGTTGCCGGTCGGAGCCAAGCTCGATATTGGCATCGAGCAGCGTGACGTTATGCTGGTTTGGGGACATTTGTAAATACACCAGCCAGATAAGACTGCCAACATAACCCCATGTGATCTGCGCTTGACCTAAACTAGCGCGGTTACAACAAGGAATACATCAGGAATGGGCGTTCAATCGACTGTCGTTTTTGCCGACCTGTTTGGTAGCACTGGTGTATTCGAATCCCTTGGAAACGTTAAAGCCACTGAGGCGGTAACGCAAGCGACGACCTGGACTGCAGAAAAATTTCTTTCCCATGGCGGGCGAGTCGTCAAATTCTTGGGTGACGGCGTGCTGGCGACTTTTCTAAACAGCCCGGACGCACTGGCGGCTGTGATCGACATTCAGCGCACCTACCAGTTGCGTTTGGCGCGGACACCCCCCACGATGTACATGCCACTGCGCATAGGTGTGGCGCACGGCGAAATCGAACTGGTGGACAACGACTGTTATGGGGATGCTGTCAATATTGCTGCCCGGCTGAGCGAGTTGACGGGTCCGGGGCAGATTTGGGCGAACGCTGCAGCCATAGAAAGCGACCCCCAACACCTGGGTCCACGGTGCCGGTTGCTGGGCCCCATCCACATCAGGGGCCGGGCAGAACCCTGCAAGGTGTACCAGATTGACTGGCAGGAAGACATTGATTCCGAGTCGCTCACCCTGCCAGCCCCGATGGATTCACGGTTCGATGGCGCGCTAACAGACGTGTTGGGTGGTCAGGTAAAACTCTCTTGGCTTGACAGCCAAAAGACATTCAAGGCTTTTGAGTTGCCGATTCACATTGGCCGCACGCGTCAAGTGGAGTTCATGGTCAACGACCCAAGGGTGTCAAGAACGCATGCGCGCATCGACTGGCGTAACGGCAGCGTGGTGTTGACTGATATAAGTTCATACGGCTGCTGGGTCCGTTTTTCGGGTGGCGGCTCTGATCTGTTGCTGCGGCGCGAAGAATGCGTATTGCACGGCCGGGGAGAAATTGCCCTGGGTGCGCCATTCGGTGATTTAAGTGCGCCTGTCGTGGCGTTCTTGGTAAATTAAAAAAGCAACTTTCCGCAAGCCAGTTCGGTTGCGTTACTTAACATAATATACATCGTATAAAGTACGAAAAATACGATTCAGTATTTACCAGGTACCTTTGGGCTGTTTGGCGCGCACAAACGCTGAAATCAAGTCAGCTGAATCCGTCCGACTGGCTTTGGTGGCAAAGTCAAAAGCCGTCAGGCCCTGATTATTTTTTAACATCGGGTCGGCTCCGGCTTCCAGCAACAGCTTGACGGCTGATGCATCGCCGTAATGTGCTGCCATCATCAAGGGTGTTGTGCCGTTGGGCGAACTTGCATCAATGTAGGCGTTTTCTTCCAGCAACAGACTGATCACCGCCAGATGGCCGTTGGTTGCGGCGTAATGCAGCGGTGCCCAGCCAGGCTTGTTGACATCGGCGCCGCGTTGAATCAGCGACTGACACAATTCGGTTTCGCCCTTTAAAGCGGCCAGCATCAAGGGGCTTTCATCCACGGCATTTCGAATCTCAACCCGGGTTGTCGGCCAATTGATTAGCGCTGCGGCCGCCTTCAATGACGACTCTTTCATGGCCAGCATCAAGCCGGAATAGCCAGCAGCATCAACGGTATTGGGATCAAAACCACGAATAAGAAGCGCCGTGATCTTGGCAGGATCGTCTTGTCGGATGGCACTGAAAAAGTCTTCAAATGAACCCGCATGTGCAACAGAAAAACAAGTTAAAACAACAAGGTAGAAAACTTTTTTAATGTGATTTATGACATCGAAATGACGGCCTTTTTTCATGCTGAAACGCCTTCAAAGAGTGTCGTGAAGTTGTCGCTGGTAATTTTTGCAATGGCCTCCACTGGCAACTGCCGCAACGCCGCCAAATGCACAGCGACAAAAGGCACGTACGACGGATTGTTGGTTTTGCCACGGTACGGCATGGGGGCCAAGTAGGGGCTGTCGGTCTCGATCAACAAGCGGTTCAGCGGCACCATGGCCGCCACATCGCGAATCGCCTGCGCGCTCTTGAAGGTCAAAATGCCAGAAAACGAAATGTAAAAACCCATACTGAGCGCTGCGCGCGCCACGTCCATATCTTCCGTGAAACAGTGAAAGACGCCGCCTGCACTGCCGCTTGAGCCGTCTTCACCCTCCTCGCGCAATATTCGCAATGTATCCTCAGCGGCGCTGCGGGTGTGGATGACCAGCGGTTTGCCCAACTGACGCGCGGCACGGATGTGGGTGCGAAAACGCTCGCGCTGCCAGTGCATGTCGGCCACACTGCGGTCATTGAGGCGGTAATAGTCCAGCCCGGTTTCGCCAATGCCCACCACCCGCGCCAGGCTGCCGCGCGTCAGCAAATCATCCAGCGATGGCTCGCGCACCCCTTCGTTGTCCGGATGCACGCCGGCGGTTGCCCATAAATTGTCATGATGCAGCGCCAACTGGTGAACACTGTCAAATTCTTCCAGCGTGGTGCTAATGCACAGCGCACGGCTGACCTGGGCATTGGCCATGGCTTGCAAAATGGCAGGCAATTCGGCTTGAAGTTCTGGAAAATTGAGATGGCAGTGGGAATCAGTGAACATGCGGGGTCAGACGGTTTGCGTGGCTCGGTCAGATGCCCGGTAGCTGCCCAGCATCTCTTCAATTTTTAACTTGAGGGCGCGCGACTTTTCGTCTTTTGGAAACTCGACTCCCACGCCTTGGGTGCGGTTGCTGGCAGCGCGCGGAGGCGTTGCCCAAGCCACTCTACCGGCCACCGGGTAGCGCAGCGGGTCATCGGGCAAGGTGACCAGTACATACACCGTATCGCCTAGTTCGTAGTCGCGGGTGGTCGGAATAAACAGGCCACCTTCTGAAAAAATCGGGATGTAAGCTGAGTACAAAGCCGATATTTCCTTGATCGCCAACTGAATGACGCTTGGGCGCGGGATGCCGGGGTTGCTGGATGGTTTGATCATGATGAACCCGAATTAAACGCCAACTGCGCCTGGCTGACCAGCGCCTCTTGCATCAAGCCCGCATTGAACGGGTGTTCGACCGTGCGGCGGGTATCACTCAGGGCCTTGGCCCAAGTCGTGAGGCTTTTCAATGAACCACCGCGTGGCAAGTCGGTGGGCTCAAAAAAACGCGGCTGCGCACCCACTTTGAGCGCCATCAGGTCATGGCAAATTTTATGTAGCGCGTCGACCGTTTGTGCCGGTGTCGAGTCTTTGAACACGCTGACATCGCCCCGGCGCACGGCTTGCGGCAAGTGCTGCCAAGCGTGCGCGATGGGTGCAAATTCCAGCGCATCCTGCGGTCGCCCGCCGCTGGCGCGCAGCATCACCGCCGCCTGAGACTCGGACACGCCCTGCCCCTGCAGCCAGGTCATAGCACTCGTCTGGTCGGGCCAGGTCATGGTGTGGCCCAGGCAACGGCTGCGGATGGTGGGCAGCAACTGGTGCGCGGCATCGGTGGCCAGCACGAACTTGACATCGCCAGCGGGCTCTTCCAGTGTTTTCAGCAGCGCGTTGGCGGTGAACACATTCATGCGCTCGGCCGGAAACACCAGCACTGCCTTGCCCCGGCCACGGGCGCTGGTGCGCTGGGCGAACTCGACCGCGTCACGCATGGCTTCGACGCGGATTTCTTTGCTGGGCTTGCGTTTCTTGCTGTCAATATCGTCCTGCGCTTTCTCACCTAGCGGCCAGCCCAGCGCCAGCATGACGGTCTCAGGCATCAGCACGCACAGGTCGGCGTGCGCATGCACGTCAATCGCGTGACAGCTGTTGCAGTGGCCGCAAGCACCCTGTGGGCCGGGCTGATCGCACAGCCAGGCGCGCACCAGTGCCAGCGCCAAGTCATATTGCCCCAAGCCAGAGGGTCCGGCCAGCAACCAAGCGTGGCCGCGCTGGGTCAGCAGGCTCTGCGCTTGTGCGGCGATCCACGGGGCCATCATGTCAGCCAGCCCCGGTGCCCGACGGCTTGCAACACATCGTGCCAAACCGCCTCCAGCGTGGCATCGGCCTCAATGCGGGCAAAGCGTTGGGGTTCGGCTTGCAGGCGTTGCAAATAGCCGTGGCTTACGCGGGCAAAAAATTCGACCGGCTGTGCCTCAAATTTGTCCGGCACGCGCGCACCAGCCAGCCGCCGGGCCGCAATCGCGGGATCAAGGTCAAACCAGAGGGTCAAATCAGGATTAATGATGAAATCACCCTCTAGCCCTTGTTCAGACTGCACAAGCTGCTCTAAAAACGATAGCGTTTTCAAATCAAAGCCACGCCCTGCGCCTTGGTAGGCAAAGGTGGCATCGGTGAAGCGGTCACACAGCACCACCTCGCCACGCGCCAAGGCCGGCACAATGCACTGGCGCAAGTGGTCGCGCCGGGCGGCAAATACCAGCAGCGCTTCGGTCATGGCATCCATGGCATCGTTCAAAATGAGCGCCCGCAGTTTTTCAGCCAATGGGGTGCCACCCGGCTCGCGGGTTAAGGTCACCACCCTGCCCTGCGCTTTGAAGGCCTGTGCCAGGCCATTGATGTGGGTGGATTTGCCGGCACCGTCGATGCCTTCAAAGCTGATGAAAAGTCCCTTGTTTGCCATAAAACGTGTTGTTTTCTTACTGACCGCGCTGGTATTTGTTGACCGCGCGATTGTGCGCGTCAAGGCTGTCGCTGAACTGGCTGCTGCCGTCACCCCGCGCCACAAAGTACAGGGCTTTGCTGGGTGCCGGTTGCGCCGCGGCCAGCAGCGCGGCTTTGCCTGGCATGGCAATCGGTGTGGGCGGCAGGCCACCGCGGGTGTAGGTGTTCCAGGGCGTATCGGCCAGCAAGTCGCGGCGGCGCAAATTGCCGTCAAACTTGTCACCCAGACCATAAATGACCGTCGGGTCAGTTTGCAGCGGCATGCCAATGCGCAGCCGGTTGCTAAAGACCGATGCCACCATGGTCCGATCGTTGGCGCGGCCGGTTTCTTTTTCCACAATGCTGGCCAGCGTCAACAAGTCGTCCGGAGTTTTCAACGGCGAATCGCTGGCACGCTGCTGCCAGGTGTCGGAGAGGTGCCGGTCCATGGCGTGCAGTGCGCGCTTGAGTACGCCCAAGTCGCTGCTGCCCTTGGTGTAGGTGTAGGTGTCGGGATAAAAGCGGCCTTCAGCGGCAAGGCCGGGGCGTTCCAGTGATTTCATGATCAAATCAGGCTCCAGCCCTTTTGTATCCTGTGCAAGTAGCTCCGATTTTGATAGCGCTGTGCGGACTTGCTTGAAAGTCCAGCCTTCGACCAGGGTGACGGATCGCAACGCCTCGTCGCCGCGCACCAGTTTGCTCAGCAGGCTGCGCGGAGTGACTACGCCTTCCAGCTCATAGCTGCCGGCCTTGATTTGGCGCGCTTGTCCCGACAGACGAAACCACCAATACAGCGCCAAGGGCGAGGTTTGCACGCCCGCATCGACCGCCCCTTGCGCTACCCCGCGCGGCGTGGTGCCGGGCTCAATCGACAAGTCCAGCACGGGCGCGCTCAAATTCAGTGTCTGGTTGATCCACCACAAGCCAGCGCCACCACACAGCACGAGCACGACAACAATCAAAGCCAATAGACGACGCACAACCCTAATACCTTCCAGAAATAAGTCTGCGCATGATAATTCACGCCATGCAAAATCAAATCAATGGCGTAGCCCCGCTGACAAACTTAGGGCTGATTCGAGCGCAAGGCGTTGATGCCGCCAAATTTCTGCACAACCAGCTTACCAGCGACTTTGTCTTGCTGGGCTTGTCTGAGGCGCGGCTGGCGGCGTTTTGTACCGCCAAAGGCCGCATGCAAGCCAGTTTCATCGGCTTCAAGCGCAGCCCGACCGATATCTTGCTGGTGTGCAGCCCGGATATTTTGGCTGCTACGCTCAAGCGCTTGTCTATGTTTGTGATGCGCGCCAAGGTACAGCTCAGCGATGCCACGGCCGAGTTTCAATGCTTCGGTCTGGCGGGCACAGCCTTGCAAAACGCTATCATAAATAGAGCTGACTACGCAAGCACTGTATGGGCCAAGGCCGATTTTGATGATATTTCTTTCATCAACCTCTACCCGGCAGATGGCACACCGCGGGCACTCTGGATTGCACCGGCAAGCGCTCCGGCCCCTGCCGGTGCCGTGCTGTCGCAAGCACTGTGGAACTGGAGCGAGGTGCGCAGCGGCATTGCCACCATCACGCAGCCGGTGGTTGAAGCCTTTGTGCCGCAAATGCTCAATTACGAGTCGGTCGGCGGTGTTAATTTCAAGAAGGGCTGTTATCCCGGCCAAGAAGTGGTGGCGCGCAGCCAGTTTCGCGGCACGCTCAAACGCCGGGCTTACCTGGCGCATGCCGATGTGGCTTTGAACGCCGGCGACGAGCTATTTTCGGCAGGCGACGATGGCCAGCCCTGTGGCACCGTGGTGCAGGCGGCCACGGCGCCCAGCGGTGGCAACGATGCCATCGTGTCGATGCAGATCAGCGCATTCGAGGCCGGTAGCGTGCGCCTTGCGGCGACCGATGGCCCGCTGCTAACCCTAGCACCCGCGCCCTACCCGCTGCAAGCAGATATTTAAGAATTCTGGCTGCGCTGATGCCATCATCCGCGGCGCCGCCATGGCCGACCATTGCCACAAGCCCAACCCGCGCATTGCCACCGCAGCCGGTAAAACCGAGCCGTTGTCATGACCAGGTCAGTCATTGGCACCAACATTGCATACTGGTGACTGTTGGTCGCCATTTTCGGCTCCCGCTCATTGAGATTTTTTGAGACCCACCCATGTCCATTCACGCTGCACTGAACCACGTTACCCACTACACCTATGACCGGCTGGTTAACCTGGGCCCACAGGTGATTCGCCTGCGCCCGGCTCCGCATTGCCGCAGCAAGATCATTTCCTACTCTCTCAAGGTCGAGCCGGAAGGCTACTTTCTGAACTGGCAACAAGACCCGTTTGCCAACTACCAGGCCCGCCTGGTATTCCCGGACAAGACCCAAGAGTTCAAGGTAACCGTCGATGTGGTGCTGGACATGGCGGTCTACAACCCGTTTGACTTCTTTTTGGAGCCTGATGCCGAAGAGTTTCCATTCAGCTACAAGCCGGACCTCAAGCAAGAACTGGCACCCTACCTGGTCCCCGACCCGACAACGCCGCTGCTGCAAGAGTTTTTGGACAACATAGACCGCTCCAAGCGGCGCAGCGTGATTTTTTTGGTCGATCTCAACGCCAAAGTGCACCAGGCCATCAAGTACACCATCCGCATGGAGCCCGGAGTGCAAACGCCAGAGGAAACGCTCACGCTGGGCTCAGGCTCGTGCCGCGACTCGGCCTGGCTGATGGTGCAACTGCTGCGCAACTGCGGGCTGGCCGCACGCTTTGTCTCGGGCTACTTGATTCAGCTCAAGCCCGATGTCAAATCACTGGATGGCCCCAGCGGCACCGAGGTCGACTTCACCGACCTGCACGCCTGGTGCGAGGTGTATTTGCCCGGTGCTGGCTGGGTCGGGCTCGATGCCACCTCGGGCTTGCTGGCTGGCGAAGGGCACATTCCGCTGGCCTGCACACCACAGCCTTCGGGCGCTGCACCGATCGAGGGCGGTGTCGACGAGTCCGAGGTGGAATTTGCCCACCACATGCAAGTCACCCGCATCTACGAGTCGCCACGTGTTACCAAGCCCTACACCGAAGAGCAATGGGCCGACGTGATGGCGCTGGGCGATGCGGTAGACAAGGTGTTGGCCGCAGCCGATGTGCGCCTGACGATGGGGGGTGAGCCTACTTTTGTGGCCGTGAGCGACCGCGATGCACCAGAATGGAACACCGATGCACTGGGACCGACAAAACGCGGCTTTGCCACCGAATTGGTGCATAAATTGCGCCAGGAATATGGCCAAGGCGGCTTTTTGCACTTTGGTCAGGGCAAGTGGTATCCCGGCGAGCAGTTGCCACGCTGGGCGCTGAACATTTATTGGCGCGCTGACGGTGAACCGATCTGGACCAACCCGGCCTTGTTTGCCGACGAGCGGGTGCCAACCCACTACACCAGCATGGATGCTGATCGTTTTACCCGCACACTGGCCAACAAGCTGGGCGTGACGCACAAGTTCATCCAGACCGCTTATGAGGACACCTGGTATTACCTGTGGCGCGAGCGCCGCCTGCCAGTCAACGTTGATCCCTTCAAGTCCCGACTTGACGACGAGATGGAACGCGCCCGCCTGCGCCGGGTGTTTGAGCAAAAACTCGACACCCCGGTGGGCTATGTGTTGCCGGTCAAGGTGGCAGGGTTCGTTGAGCCCTATGGTGCCGCCTGGACTACCGGACCCTGGTTTTTGCGCGACGAGCGCATGTACCTGATGCCCGGCGACTCGCCGATGGGCTTGCGGCTTCCGCTCGATTCGCTGCCCTGGGTTAGCGAAGCCGATTTCCCGTACATGATCGAGCAAGACCCCTCGACCTTGCGCGACGCGCTGCCAGCCCATGGCAGCATGGCCGCGCGCTACCTGCCAGCTGAAACGCCGATCGCCCCACCCACCGTTGCCCTGGCCAGAAATGCAGATGTGGCGCAAACCCAGATGCGCTTGGGTTTGCCGCAGTATTTGGGAAGCGTGCGCGCCCGCGAAGCCGCGCGAAAATTTCAAAGCGCTCATCAGGCCAATCCTGCCAAGTTGGCAACCAAAAACAGCGCTGAAACACTTCAGTTCCCAGATTTGCCCGCAGCACAAAAACCCAAGCAAGCCGAGCCGCAGGACTTCGTGCGCCCGCCCGGCAAACAGGAATCAGGCCACTGGCTGACCCGCACTGCCTTGTGCGTCGAAGTGCGTGACCCGCGCCGTGCCAGCGGGCCCAAGGCCGAAGCCGTTGGCGAAAAGTCGGGCGTTCTTTATGTCTTCATGCCGCCACTGGAGCGACTGGAGTACTACCTGGACCTGTTGGCCGCCATTGAAGCGACGGCAGAAGAACTGGGCATGCAGATCGTGCTTGAAGGCTACCCGCCGCCGCGCGACCCGCGCCTCAAATTGCTCAGTGTCACGCCTGACCCCGGGGTCATCGAGGTCAACATCCACCCGGTCACCAGTTGGAAAGAACTGGTTGCCAACACCGAATTTTTGTACAACGCAGCGTTTGAGTCGCGCCTGAGTGCTGAAAAATTCATGACCGATGGCCGCCACACCGGCACCGGCGGGGGCAACCACTTTGTCATGGGCGGTGCTACACCGTCGGACAGTCCGTTTCTGCGCAAACCTGAGTTGCTGGCCAGCCTGCTGCTGTACTGGCACAACCATCCGTCGCTCAGTTATCTGTTTTCCGGAATGTTTGTCGGCCCAACCAGCCAGGCACCCCGGGTGGACGAGGCCCGCAACGACCAGCTGTACGAGCTGGAAATCGCCATTGAGCAGATCTATAAAAACCGCGAAATTTACGGCCAGAGCATGCCACCCTGGCTGGTGGATCGCACGCTGCGCAACATCTTGATCGATGCCACCGGCAACACCCACCGCAGCGAATTTTCGATTGACAAGATGTATTCGCCCGACTCGGCCACCGGCCGCCTGGGGCTGCTGGAGTTGCGCGCCTTCGAGATGCCGCCGCACCCGCACATGAGCAGCGTGCAGCAGTTGCTGTTGCGCGCCTTTATTGCCCGTTTCTGGAAATCACCGTACCAGGCACCCGCCACCCGTTGGGGTACCGAGCTGCATGACCGCTTCATGCTGCCCAAATTCATCGAGATGGACTTCAAGGACGTGATGGCCGAGATGCGCAGTGCGGGCTATGCCTTTGACGACAGCTGGTTTGCCCCGCATGTGGAGTTCCGCTTTCCGCTGGTGGGCTCGTTCTGCTCCGCCGGAGTTGAAATTACCCTGCGCAATGCGCTGGAGCCCTGGCATGTGATGGGCGAAGAAGGCGCACCTGGTGGCACGGCCCGCTATGTTGACTCCAGTCTGGAGCGCATTGAAGTGCGCGTCACGGGCCTCAATGAGAGCCGCTATGTCGTCACCTGCAACGGCCGCGCCCTGTCCCTGCAGCCCACCGGCGTGGTGGGTGAGTTTGTGGCGGGTGTGCGCTACAAGGCATGGAACCCGCCCAGCAGCCTGCACCCCAGCATTGGCGTGCACGCGCCATTGACGTTTGACATTGTGGACACCTGGATGAAGCGCTCGTTGGGTGGCTGCCAGTACCATGTGTCGCACCCGGGGGGCTTGAGCTACGAGTCATTGCCGGTCAACGCCTTCGAGGCCGAGAGTCGCCGCCTGTCGCGCTTTGTCGCCATGGGCCACACGCCGGGCTTGTTGGTGGTGCCACCGGCCACCATCCAGGTGCCGGCCAGCCGCGAGTTCCCGTTTACGCTGGACTTGCGGCATCAGCGATAACTAGTTCAAAAACTTGCTCCAGGTCCCGATGTTGTACACCGTCGGGTAGCCGTTCTTCTTCAACACCATCTTGGCCATGCCACTGCGGGTGCCGCTGGCACAGCAGAGCACAACGGGTACGGTCTTGGGAATCTCGCCAAGTCTGCCCCCCAACTCTGGCAGGGGAATGTTGATGGTTCCGGGAGCATTTCCATGGGCGAACTCCGCCGCTGATCTGACATCGACAAAGGTTGCGCCATTTTTTCTGAGTTCAGGCAGCATGGCGACGATTTTTCTGGAATTCCACCACTTGTACGCAAACCAGAGAACCAGCGCCATGAAGGGCCAATAATTTTGAAAAAATCCAGGCAAATCCATATATATCCTTGTTGTAGATTCTGTGATTGATCTTGCAGAACTCAGCGCTGTTTCAATGCCGCCTGCACTTGGCGCACATCCATGCCCAGCGAATCCGCAAATTCCTCTACCGTTTGGCCACTGGCCTCATAAGCCTTGACCAGCGCGGCGCGGCGGGCGCGGTGCTGGTCAACCTCGGCCATGGCATCGTCGAGCACGGCGGTGATGGTCTCATCCGTGGCGGGTAACTTGGCCAGATAGTCTTGCCTGGACAAACCAGAGGCCTCATAGGCGGTCATTAATTGCGAACGCAGTTTGGGCTTTAGGTCTTCCTCGGTACGCCCTTGGCGGCGTTGGTACAGCTCGATGATGGACAGGTAGACATGCTCGGGCGCCACAGGTTCTACCGAGTTGCCCTGCAGGTCATGGCGTGCATGACCTGCGGCCACGCTTTGCAGGTAGCGGGTGGAGCGGGTGTGCACGCCCAAAGCGGCCTTGAGTGTGTCGCGCTTGAACACGTCCGGGTGCGCGGCCAGCAGTTCCTGAAAAATGCCCAGCTTCAGGGGCAAAAACCGCTGACCAAACAACTGGGGGTACAGCTCAAACAATTTTTCCAGCACAGGCTGTACCGAGGTAAACCGGTTTTTGGGTTTGGCCGCGGCCGGTGGGCTTGTCGTTGGTGCAGCATCTGTGGCGGCTGTTTCGGTGTCGGTGGCGGGCAGTTCTGGTGTGATGTCGGTCATGGTGGATTCGGTTTGATGAACCCGTGATTGTCAACCAAACCGCTGCTTCGCTGGCATACTCCACTGCATGAACACTGCCCGCCAGCCACAACCCGTCGCAGCCAGCAAGACCGAGCCCTGCGTGCCCGCACTGGTGGCGGCCTGCAAGGCCAGTACCGGGCACTTTGACGAAGTGCGTGGCAGGCTTGCCCCCGACACTGAAAATCCGCCTGAAAATGCTATTAATTCTGCAGCTACTGACGCTTATTTTACAAGGGGTTGGGGCCAATTATTCGCTACATTAGCCGACGACACCGCCGCCGACATGGACCAGCGCAGCGCCAACCTGGCACGCCAGGTGCGCGACAACGGCATCACCTACAACGTCTATGCCGACGAAAACGGCCCGCAGCGGCCCTGGTCGCTGGATTTGTTTCCGCTGATCGTTGAACCCCAGGACTGGCAACACATTGAAGCTGGCGTGGTGCAGCGTGCGCGCCTGCTCGAACATGTCATGGCCGACGTTTATGGTCCGCAAAAACTGCTGGCCTCGGGTTTTTTACCACCGGCACTGGTGCAAGGGCACCCCGGCTACCTGCGCGCCATGCACGGTGTCAAGCCAGTCGGTGGGCGCTTTTTGCACGTGGCTGCATTTGATCTGGCACGCGGGCCCGACGGCAATTGGTGGGTAGTGGGGCAACGCACCCAGGCACCCTCTGGCTTGGGCTATTTGCTGGAAAACCGGCTGGTCATCGCGGCGCAATTTGCCCCGGCGTTTGAGTCAATGCGGGTACAACGCCTGGCTGGCACTTACCGCGCGTTGATGAACAGTTTGCGCACCGCCTGCCCGCAGGGCGCTGACGCGCATCTGGCCCTGCTGACACCCGGCCCCTACAACGAAACTTATTTTGAACACGCTTACCTGGCGCGCTACCTGGGTCTGACGCTGGTTGAAGGCAGCGACCTGCTGGTACGCGACGAGTGCCTGTTTCTAAAAACCCTCAAGGGTCTGGTGCCCGTGCATGGGCTGCTCAAACGGGTCGATGACCAATACCTGGACCCGCTGGAACTGCGCGCCGACTCAAGCCTGGGTGTACCGGGCTTGCTGCAAGCCATTCGGGCGGGCAATGTGCTGGTGGCCAATGTGCCGGGCTCCGCGTTTTTAGAAAGTCCCGCTCTGTTGGGATTTTTGCCGGCCCTGTCGCGCCACGTATTCGGCGAAAAATTGACGCTGCCCGCGTTGCCCACCTGGTGGTGCGGTGAACGCAGCGCCATGGAAGAAGCGATACCACGCCTGCAGGAATGTGCCATCAAGCCAACCTACCCGGGCTCACCCAGCCACGGCAGCTTTGACGGTGTGTTGGGTGCCACGCAAGATGCGCGCGCCCAGGGCGATTGGGCCGCACGCATCATGCGTCAGCCCGAAGAGCACACCTTGCAAACCTATTTGCCACTGTCACAGATGCCCACCTGGGGCGCTGCCAATCCGCAAGATGCCACCCAGGGTCAGCAGGCCCTGCGCGCCCGCTCGGTCATGCTGCGGGTGTTTGCCGTGTCCGACGGCGCACAAGGCTGGCAAGTGTTGCCCGGTGGCTTGGGGCGCGTGTCGAGTGCCCAGCAGGAAATGACATCGATGCAGCGCGGTGGCAGCAGTGCCGATGTCTGGGCGCTGACCGTTGGTGCCGTGGATCGCACCACCTTGCTGCAGCCGCACCTGACACCTGAGAGCCTGCTGCAGCGCAAGCGCCTGGTAACCAGTCGGGCGGCAGAAAGCCTGTTCTGGTTGGGCCGCTACACCGAGCGCACTGAAAACGCCCTGCGCCTGGCGCGCCTGACGCTTGAATGCCTGCACGGCGACAGTGCCTCGTCGGCATCCTTGCTGACCTGGTTGAACCAGATGGCCGTGGCCAACACGCTGGTGCTGCCGGGCGTGCCAACGCCTGCGCAAGCCCCACGGGTGTTTGAGCGCTCGCTGATCGACAGCCTGGGCAACGTCACCGGTGCCACCAGCGTGGGTTTTTATTTGCGGGCGCTCAAGATGTCGGCCTCCAGTGTGCGCGAACGCTTGTCGCAGGAGCACTGGCGCATCATCACCCGCGCCGAAGAAGAGTTGTTTGCCAATTTTGCGGCACAGCGCCAGCGTGGTGATTGCTCGGCCCAGCAGGCCTTGCAAATCCTCAAGGACACCAGCGACCACATGGCTGCCATCACCGGTGCACAGACCGACCGCATGTCGCGTGACGATGGTTGGCGGCTGCTGAGTATTGGCCGGCATATTGAGCGGCTGGCGTTCTTGTCGTCGGCGCTGAGCCGTGCGCTGGACTGCCGTAGCCTGGAGACAGACAGCGGTTTTGAGGCCATGGTAGAACTGTTTGACAGCGCCATCACCTTTCATGCCATGTTTCAGCAAAGCCGCGACATGGCCGCGCTGGTTGACCTGCTGGTGATCGACCGGGACAACCCTCGATCGGTGTCGTGGGTGGCGCACACGCTGCGCGGGCGGCTCGCCAAGCTGGCCGGCAGCGAGCCCAACGAACTCAGCGCCTTGTCACTCAGAGTGCCCGACCCCAACGCGTGGGGGCTGGCCCAGTTGTGCGAGCAAGCGTCAGACCTGATTACACCGGCGCTGCCAGTCGGCGACCGGGCTGAAGGCGTCAGCTACGCATTGCTCAAAGACCTGCTTTACCAGTGCACCCATGCTGCTTTTGAGGTGTCAGATGCCGTCAGCGTCACTTATTTCACCCATTCGGGCATGCTCAACCGAAGCGTGGGGGCCGTATGAAGTTGCGCGTCACCCACGAAACAATCTACGACTACAGCCCGGCGGTTGAAACCGCCCAGCACATGGCTTATCTGGTGCCGCTCGACACGCCGCATCAACAGTTGCTCACGCATTGGCTGGATGTCACCCCGCAACCGGCACGCATCAGCAACACGGTCGATGTGTTTGGCAACACCCGCAGCTTTTTTTCATTGCAAGTACCGCACAAACAATTGCGGGTGGTGGCGGTAAGTGATGTTGTCAGCCAAGCCAGCAGCTTGCCCGCCAGCATGGTGGGTTGGGAGACGGTGCGCGAGCGCTTTCGCTACCAGGCCAGCAGTGCCTTTGATCCGGCCACCGAATTTGTCTTTGCCTCGCCCATGGTGCCGCGCTTGCATGAGTTTGCGATGTACGCGCGCGAAAGTTTTGCGCCGGGCACCCGCTTGTTGAATGGCGCAGTCGACCTGATGAACCGCATCTACCGCGACTTTACCTACGAGAGCCAAAGCACCGAGGTCAACACCCCGGCGCTGGACGCGCTGGCACAGCGCAAAGGTGTCTGTCAGGATTTTGCGCATATTCTGATTGCCTGCATGCGCTCTTTGGGACTGCCTGCGCGCTATGTCAGCGGCTATTTGCTCACGTTGCCCGCACCCGGCACGGTCAAGCTCAGGGGCAGCGATGCATCGCACGCCTGGGCGGCGGTCTATGTGCCCGACTTGCCTGACGGTGCACGCTGGATTGACCTGGACCCCACCAATGACCGGGCCGGCTGGCCCGGCCCCGGTGAAGACTACGTGACGCTGGCCACCGGGCGCGATTTTTCAGATGTATCACCCATGCGTGGTGTCATCCATGGGGGTGCCAGCCACACCCTGAAAGTTGGCGTAACAGTCGAACCCGTGCCATTGCCTGCCCCTTCATCGGGCCAATCACAGACACAAAACCAATCCCAAAGTCAAAGTCAAACCGCTTGGCAAACCTTCAGCCAGTTCTCCTGACGAGCTTAAAACAGCACGTTGTATTGATATTAATTTAATAGCATATAACGCATATTCAACAAGGGCTAGAGCCCATTTTTATCTACAAAAGGAAACCCCATGAGCATTTACGCCAAACTCACCGAATTGGGCATCACCCTGCCCCCCGTGGCCATTCCCGCCGCGGCTTACGTGCCGTTTGTGCAAACCGGCAACCTGGTATTTTTGAGTGGCCACATTGCCAAGCAGGACGGCAAGCCCTGGGTCGGTCAGTTGGGCAAAAATTTGTCTACCGAGGAAGGCCAAGCTGCGGCCCGCGCCATTGCGATCGACCTGCTGGGCACACTGCACGCCGCCGTGGGTGACTTGAACCGCGTCACGCGCATTGTCAAACTGATGTCCTTGGTCAACTCCACCGGCGACTTTACCGAGCAGCATCTGGTCACCAACGGTGCCAGCGAGTTAATCGGCCAGGTGTTTGGCGCCAAAGGTGCACATGCCCGCAGCGCCTTTGGTGTCGCGCAAATTCCGCTGGGGGCTTGTGTCGAGATTGAAATGATTGCCGAAGTCGCCTGACCCGCCGCTTGATGTCGCGCTAACGCCCGATGCCGACAACCGGTTGCTGCCGAACTGCCCGCAATGCGTCGGCTTTGACCTTGTCCGGGGCGATTTCAGCCAGCGGTACCAGCACAAAGGCCCGCTCATGCATCCGTGGGTGTGGCACCACCAGCGCAGGGCTGTCAATGCTGGCATCGCCATACAGCAACACGTCCAGGTCCAGCGTGCGCGGGGCATTGCGGTAGGGGCGCTCGCGCCCCGCCTCTTGTTCAAGACGCTGGAGTTGCTGCAATAGCGCCGGTGCTGTCAGGCTGGTTTCGATGGCTGCCACAGCGTTGATGAAATCCGGGCCAGCGGCATCGACGGGTGCGGTGCGGTACAGGCTGGAGCATTGCAGCAGCACGGTGGTGTCAAGCCCGGCCAACTGCGCTGCCGCCCAGCGCACCGTGGCACAGGCATCGCCCAGGTTGGCACCCAGGGCGATGTAGGCCAGGGTCATTGCGGCGTGTTCGGTGCCGGACCGTCGCTTTGGTCGCCTGCAGCACCGCTGGGGCGACGACGGCGACGGCGCTTTTTCGGTGCGACCGAGCCATCGCCTGCCATCGCATCGGCTGTGATCGCGGGAACCACCTTCGTGGTGTCTTGCATGACCCCGGCATCATTGACGCTTTGGGCTGCATCACGCGCCGGGGCCTTGTGCACCCTGGGTGCCCGCGCTGGTTTGGCGCGCTGTTGTTGCTCCATCTTGACCGCATCGACCATGTCGTTGCGCAGATTGTCATCGGCCAGGCTGAACTCTTCCCACCAGTCGGCCAGCACGTCTTCGACCTCACCGGCATCGGCGCGCAAGCGCATGAAGTCAAAGGCGGCCCGAAAGCGCGGCTGATCGGTCAAACCAAACGGCGCGCTGCCCACGCGTTTTTCAAAGCGTGGCTGCATCAGCCAGATTTCACGCATGTCACCGGCCAGGCGGCCGCTGCCCGAGACATCGCCAATACGTGCGTGAAACACATCCTCAATCGCATCTTGAAGGGCGGCGTGCGAATGCTGCTGGTTCTTGACACGCTGGGCCCAGCCATCACGCACGTCAGCCCACAGCACGCAGGCCAACAAAAAGCTCGGGGCCACCGGTTTGCCCTCGCCAACACGGCGGTCGGTGTCTTGCAGGGCCGCATTGACAAAAGGTTGTGCCGCGCGTTCCACCACCACATCGAGCAGCGGGTAAATGCCCTGCGCCATGCCCAATTCTTTCAACTTCTCGATGGAGGCCAGCGAATGCCCGGTTTGCAGCAATTTCAGCATCTCGTCAAACAGGCGGCTTTGCGGCACTTCAGTCAGCAGTGCCCGCGATTTGACCAGCGGCGTGGCGGTTTTGGGATCGAGTTTGAAACCCAAAGCATGCAATTTGGCCGCAAAGCGCACCGCGCGGATGATGCGCACCGGGTCTTCGCGGTAGCGCGTGGCAGCATCGCCAATCATGCGAATCACATGGTTTTTGGCATCTTTCATACCGTGGTGGTAGTCCACCACAATTTGCTGCTCAGGGTCGTAATACATGGCATTGATGGTGAAGTCACGGCGCACCGCGTCTTCTTCCATCGGGCCCCAGACGTTGTCGCGCAACACCCGTCCCGTGCTGTCAACGGCATGCTTCATGCCGGCGAGTTCGCCCTTGCTGGTTTTTTCGTTGCCCGCTACCTGCTCGGCAGCAGCGTTGTCGAGGTAGGCACGAAAGGTCGAGACCTCAATCACCTCGTGCTCGCGCCCACGCCCGTACACCACATGCACGATGCGAAAGCGCCGCCCAATGATGAAAGCCCGCCGAAACAGGCTTTTGACCTGCTCGGGCGTGGCGTTGGTGGCCACGTCGAAGTCTTTCGGGGCCAGGCCCAACATCAAATCCCGCACTGCACCACCGACGATATAGGCCTCAAAGCCCGCGTTTTTCAAGGTGCGAACCACGTTCAAGGCCCGGTCATCGACCAGCTTGGGATCGATGCCATGCACTTGCGGGCCAATTTCTTCGCGCTTGCCAAACGGGCTTTTACTGGCTGGCTCGGCCTTGCCCAAGAGTCTGTTGATGAATTTTTTGATCATTGTTGTTGTCCTGACGACACGGCATCATTCGCAGTTTAGAAAAGATCGAGTATGCGCCACCCGCGATCAAGGGCAATGGCCCGCAAACGGTCGTCCGGGTTGGCAGCCACCGGGTGCGTCACATGCTCCAGCAGGGGCAAGTCGTTGATGGAATCACTGTAGAAAGTACTCTCGATATCGGCCCAGCCCAGTTGGCGCTCAGTCAGCCACTGCTCGACCCGCGTCACCTTGCCTTCACGAAACGAGGGCGTGCCGGCGATCTCGCCGGTAAACCAGTTGCTGGCCGGGTCGCGGGCCAGGTTGATGGCAATCAGCTCGGGCACACCAAAGGCTTGGGCAATTGGCCGCGTGACAAACTCATTGGTGGCCGTGACGATGACCACCGCGTCACCCGCTGCCCTGTGCTGCTCAACCAGCGCCAGCGCCTGAGATTTGATGGCTTTTTGCACTACAGCCCCCATAAAATCAGCGTGAGCAGCTATTGATTTTATAGCGCCTTGGCATCGAATGGCCGCAGTGGCAAAGCGCACATAGGCATGAATGTCGAGCGTGCCAGCACCGTACTGCGCGAAAAAACCCTCGTTGCGTTGGGTAAATTCTGCTGCATCGTTCCAGCCCAGCGCGGTGGTAAAAACACCCCATTCGTAGTCAGAGTCGATGGGAATCAGCGTGTGGTCAAGGTCAAACAGGGCTAGTTTCATGGTCAGGCTTGGTCCATCATGGTTTTGATCAGCGGAATAGTAATGGCACGCTGGGTTTGCAGCGCATAGCCGTCCATCAGGTTGAGCAGTTCCATCAAGTGCCCCAAATCACGGCTGAAACGTGTCAGCATGAAGTCCATCACCTCATCGCTCAACGCAATGCCACGCGCATCGGCGCTGGCGCGCAGCACGGCGCGGCGTTGTGGCTCATCAAGCGCCTGCAAGGCAAATAGATGGCCCCAGCCCAGCCGGGTACGCAAGTCGTCGCGCAGTTTCAGGTCGGCCGGTGGCATGCTGCCAGCCGCCAGCACGGCGCGCTGGTGCGTCTGGGCGTTGACAAACCAGTTGAACGCAGTGTGTTGCTGCGCGGTGTTGAAAGCATGCACATCGTCCATCAAAACGACAGACCAGCGCTCGTCAAACTCAGGGAGCTCAGCCATGCTGGCATCCAGCCAGCCAACCCGCTCGCCCTGCCCCACCAGCGCGGACTGCACAGCTCTGAGCAAATGCGTTTTGCCACTACCCGCCCCACCCCAAAGGTAAGTGGGCACGGGTGAGCGCAGCGCTACACCAGACGCGGGTTGACCCAACCACAGCGTCAGGTGTTCAAGCGCCGCCGCATTCGGGCCAACGCAAAAATTGGCCAGACTTGGGCCCTGGGCCACGCCCATGTCCAGCACCAGTTGTTTCATCATGGGGCTGGTCATCACCCGGTGTACAAGGCGCTTGCCAGGTAGGCGCTGCGCAGGCGGCGAATGGCCACCAGCAGCACGGCGCTGAGCGGCAAGGCAATCAACACGCCGACAAAACCCAACAGCTGTCCAAAGGCCAGCAGCGCAAAAATAACCGCCAAAGGGTGCAGGCCAATGCGCTCGCCGACCAGCCGTGGTGTGAGGTAAAAACTCTCTAAAACCTGACCCAAGCCGTAAACCACCGCCACCATCACCAGCGCACTGACAGGGCCGGTGGTGGCCGAAAACTCAAGAAACCCGGCCAGTGTGGCCAGAATCAGCCCCAGACCAAAGCCTAAGTACGGTATGGCAATGGCCAGCCCGGTAAACACGCCAATCGGCAGCGCCAAATTCAAACCGAACAGCGTCAAGCCGATGCTGTAGTACACCGCCAGCACGCCCATTACCAACAACTGGCCGCGCAGGTATTGGCCCAGCACGGCATCGGCCTCGTCGGTAAAACTGGTCACCGGCGCGCGCAGTCGCTGCGGCACCAGACCGAGCAGCATGCCCATAAAACGCCGCCAATCCATCAGCAGGTAAAACAGCGCCACCGGAATCAATACCGCATTGCCAATCACCGACAGCGCCACGCTGCCACCCATCTTGACCGAATCCATCAGGCGGCCCGCGCTGTCTTGCCAATTGGCATTGAGATGCTCCATGGCAAAGGCTTTGAGACTGGCCACATCAAGCGCCACATGCAGACCCAGCTGGGTCAACAGGGGTTGCAAGGACGCATTGGCATGGTCAAGCAGCGGCGGCACTTGCTCACGCAACAGGGGCAACTGCTTGAGCAGAATCGGCACGATCAACAACGCAATCGACAACAACAGCACAAGAAAGATCAGTTCAACCAGCAGCACCGCCAACAGCCGTGGCAAGCGGCCCCGACCCAGCCTGTCGAGCCAGTCGACCACCGGAGTCAGCGCGTAAGCCAGAATGGCGGCCACCACAAACGGGGTCAGCACCGGGGCCAGCAACCACAAAACGGCGAACAGACCAAGCAGCAGCGCACCCCAGGCAGAGGCTCTTTTTTGTGTGGCAGTAAATTGCATTGAAATGGCGAAAAGCCGTACCCTTAAAATCAGCCCCAAATTCTATCGGGCTTGCCACGGTGACCCCGCCCCTCTTTTTTGCCCTGATTGACCTACTTCATGACCACCTCCAATTCCCCTACTTCCGCTCTGTCGTACAAAGACGCTGGCGTTGACATTGACGCGGGCGACGCGCTGGTCGAGCGCATCAAGCCGCTCGCCAAAAAAACCATGCGCGAAGGCGTGCTGGCCGGCATTGGCGGCTTTGGTGCCCTGTTTGAAGTGCCCAAGAAGTACAAGGAGCCAGTGTTGGTGAGTGGCACCGACGGCGTGGGCACCAAGCTCAAGCTGGCCTTTGAGTGGGGCATGCACGACACCGTCGGCATCGACCTAGTGGCCATGAGCGTCAACGACGTACTGGTGCAAGGGGCCGAGCCGCTGTTTTTTCTGGACTACTTTGCCTGTGGCAAGCTCGATGTCGACACAGCAGCGGCGGTGGTCGGCGGCATTGCCCGAGGCTGCGAGTTGTCAGGTTGCGCGCTGATTGGCGGCGAAACCGCTGAAATGCCCGGCATGTACCCCGCTGGCGAATACGATCTGGCCGGTTTTGCCGTCGGCGCGGTGGAAAAATCCAAAATTTTGACGGGCGCTGACGTGAAACCCGGCGACGTGGTGCTGGGTCTGGCCAGCAGCGGCGTGCACTCCAACGGTTTTAGCCTCGTGCGCAAATGCATCGAGCGTGCAGGCAGCAATGCGCCCGCCATGCTGGACGGCAAACCCTTCAAGCAAGCCCTGATGGAGCCAACCCGCCTGTATGTGCTGAACGTGCTGGCCGCGTTGGCCGTTCATCCGATCAAAGCACTGGCCCACATCACTGGTGGCGGCTTGCTGGAAAACATTCCCCGCGTCTTGCCTGAAGGCTTGGCGGCGCACCTGGTCAAGGGCAGCTGGCCGCAAACCGAGCTGTTTGCCTGGCTGCAAGCCACCGCCGCCATTGACGACACCGAGATGAACCGCACCTTCAACAACGGCATCGGCATGGTGGTGGTGATTGATGCAGCCAGTTCTGAAGCCTGCGCTGCCACGCTGCGGGCTGCCGGTGAAACCGTTTACCAGATAGGCGTGATAGCGCCGCGCGATGGCGCTGCGGTGACGGTGGGGTGAAGTCTTTAACCGTCGTACTGAGGTCTTTCGTCGACGAATGAACGCCTCTGTAGGGTGACCGTGGTGCTCAGGAGACTGCGGTGCCATACTTGCCCTCATGCGGTTGAATTTCCTATCCGTCAAGCAGGAACTCTTCTTCTTTTACCCGACGATTACCTTATTGCGTCCGAGCCGTTTGGACTGGTACAGCGCAGCGTCAGCGCGATCAACAAGGATGCAAGCGGAGGTGTCAATCGCATCGTGTCTTGCACAACTGACCCCGATGCTGATACTGATGCGAAGTGCTCCCATCTTTTCGTTGCCAATATCCATGCCATGAACTCGTTCCCGAATGGATTCAGCTAGGGCTCTTGCTGTATCCAGTTCGGTATTTGGCAGAAGCAGGGCAAACTCTTCACCACCATAACGAGCCGGAAGGTCGCCTGCCCGGCGGACAAATTCCGTCAGAACGGATGCCAGCTTTTGTAAAGCCAGATCGCCAAAAGGATGGCCGTAGGTGTCGTTGATATGCTTGAAGTAATCAACATCGATCATCAGCAGCGCCAGTTGACTTTTATCCCTTGCGGCTCTGCGCCACTCAATGTCCATCGCTTCGTCGAAGCGGCGCCGATTGGCCAGCCCGGTCAAGGCGTCTGTCACAGCCAGCGATGCCAATCGCTCTGTCAGAAGTCTGAGCTCTTCTTGTTGCCGTTTCATCGCTGTAATGTCAATGTGCGAGAAGAAATTACGACCATCGGCATGCGTGCCACGCATTTCGATGACGCGCACCCATCTGCCGTGCGGCAAGGCCAGTTCATAGGCTGCCCCGGAGAACCTTTGTCGTTCTTTCAGTGTTGACTGGCTGGCTAAAAAATCAGCGGTGTGTTGTTGATCTTTCCACACTGCAGCATAGATATCTTCAAAGCGATGGTCGACAAGTGACCGGCTGCCAAGAAGCCCATACATCTCTCTGAAATGTCGGTTAACCCATAACACGCGTTCTTCGGCATCAACCATCATGATGCCATCTGCAATGCTCTCAAGTGCTTCAGCTGTTTCAGGTAAAAGCACCAGGGGGCGCACAGACGATGGCGAGCCTGGCAAGTCGGACAGCATCGAAGGTAAGGCTTGGGTCTTGCGCCAGACCCGAATGCGGCCGAGCTGGTTTAACTCGACCGACGCGACCCGAACGCGGAAATCGTGATGATTGAACTCAAAGGATCTCTGCTGATTGCGGTGGCGCTGAAGGCCTTCGGAAACGTATTGCTCTAAAGAGGGCAATTCCTTGTCTGAGAGTCGCAGTTGATAAAAGCGTCGCAGGTTGTCGCAGTAGTGCTCACCTATGAACACATGACCAGCATGCTCTGGAAAAAACTTCAGAAAAGTTTCGTTCCAGAGCTGGATCCGATCGCCTGAGTCGAATACGCATACCGCCACATCAATTTGATCCAGGGCAGAGGCAACAATGCGCAGAATGGCCAGATGTAATTTCAAAATGTGACGAAATTCATAAAAAATGTCCGCATCATATCGCCTGGCTGACACAGGCCCATTGGAATACCTCGAATGCGGCATCTCTGCCCACGGCCTTGCCGACATCCGCTTTTTTCAATTCGCGGCTGCGACGAATCGCGCCTTACACCCAACAGAATTAGATCCTGCAGTTATCTCGTGCTCGCGTTCTTGCTATCGCCCTTGCGCGGCAAGCGGATGGTGAAGATTGTCCCGTCCTCCTTGGTGGAGGCGATCTCGATTCGCCCACCATGCGCCACAATAATTTCACGGGTGATGTACAAACCTAGGCCCAAGTTAATCTTGTCACTTAGCTTGCGTTCGCTCGCCGGGCGCAGGGCAAAGCGCTTGGCCGGGTCGAAAATCGTTCTCAGTTGGGCCGAAGAAATCACCTCACCCGCATTTTGGATCGTCCAGATGATCTCGTCATCGTTATGCTCCCGAACAGTGACGACGATGGGTTCCGCAGCAGAGCCGTGATCGATCGCGTTAGTGATCAGATTGCCGAACGCCTGGCTGATGCGCGAGCGGTCCCATATCACCTCCATGTCGCCCGCTATTTCCAGTTTGATGGACCGATCAGGATGAAGTAAGCTCATCTCCTGGACAATGGTGGTGCACACAGGCGAAAAATCCATCAAGGACGTTGTGACCGGGATGCCGTCACCAAGATGGCTTGTCGAAAAGTCGAGCAGGTCTGAAACGATTTCGGCTACGCGATTACTGCTATCGACGATGAGTGAAGCCGTCTTGACCGCATTGGGAGTCAGATTGGCGTTGCTCGTCAGCATTTGCGCTCCTATGCTTATGGCCCCGAGCGGAGAACGCACGTCATGCCCGAGAATGGCCAGGAACAGATTTTGCGAGTCCCGATGCATCGCCGAATAGCGCGCGACTGATTCGGCCAGCGACTGGTCGATCGCTTCATTGAACCTGACCATGTCCTTGATTTCGCCCGCGCTAATGTTCTTGATGTCGTCTTGCCAAAGTCTCAGTACGCTCGCCCGCAGGGCCCGGTACTCCGAAGTCAGCTGTTCGATGGTGAATCCAGACGAGAGGCGATCGACGGCGTGGATCTCGGCCGCGGTGTCCTCGGGTACTTGAGGGGCAAGGCCCTGCGACTTGTCGATGCCCTCCTGCCGGGCCTGATATGTATCGAGGTCAGCGGCCACGGCCTTGAGCATTGCTTCGGCATGGTCACGCAGTTCTCTGGCTGTCATCCGATGAGTGGTCGCGTGGATGGTCTTGGCGAAGTCTTCCCATTCTTGCAGGATGGCTTCCATATTCGTCAATATGAATCTTGACAGGTGCATGGGATTTCTTTCGATGTGGCGATTCAGACGCCAAATGGCGAAGGAAATGCAAAGCAATTACTTGGAGAACATTTTAGACAACATTGTCCACCGATTAAAGTTCACCAGAGTTCTACAGAGGTGCCGCTTGCCCCTGCGCTCGAGCGGAGCACCAACGACTTGGGCCTGTCCACGGCCAGCTGGTGATTGTCAGTTCCGCAATCTGTTAGCGCCGATGCCAATTTGACCAAGTGTGCCGAACCTGAATTTGAGACCGTCCAAATGACTAGATGGTGAACAACGGCTTGATGCACTGAACGGCTCCGCTGTGACCATGACCTGCCTGCCGATCAGCAATCATCAGACCGACCTGCTTCACTTCAGCCGCGTCAAGTGGCGACGAATCGGTGACCGTTCTGCCCCGAAAATTCGGTATGAACATGGCCACCGACAATCGCATTGATTTCCAGCGTCCGGTCGGCGATTGCCAATTAGCCGAAATCCTCACGCCCACAGAACCTTGTTATTGCCGGCATACCAGCCTTCGACCCTTGGAGTGACATCGCTCTCGATGCGGCTGCGCTTGATTTTCAGCGTGGGGGTCAGGGTTCCGCTTTCAATCGACCAGGGTTCTTTTGCAATCACGATCATCTGCAACTTCTCGTAGGCGACCAACTGGCTGTTCACTTCTGCAAGGAGTTTGCCCAACTCGGCCTCGACTTCTGCGCGCACCGCCGGATCGTTCTGCTTGGGACGCACGGTCTCCGACAGCACCACCATGGCGTACGCAGCCACCTGACCCGCACCGGAGACCATGCACGACTCCACCATGGCGTTGGCATTGATGCGATTCTCAATCGGTGCTGGCGACACGTATTCCCCCTTGGATGTCTTGAAAATTTCCTTGAGACGCCCTGTAATCTTGAGCAGTCCGTCTGAGCGGCGCTCCCCGCGGTCACCGGTCTTGAAAAAACCGTCCGCGGTAAACGACTCGCCGTCCAGGTCCGCTCGCTTGTAGTAGCCCACTAGCTGCCCGGGCGACTTGATCAGTATTTCGCCCTCGTCACTGATGCGCACTTGCACACCCGGCAAGGGCGCGCCGACACAACCTGGTGCGTTGATCTTGGGGTTGGACATATGGGAGTAAGCCATGTCTTCCGACATGCCGTAGCCCTCCATCAGGTTCAGACCCAGGCGGCGATACCAGGAAATCAGCTCGCCAGGAATGGGCGCCGAGCCGCTGCCCGCCAGCAGAACCTTGTCCAGACCCAGGCCCTTGAGCACCTTGCGCCCCACCAGCTTTCCGATGATCGGAATGCCCAGCAGTCGAGCGAGCTTTTTGGCTGGCATTTTGGTAAAGACGCCCTGCTGAAACTTGAGCCACAGGCGTGGCACCGAGATGAACACATTGGAGCATGCGCGGTTCAGGTCCACCAGGAAGGTATCGAGCGCTTCGGCAAAATACAGATGCGCGTTACCCAGGATCAGAGAGGTGAACTCCAGCCATGCACGCTCGAACACGTGCGCCAGGGGCAGGTAGGACAGCGCGCGCAATTCGGTGTCGGAACCAATGTAGGTCTTGATCTCCTTGAGCATACCCTCGCCCACCTGGGTCAGACGCTCAAAGCTGTGCATCACACCCTTGGGGGTTCCGGTCGAGCCCGAGGTGTACAGCAGGATGGCCAGGTCTGTGCCGGCACGCTTCAGGCGGCCTGTCAGCGGCTTGGTGCGCTTGATGATGGCGTCCCAGGTGTCGAAAGGGGTTTTGGGCGACAGCGGCAGGGCAATACACGGCAGGTCCGTGGGGATGCCCGGTTGCTGCAACTCCCAGCTATCGAGCTTGCCCACAAACAACAGGCTGGCACCACTGTGTTCGAGCACGTATTTGATGGTGTCACCGGTCTCGGTGGGAAAGATTGCCACTGTGGTGCAGCCTGCCATCCAGATTGCCAATTCGGCCATGATGAAGTGGGCACTGTTCTTGGACAGGATGGCAACCCGCGCGCCGGGTGCCAAGTTCTGCGCCTTCAGGTGAGCTGCCATGCGCCGGGCCTGGTCCATGACCTGGCCCCAGGTGTAATCGACCACCTGGTCACCGCCTACGGGCTGGCTCAGATAGACATGGGCGGCGCGATTTGACTCATGATCGTAAACGTAGTCAAGTATCAGTTTGGGCTGTGCCATGGGGAATCTCCTTTGATAATTGGTGGCCACAGATTACCTGAACTACACCGCGTCGGCAATGGGTTCATTCCCGTCAGCTGTCGGAAGAATTTGCCCGATCAGGTTGCCCGCGTCTTTGTCAATACGAAGGGTAGTGAAGCTGGGGTCATGAAATATTCTTTCAGTAGCCATTTTTGCATTCAAAATACATTCACTCATCATCGCAAGCCCAAAAATCCAATTGCCTTACCTCGCGTGACGAGGCTTTGACAATGGGCCTGGGGGAAAAGGCGATCACTGTTTCCAGGGCGGCTGTGCTGTTCGAAGAATTCGTCGCACGGGAGGCCAAAGCGGGCCGTTTCGGGTTGAAGTTCAAACCCGCGGGTCAAGACATTCTGTTGCATGGGCACTGTCATCAGAAGGCGTTCGCTGCGGTGACCCCGATACTGGAAGTATTGCGGCTGATTCCCGGCGCGAAGCCACGTCTCCTGCCAGCGGTCCGCAATGCGCCGAACGCGATCGTTGTCGCCGATGGAACGAGTTGCCGCCACCAGATTGCCGACGGAACACGCCGGCAAGCCGTGCACGTAGCGCTGTTGCTCGACCAGTTGATTGCGGACTGAGCGATACGTTTAAGGGTCTCCAAAGCCGATACTATTGCGAAGTGTGAATCTATTTATTTTTCTTCTCTTTGAATCGAAATGGAGGGCTCCGATGTCAGTCCAATACGCCTTGACCTGTCTTGGGGTCACAGTAGCCGCAGTTTGCGGCCTCGCAACTTCGGTTGCCGCCCAGACCGGTTCGGCAACGCCTGTCGCGGCCTCGGGATACAGCCAGCCGCCGCAAAACATTCTGGACGTCATGCGCGCGCCCTCACCGCCCGTGCCCCATGTGAGCCCGACCAAGGACAGAATGCTTCTGGTGTCCTGGCAGGATTACCCCTCTATTTCCCGGGTCGCGACGCCCTTTTTGCGCTTGGCGGGCGTGCGTATCGAAACCAGGAACCACAGCAAACACGATACCCCCGGTGGCTATGGGATCACCCCCTGCGCCAAGAACTTCGACCTGCTGCGTATCGCTGACGGTGTGCAAACCCCTATCACGCTGAGCGCAGGCGCTTGCCCGGGCCAGCCGATATGGAGCGCCGATGGCAAGCGCTTCGCCTTCGAGAATATCGGCGCCGGGGCTGTTGAGCTCTGGATCGGGGATGCGAAGACCGGCGCTGTTCGTCGTGTACCCGGTGTGCGTCTCAACCCCATGCTTGAGAACGAGTTGCAGTGGATGCCGGACCAAAAAACGCTGCTGGTCAAGCTCGTCCCCGAACGGATGGGTCCGCCGCCGCCTGCACCGATCGTTCCCGGTGGCCCCAGCATCCAGGAATCCAGCGGCGAAAAGGGCCAGAGCAGCACCTACGAAAACCGAGACACGCTGGGTAACCAGCATGACGAGGATCTCTTCGATTACTACGCAGCATCGCAACTCGCGCTCGTTGATGCCAGTAGCGCGGCGATCACACGGGTGGGCAAGACCGGTCGCTACGAGTCTTTGGAAGTCGCGCCAGGGGGGCGGCACCTGCTCGTGACGACGCTCCGTAAGCCCTACTCGTACGTCACTACCCATGAGCGTTTTCCACGGGACGTTGATGTCTGGGAGATCTCGACGCGTTCAAGCAGGGTGGTGCGACAGATTGCATCGCTGCCATTGGCAGATCGTGTTCCGATCCACGGGGTCCCGCTCGGGCCGCGCAACTTTTCCTGGCGCGCCACAGAGCCCGCGACGCTGGTCTGGGCCGAGGCGCTTGATGGTGGCGACTGGAATGTCAAGGTGCCCGAGCGCGACAAGGTCATGCTGCTGAAGGCCCCATTCAACTCGGCGCCCGTGGAGATTGCGCGCACCGAGCAGCGCTATAGCGGCGTCTCTTGGGCCGAGCAGCCCAGCTTGGCGCTGTTGACGCAATACGATCACAACCGGCATTGGCGGCGCAGCTTCGTCATCAACGTCGATGATCCGAAGCAGCAGCCTCGCTTGCTGTGGGATCTGTCAACGGATGAGAAGTACGGCAACCCCGGCAGACCGGTCCATCGCCAACTCAGCAACGGTTCCTGGGTCCTGCGCCAGGAAGGCGACTCGATCTTCCTCGCCGGCGCTGGATCGTCGCCGCTGGGCGACCGGCCCTTCCTGGATCGGCTCGATCTGAAGACCTTGAAGTCGGAGCGACTGTTTCGCAGCAGCAAGACGTCCTTTGAGCGGTTTCTCTCCTTCAGCGGAGCGGACTCACGGACGTTTCTTACATGGCATCAATCGGCAAACGATCCACCCAATGCATTTGTCCGAACGCTTGGCGAGCCCATCGATGCGCCAGCGGGAGAGGCTGTTTTTGCTGCGAGCAGTGCGGCGATCACCCAGATTGCCGATCCGACACCGGTGGTGCGAGAAATCAAGAAGCGCTTGGTGAAATACAAGCGTGACGATGGACTCGACTTGTCGTTCACGCTCTACACGCCGCCGGGCTACAAGGAGGGTACGCGTGTGCCCACGATCCTGTATGCCTACCCGCGCGACTATGCCGACGCATCGAAGGCCGGCCAGACCACAGGTTCGCAAGAGACCTTCACGCGGCTGCGGCAATACAGGCTGCTGCTGCTTGCGGGCTACGCGATCATCGACAACGCTTCCTTTCCCATCGTTGGCGATCCCAAAAAAGCCTACGACACTTACCTGGAGCAACTCGTCGCCGATGCCAAGGCCGCTGTTGATGAGGCGGTGCGCCTGGGCGTCGCTGATCCGGAGCGCATCGGCGTCACCGGACACAGTCATGGTGCACTGATGACCGCGAACCTGGTGGCCCATTCC
>JBBQLQ010000010.1:0-40221 GCA_038328055.1 Burkholderiales bacterium
CAGCAGTTCGGCCAACGGAAAGTCCTGCACTTCGCCGAACCGCAGTGCTTCGTCGCCCGCCACGGGCAACCGGTGCAGGCGGTCGATGCCGCAGGCCTCGTCGCCGGCGACCCACAGCCAGTCGCCCGAGAAGGCGGCACCAGAGAGGTTGGATTTCACCAGTGATTCGGGCGCAAACTCCAGGCGCACGGCATTTGCAGTTCGGGTATTGGGCATGGTTTTGGACTCCTTGAGTTGCGCTCGATTGAGCGGGGGCGCACAAATCGCGCAGAGGCGCTACACCCCTTTCGGCAGTGCCCGCATCGTATTGATTTTGCAACAGACACTGGCTTTCGTTTGCGGGTTTACCCGATGTTCGATCTCGCTAAAGCCTGCTGCACCCGCAGTGTTGCGGTGCCTGAGGTCGCACAGTGCTTGAACCCAAGGAGAGGTCAAAGGCGAGTCGCTGACGCAGCCCAAGGACACAGCACTACCCGACCTGCGTTTGAAGCAGTGTCTCCCGGTACTCATAGGGAAATCTGACGACTCGAAAAGCGGCTGCAATGCTACAAAAAGCTGTTTTCCCAAGCCGTGCCGCAGCCGCAAATCCAGCGCAACCTGCGCGGCTTTTGCGCCGACCATCTGATGCGCAACGCCGAGCGCCTACCACCCAGCGTGTTGGTGCCTGAGCGCACGCGCAACGGTTTTTTACACCTTCAACCCCGACCTGCAACTGCGCCCGCACCACAGCGGCAACTGGCGGCAACTGGCGGCAACTTGCGGCCCTGGAAGCAATGGCTGAACCAGCCGCTGGTGTTCAGCGGGTGCGCAATCAAAACCCACGAGGCCGTGGCCAGGCCCGAGGCGGCCTGCAAATAACTCTGTTTTTGCCAGTGGCCCAGTGAATGGCGCTGAGCCGCGATTTGCCGGATGCAGCACCTCGGTCTGGCTATGACAGCCCCTTTGGACTACATCCCACCGATTTGTGCGGTTGAAATGCTATTATTAAAATAGCTACTTGCGCATATTACATAAGGGCTACAGGCACTTTTTATATAAATTACTTGAGACGCGGCCGGATCATCATGGGCGTAAAGCGCCACAGGTATAGCGCCATGGCAGCCATCCACGCCGCCGCTGACAGTTGCAGTGCCAGCAGACTCAAATCTGACGGTGCAATCGCCAGCAGCCGCAGCAACACGGCCAGCAGCACCAGCACATAACTGCTCACCATGCTGGCATCGGTGGCCAGCGGTCGCCCCAGGTGCCCCAGTGCGGTGCGCGTCACCATGCCGATGATCAACACTGAGAACCCGGCCATGCCAATCACATGCACCGGCAACGCATTGGGCATGTACAGCCCGCCCGCCTGCAGCGCCGCCAGCAGCAAACCCAAGCCCAGACTTGCATAACCCACATGCAAAATCCACAGCAGGGGGTTGACACGGGTGGCATACGGTTTCCAGCTGGCCGCCTGCCACAGAGACACCAAGCCAGTGGCAGCCAGCGCCACGGCCAGCGTTAGATGCCATTCCATTAACAGACAAACAATCGCCAAGCCACCGGTGGCAAGCTGCACCTGCCCCGAGCGCGTGTGCCTGGGAATGCTCAGACCTTTGATGGCATTCATGGTGAAAAACGGAATTACCCGCCGGCCAATCAACAGCGCGAGCAGCGCCATGACCAACAAGCCCGCATCAAAACGCTGCATCAACAACGCAAAATCACCCCGTTGTACGGCTAGCAAATACCAGCCATCGGCCAGTCCCAGCCCGGCCAACAAGAATGGCACAGCCGCATTGTTGAATTTTTTGGACAGAATCACCGAGCGCAGCATGGCCCCTGCGCCGAGCAAAAAGAAGGCCATTTCCGCCGCCATGGCCAGCCAAAACAAAGAATCCCCTGGCAGTAGAAACCCAATGCGTGCCAGCAGCCACAGCCCGCAGGCCAGCGCCAGCACCCCACCCTTCATCGGGTTGATGCCGGTCCAACTGGCCCCCGCCGTCATCAAAAATGCCAGTGCGATGGTGGCAATAAAGCCCCACAACATCTCGTGCGCATGCCAAGCGATGCCGGTCAGCGTACCGGTGAGCATCTGCGGCGCAAATATCCACAAGGCCACGGCCAGCAGGGCCCACCCGGTGGCAGCCAGATAAAGCGGACGAAATGCCAGCTCAAGAAAAGCGTTCAGGCTGGGCGGCGGCCTTTTGCCAGCAATGGGCTCCTGCATGTGCAATAAATTGTCGGGGCGGCGCACCTTGAGCGGGGCAATGGGCTGTTGTGGCATGACTTGTCTCTTGGTTAAAAAATAGCCAGCGCATCAGCGCGGCACGATGAAAGTTGATTTTTCGTCTACGGTGATGGTCTTGTCACCGTCTGTGGTGCCAACCTTGAACACAATCGGATGCGCCTTGCCACGGTAATTTTCGGCCGTATCGGCACTCAGCATCAAACGCACGGTGAGCGACCCGATACCGGTGGCAGCCACCGTCAACTGCGGCTGCGTCACCAGATTCAAGCCTGGGAGTCCTTGCACACTGGCGCTGTAGGTGCGGGCTTGTTCAGTGCCGTTCATAACCTGCAGGCGGTAAATATTTTCAATATCGCCATTGCCGAGTTCGCGCGCCAGCGTGCCACGGTCCTTGATGACATCAACTGAAAAGCCTTTGTGCAGCGACAGGTTCACTGCAAACACAGTGCCAAGCACCAGCATCAGCACCGCATACGCGATCACCCGTGGCCGCCAGACCCGGCGCAGCATTTGTTGATTGGACAATTTTTCGACAATGCCATTGCCCGATGAGTAGCGAATCAAACCGGTTGGGTAGCCCATCTTGCCCATCACCTCATCGCACACATCAATGCAGGCGGCGCAGGCAATGCATTCGTTTTGCAGCCCATTGCGAATATCAATACCGGTGGGGCACACCTGCACGCACAAGGTGCAGTCCACGCAATCGCCAAGGCCCAAAGCTTTCGCATCGACACGGCGCGCGCGTGATCCACGTGATTCGCCACGCTCGGTGTCATAAGCGATGACCATCGAATCCATGTCTGTCAGGGCACTTTGAATGCGTGCGTAGGGACACATCTGGATGCAAATTTTCTCGCGCAGAAAACCTGCGTTGCCATAGGTGGCCAAGCTGTAAAACAACACCCAGAACCATTGCCAGCCTGACAGCGACAACTCGGCCACGGCACCCGCTAACACATGAATCGGCGTGAAATAGCCCACAAAGGTAAAACCAGTCAACAGACTCAAGCCCACCCACAACATCTGCTTGGCGCTTTTGCGGGCAATTTTTTTTACACCCCATGGCGCGCTGTCGAGCCGCATGCGCGCCAACCGGTCGCCCTCTGTATGGCGCTCCAGCCACATGAACAGCTCGGTGTAAACGGTTTGCGGACAAGCGTAGCCGCACCAAAGTCGCCCGGCCACGGCGGTAAAAAAGAACAACAGCAGCGCAGCAAACACCAGCAAGCCCGCCAGATAAATCAGGTCTTGGGGGTGTAACACCAAATCAAAAATAAAAAACCGGCGCTCGTCCAGGTCAAACAGTACCGCTTGCCGACCATTCCAGGGCAGCCACGGCAAGCCGTAAAAAACCAGCTGCGTAACCCACACCATGACCCAACGCCAACTGGTAAACCAGCCGTGTACCGAGCGGGGAAATATTTTTCCTTGCGACTCCAGATGCAAGAACGCAGCGTCTGCGCTGGCGTTGGCGTTAGCGCTGGCTGATGCCGGTCGAATCGGAATGACTTTGTTGACTGAAGCAGTTTTCATTAAAGAAGCATGTAATATGAATGTTATTTTATTCAATAAAATTCAAAGCTTATGAATCTTTTATTTTTACCCTGCACCTGATGCGCCTTACCCAATGGACTGACTACACCCTGCGCGTGCTCATGTACTGCGCAGCCAGCCACGCTCGCGCGCAGCCGGTCACCATCACCGAAATTGCAGAAAGCCACAACATCTCGCGCAGCCACCTGACCAAAATCGTGCAAGAACTGGCCGCGCGGGGCTGGCTTGAAACCACCCGGGGGCGTGGAGGCGGCATACGCTTGCTGATTGATGCCAAAGACCTCAACATCGGGACCGTGGTGCGTGCCACAGAAACTGACTTTGCCATGGTCGAATGCTTCGATGCAGCGCTCAACCAATGCCGCTTGAGCCAGCATTGCGCGCTGAAAAGAGTGCTCCATCAAGCCACCCAGAGTTACCTAAACATCCTGGATAGCACCACACTGGCCGACTTGGTGATGCCGCACACAGTGGCCGTACAAAACCCCACACCACTGCAACCCGAACTGGTGCCGGGCCTGCCCCGAACCTGCTTGTAGATCACGGTAGGCAGTGATGCTGCAAATACACTACCCGTAGATAAAAAATATAAATACACACTACATCTAGTGTTTTCGCAGTTTTTTGGGTATGCTTGCGTCCGATCAAACGTAGCCAAATTTCACCCACCACCCATCAGGCCTCAATTTTCTGAGGAACCCCACATGCCACAAGAAACCCCCGAGCTCGCCGTGAGCGTTTTGACGCTTTTGCCCCAGCCGATCAGCGAAGAAGTTCTCATTGAGAAGTACAGCAAAGGCACCGAGAAGACCATTACCGACATCAATCAGCGCGTCGCCCGCGCCTTGGCATCGGTTGAATTGCCCGATCAACAAAAAGTCTGGGAAACCAAATTTCTGGAAGCGCTACAAGCTGGTTTTTTACCCGCTGGGCGCATCCAATCTGCCGCCGGGACCGACTTGGCTGCCACCCTTATCAACTGCTTTGTGCAGCCAGTGGGCGACTCGATTGCCCACATGGAAGACGGCCACCCCGGCATTTACACCGCCTTGACCGAAGCCGCTGAGACCATGCGCCGTGGTGGTGGTGTCGGCTACGATTTTTCCCGCATCCGTCCGCGTGGTGCCTGGGTAGGCAGCACACAAAGCAGCGCCTCCGGCCCGGTCAGCTACATGCGGGTGTTTGACCGCTCCTGCGAAACCGTCGAGTCTGCGGGTGCCAGGCGTGGCGCCCAAATGGGCGTGCTGCGCTGCGACCACCCCGACATTGAAGAATTCATCCACGCCAAAGACAAGGGCGACCTGAAAAATTTCAATATCTCGGTAGGCGTAACAGACGAATTCATGAAAGCCGTGCAAGCCGATGCCGACTTTGAACTGGTTCACCGCGCAGAGCCGGGTGTAGCGCAAAAAGAAGCTGGCGCTTTTCATAACAAGGATGCCGGCATCTGGGTCCACCGCAAGCTCAAGGCGCGTACGCTGTGGGAACAGATCATGCGTTCCACCTACGATCATGCTGAGCCCGGCGTGTTGTTTCTGGACCAGATGAACCGCGACAACAACCTGTCTTATTGCGAAACCATTGCGGCCACCAACCCCTGTGCCGAACAGCCTCTGCCGCCCTACGGCTGCTGCTGCCTGGGCTCGATTGACCTGACACGCTTTGTGCTGGAGCCGTTTTCTGATGTTGCACGGTTTGACGATGCGGCCTTTGCCGCGGTGGCCCGGGTTGCGGTGCGCATGCTTGACAATGTGCTTGAAGCCACCGTGTGGCCGCTGCCCCAGCAGCAGCAGGAAGCGGCCAGCAAGCGCCGCGTTGGCTTGGGCTTTACTGGCCTGGGTGATGCTCTGGTCATGCTCAATTTACGCTACGACACGGCACCGGCCCGCGATATGGCCCGCAGTATTTCGACGTTAATGCGTGACACGGCCTACAGCGCCTCGGCAGATTTGGCCGTTGAACGCGGTGCGTTCCCCCTGTTCAATGCCGACCTCTACCTCAGCGGTCAGACTTTTGCCTCACGCTTGCCTGCCGACCTGAAGGACCGCATCCGTAAACAGGGTTTGCGCAACTCGCACCTGCTGTCGATTGCGCCCACCGGCACCATCAGCCTGGCCTTTGCAGACAACGCCAGCAATGGCATTGAGCCGGCCTTCAGCTGGACCTACACCCGCAAAAAGCGCATGCCCGATGGCAGCTCTAAAGAATACGCGGTAGAAGACCACGCCTGGCGCCTCTACCGCCATCTCAAAGGTGCCGATGCACCCTTGACAACCGCTTTTGTGACCGCGTTGGAGATGAGCGCGCAAGCCCACGAAGAAATGGTGGCGGCGGTGGCACCTTACATCGATACCGCCATTTCCAAGACTGTTAACGTCCCGGCAGACTACCCCTACGAAGACTTTCAATATCTGTACACCCAGGCCTGGAAATCGGGTTTGAAAGGCCTGGCCACTTACCGCCCCAACAGCGTGCTCGGCTCGGTGCTCAGCGTGGGGCCGACACCCAACGCCACCAAGCCACTGCAAATTGGTGGGGCCAATCACCGACTGGCACTTGATCGGTTGCCGTCGCCCGTGCTGTCGTCGCTGCGCTGGCCCGGACGCCCCGAGCTGCCCGGTGGCAATCCGGCCTGGACTTTCATGGTGCACCATCCGTTTGGTGATTTTGCATTGTTCATTGGTGAACTTGCACCGATTGAGGGCGGCTCACCGCAACCGTTTGAAGTCTGGGTAAACGGTGCCGAGCAACCCCGTGGCCTAGGCGCACTGGCCAAAACGCTGTCAATGGACCTGCGCGCCAATGACCCGGCCTGGCTACAACTCAAGCTCGATGCGCTGGCTACCGTTAGCGAAGAACATGCTTTTGAGATGCCGTTCCCACCGCATGGCGAGCGCCGACTTTTCCCCGGCGTTGTGGCTGCCACCGCCGCTGTCATTCGGTGGCGCTGCGAGCAACTGGCCGCCAGCGCCTTGCAAAAATCGCCCAACGGCAAGCCCGCCTCGACCCCGGTCATTGATGCCATGTTCAGCCGGGGCGAGCCACAAACCGGCCCCTCCGGTACGCTGGCATGGGCTGTTGACGTGGACAACCCGGCCACCAGTGAGGCCTTCACGGTCACCCTGAAAGAGGTTAATTTGACCGGCCCTGACGGCAACGTGGTCACCCGGCCCTGCGCCGTGGGCTTCAGCGGCAATTACCCCAAAGCCATGGATGGTCTGGCGCGCCTGTTGTCACTGGACATGCGGGTGATTGACCCCGCGTGGATTGGCATGAAGCTGCGCAAACTGCTCAACTACGCCGAGCCATTGGGGCATTTCATGGCGTTTGTACCCGGCCTGCCCAACGACGAGCGCCGCCAGCAAACCTGGCCATCCACGGTGGCCTACATCGCCCGGCTGATCATTCACCGCTACGCCATGCTGGGCATTCTGAACGAAGAAGGCTACCCACTGCGCGACATGGGCGTGCTAGATAGCCCCGAGGCCAGGGAAGCCAGCCATACCATGGCCGGCAAACAGTGCCCTGAGTGCGGCAACCCCACCGTCATCCACAAAGACGGTTGCGACTTTTGCACCGCCTGTGGTTATGTGGGGCAATGTGGCTGAAGCGAAAAGCTCAGCTCCGCACCACCAGTACCGGTAGCTTGGTGTGCGATAAAACGGCCTGGGCGACACTGCCCAGGACCAGTTTTTCAAGGCCACTGCGGCCGTGGGAACCCATCACAATCAGATCAGCCTGCAGAGATTCACCGGCTTGCACAATGCCGCGCCAGGCGGTGTGCGCCTCAATGACCGAGGCATCGACCGTCACTGCTGCACCAGAAAATGCGTCTTTGGCAGCCTTGACTGCGGCATTAGCCTCAGCGGTGGCGGCACTCAGATATTCAGCTTGGCCGTACGCAAAGTCAGTCCCCACCCCGGTAAAAGGGTAGGGGTCAATGACATAAATCACCGTCACGCTGCTATTGAATGCGTTGGCAAGTTCAATGGCTTTACTGACGGCTATTTGTGATGTGTCAGAGCCATCAACGGGAACCAGAATGTGCTTGAACATGGTCTACTCCTGAAAAATAGTTGTATTGGAATTGTGAACCAGTATGAACGCCAATCAATTGTGGCCCTGCGTCAAATGAAGACTTTATATTTCTTCAGGCACCATCTTGATCGCACCGCACGGACACTCCGCCACACACATGCCACAGCCTTTGCAGTAGTCATAATTAAATTCAAAGCCCTTGCCCGGCCCCAGCTTGATCACGGCGTTATCGGGGCAGACACCGTAGCAGTTGTCGCACTCAAAACAATTGCCGCATGACAGACAACGCCGTGCCTCAAACAACGCGTTGCTTTCGTCCAGCCCACCCTGCACTTCTTCAAAGGTCGATTGGCGACGAATGATGTCAAGCATCGGACGCACGGTTTTTGGTGCGTCGCTGTAATACCAGGTATTGAGCTTGTCAAAGGTCGCCAACTCGCTCTTGGGCGCAGCGACATAGACACTGCCGCTGAGCCAGGCATCAATATTGCGAGCCGCCTTTTTACCGTGGCCAATGGCAACCGTCGCATTGCGATCAGCCGGCACCATGTCGCCCCCGGCAAAAACGCCATCGTGACCGGTCATCATCTGCGCGTTGACCTGCACCACGCCATCCTGCACCAACAGACCCGGCACGTGTTCGATCAATGACAGATCAACGTCCTGCCCCAGCGCCAGCACCACCGAATCTGCTTCCAGCGTTTCAAACTCGCCTGTGGGTTGCGGAAAACCCTTGTCATCGAGCACCATTTTTTCAACTGTGATGGACGATTCACCGGCTGCGCTGATGGTGGAAAGCCACTTGATCAACACGCCCTCTTGCAGCGCTTCTTCGACTTCAAAGTCGTGCGCGGGCATCTTTTCGCGGTTACGCCGGTAAACAATGATGGATTCGGTTGCACCCAGCCGCTTGGCAGTGCGTGCCACGTCAATGGCCGTATTGCCACCACCATAAATCACCACCTTGCGGCCCAGCAGGGGTTTGTCTTCGCCTTCCATGGAGCGCAACACCGACACCGCATCAAGCACCTTGGCCGAGTCGCCCGCCGGAATAAAGGCGCGCTTGGCAATGTGCGCACCGACGGCCAGAAAAACCGCATCAAAACCGCCCTGCTGCTTGGTCTCCAGCACGTTGCTGACCTTGGTGTTGTACACAATCTGTACACCCAGGTCGACAATGCGCTGAACCTCTGCGTCCAGCACGTTGCGTGGCAGACGGTACTGAGGAATACCAAAACGCATCATGCCACCGGACAGCGGGCCCGCCTCATGCACCGTCACCTGATGGCCCATGCGTGCCAGATGGTAAGCCACCGACAAACCAGATGGCCCGGCACCCACCACCAGTACTTTTTTGCCTGAGCTGGCGGCAGGTGCCGCAAATTTCCAGCCCTGGGCAATCGCCTGGTCACCCAGAAAATGCTCGACCGAGTTGATCCCGACCGCTGCGTCCAACTGACCCCGGTTGCACGCACCCTCGCAGGTGTGATAACAGACACGGCCCATGATGGCAGGAAACGGATTGTCCTGAACCAACACGCGCCAGGCCTTTTCATAATTGCCTGATTCAGCGTGAAACAACCAGGCCTGAATGTCCTCGCCCGCCGGACACTGGTGGTTGCAGGGCGGCTTGCGGCTGAGATAAACCGGCCGCGAGGTACGCCACGAGCCGGTATGGTTGGCCAGCGAACTACCGACATCCAGCGTGATGGCAAAGGGTTTTTCCATGGTCATTCTCCAAGCAAGCCAAAGCGGCGGATGTTGCGGTCAGCGCGCGCTTGCAACTGGGCAATGGTGGCCACATCGGGTTTTTTGCCAAACAAATGGGCGAAACGTTTTTGCGGCTTGAGGTAGTCCTCCACCGGCACCTGGCGGCGAATTTTCAACACACTGGTGACCTCACCACGTTCGGCCTCAAAAACCGGGAACACACCACTTTCGACGGCTAACCGGGACAATTTGATGGTGTCGTGAGAAGCTGCGCCCCAGCCCAGCGGACAGGGCACAAATATGTGGATATAGCGCGCCCCATGAATCGTCATGGCTTTTTTGACCTTGTTTTCAAGGTCATGCAAGTCAGCCACGGTGGCTGTTGCCACATACGGAATTTCATGCGCCATGGCGATTTGGGGTAAATTTTTGCCCTGGCCAAATTCATTGCCAGGATGCGCGCCTACCGTCATGGTGGTCGCGGTGCGCGCAGCCGGTGGTGTGGCGCTGGAGCGCTGCACCCCGGTGTTCATGTAGGCCTCGTTGTCATAGCAGATGTAGAGCACGTCGTCGTTGCGCTCAAACATGCCCGACAGGCAGCCAAAACCAATGTCGGTGGTGCCGCCGTCGCCGCCCTGGGCGACCACCCGCACCTCGGTGCGGCCTTTGGCTTTCAAGGCCGCCGCAATGCCGGTTGCCACCGCTGCCGTGTTGCCAAACAGCGAGTGAATCCACGGCATTTGCCAGGATGTCTCCGGATAAGGCGTGGAAAAAACCTCCAGACAGCCGGTGGCGTTGGCGGCAATCAGCTGGCCATTGGTGGCAGCCATGGCCGCATCGATGGCGTAGCGCGCCCCCAGCGCCTCACCGCAACCCTGGCAGGCGCGGTGCCCTGAATTGAGCGAATTGCTGCGTTGGGCACCTGCCTGCACGCTGCGCTGCTCAGGGGCCAGCAGCCGGTTGCCAACGGTGAAGGTGCCGGTCTGATAAAACTTGACCAAAGACTGTTCCATGATGTTTCCTTTCAGTCTGCCTTTGGTGCAGCAGTGCCCATGTCGCGCAAAATGCCCTCGGCAATCGGGCCCGATCTGCGCTGCTTCTTTTCACGCTCCAGCACCCGGTTGACCACTGCCCAGTCCAGATCCAGAAACGTCAGCAGTTCCAGTTTGTCTGCAATGGCATCTTGCAGCAATTGGTGCACCGATGCCTTGGTAATGGGGCGCCCGCCCAAACCGGCAACCACCGTCAGCACTGTTTGTGGCCGGTTGCGCACGGCGCTGCGCACATCGCGCGACACGATGCCGCCAATGCCCACAGCAAAGCATTTTTCGATGACCACGATGCGCTTGGCGTTGGCCGTGGCATCGCGAATGGCAGAAATGGGAAACGGCCGGTACGAGGTAATGCCCACAACGCCCACCTTGACACCTTCGGCGCGCAAATCATCCACCGTGTCCTTGATGGTGCCCAGCACCGAGCCCATGGCAATCACGACGGTGTCGGCATCGTCAAGCCGGTAAGTCTTGATCAGCCCCCCCGAATCACGGCCAAACTGTTGCTTGAACTCCGCCGCGATTTGCGGAATCAGGTCTAGCGCCTGCATCTGCTTGGCATGCGCCAAGTAGCGCACTTCGGTAAATGCCTCGGGGCCAACCATGGCACCGATGGTGACCGGGTCGCTCGGATCCAGCACCTGGCGCGGCTCATAGGGTGGCAAAAACTTGTCGACTTGCGCCTGGTCGGGCATGTCTACCCGCTCGTAGGCGTGGGTCAGGATAAACCCGTCCATGCAAACCATCACCGGCAAAGACAGCTCTTCGGCAATCTTGAAGGCCTGAATGTGCAGGTCGAGTGCTTCTTGATTGGTCTCGGCAAAAATCTGCAGCCAACCGGCATCGCGCATCGACATGCTGTCGGTGTGGTCGTTCCAGATGTTGATCGGTGCGCCAATGGCCCGGTTGGCCACCGTCATGACAATTGGCAAGCCCAGACCCGAGGCGTTGTAAACCGCTTCGGCCATGAACAACAAACCCTGACTGGCCGTGGCGGTATAGGCCCGGGCACCCGCTGCCGATGCGCCAATCGCCACACTCAGGGCGGCAAATTCGGATTCAACGTTGATGAACTCGCAGGGTGCCAGCGAGCCATCTTTTACCAGCTTGCCCAAGCCTTCCACAATGTGCGTCTGCGGAGAAATCGGGTAGGCACAGATGACCTCAGGGCGGCTAAGCGCCACCGCCATGGCTACGGCGTGCGAGCCTTCGCATTGTTCAAGCATGTTGGGTCTCCTCGGCCGTTTCTTTTTGTTTCATGACAACGTCATACGCTTCCTTGGCTGCAGCCTTGTTGCCCAGGGCGACGGCACCGGAAAATTTTTGATCAACGGCGCGCTGTACCGCATCCAGCGAAATAAGTCCGCTCAGCGCCGCAAACGCACCCAGCAAAGGCATGTTGGGCACTGCCCTGCCAACATGTTTCATGGCCAGTTCTGTGGCGGGCACGGTCAGCAAATGCGCCATCTGGAAGTCTTTGACGAACTCGCCCAAGCCCATTTCCGCAAAAGTGCGCGTGGAGTTAATCAGGATGTAGCCGTTTTTTTTAAGCCCGCTGAGCACGTCCACCTGGTGCAGCAAAGTGGGATCCTGGATGATGATGGCATCGGGCTGCATGATGGGTTCGCGCAGCCGTATCTCACGATCATCCATGCGGCAAAACGCCACCACCGGCGCACCGGTGCGCTCCGAGCCAAAACTGGGAAATGCCTGCGCATGGCGGTCCCCCAAAAATGCTGCAATCGACATCATCTCTGCGCCGGTCACAACGCCTTGGCCGCCACGGCCATGAATTCGCACCTGAAACATGGTTTGTCTCCTCATTGTTCGGTTTAGCATGCAACGGGTCGTTTGCTGCTTATTTTTGCGATAGGGCGAATGGTGCTACTGCTGCCCAAAGTACTTATTGATGTAAATCAAAGTTCAGCTATGAAAGTTTGCGATTTTTGACTTGCCAAATCCCTGACCTAGGTCAAATCAGATTCGCGATATCCCGGTATGCTCGCGCCTTCAATTTGCAATGGAGGCGGTATGCCCACACTGGAATGGTCTGACGCACTGACACTTGGTTTACCCCTGATGGATGACACTCACCACGAATTTGTCGTGTTGCTGGCCCAAGTGGTCAACGCCACCGAGCTCGAGTTGTTGCCCCTGTGGCGCGCACTGGTGGCGCACACCGACGAACACTTCGCCCGCGAAGACCGCTGGATGAAAGACACCGGGTTTTCCAGCACCAACTGCCATAGCACGCAACACCAGGTGGTGCTGCAGGTCATGCGTGAAGGCGAAAAACGTGGCGGCGCCGGTGATCTGGCTGTGGTGCGACAGATGGCTGATGAGTTGGGCGTCTGGTTCCCGCACCATGCGCAGGCCATGGATGCAGCACTGGCCTTGCACCTGCGCAGCGTGGGCTATGACGAAAAAACCGGCCAGGTCACGATGCCTCAATGTCTACCAGAAGAAGCGATCCACGGCTGTGCCGGGGCCACTTGCGCAACGTCAGACGACCCATTGCAAGCCGTAGCAATCCCTGCCTGAGCCGTTCAAGGACACTTAAATGCTATACTATTTATAGCTACTCACGCAGTATTTACGTGGGCTAGAGGTCAATTTCTTATAAATTATTCAAGCAGGGCTGCGTACACCATGTTGCGAAACAGCATGCGGTAATACTCGCGCTGGTTGGGCGCTTGCAGCATCAGGCAGCCAAACATGTCCAGCACCGGGTCAACAAAAAATGTGGTGCCCGCCAGACCGCCCCAAAAGTAGGTACCCACCGACCCCGGCACCGTCGCCATGCCCAGGTGCTTGCGCACAGCAAAACCCAGACCGAACCCATGCCCTGGCGGCAACAGTGCCCTTGACCCCCCACTGGCCACCGCGATGTCGCCCAGATGGTCGGTGGTCATGAAATCTATCGTGTGCGGCCCCAGCAGGCGCACCCCATCGAGCTCACCGCGGTTGAGCATGAACTGCAAAAATCGGGCGTAGTCCAGCGCGGTTGAAACCAGGCCACCGCCACCCGAGGCCAGTGCCGCATCACTGCGCACATCAATCACCTTCATCTGAATGCCGCCATCCGGGTCACGCGCAAACGGCTCGGCAATGTGGCCGTGGTGCTCGGCCAGCACAGCAAAGGCGGTGTCAGGCATGCCCAGCGGCTCAAAAATCCGCTCGCGCAAAAATGTCTGCAAAGGCTGTCCGGCAATGACTTCAATGACCCGCCCCAGCACATCGGTGGCGCGGCTGTATTCAAACACGCTGCCTGGCTCAAACATCAGCGGCAACTGGGCCAACTGCTGGGTAAATTCGCCCAAGCTGCGATCGCGCGAGCCCAGGCGCAACTGGGAGTATTGGCGTTGCACCGGGCTGCTACCCAAAAATTCGTAGGTCATGCCGGCCGTGTGACGGAGCAGGTCGTGCACGGTGGCACCTTGCTTGACCGGCTGCAGGTGCAGTTCAGCGCCGCCGTGCACGGCAATTTTTTGGTCAGCGAACTCCGGCAAGTATTTGGCCACCGGATCGCTCAACAGCAAACGCCCCTCCTCTGCCAGCATCATCGCCGCCACCGACACAATCGGCTTGGTCATTGAATAGATGCGAAAACGGGCATCTCGGTGCATGGCCTCACCGGTGGCCGGATTGAGCTGGCCAACGCTCTCAAACAAGGCCATCTTTCCGTGGCGAGCCAGCACTGCCACCGCACCGGGCAGCCGCTTTTTATCTACCTCGTCTTGCAGCACGCCCATCAGGCGATCAAGACGGGTGGCACTCAAACCCAGTTTTTCTGGTTCAACGATCTTCAAAGTCATGCGCTTGTCCTGTTTGGGTATGCACAAGGGCGTTGCGATTGCGCCACCCCATTGTCATTTTGGAAAAGCCGATCTTAGCCACGCTGGTAATTGGGCAAGCTGGCACCGCAATGGTTGCAAAAATTGGCATCCGGCAGATGGCCTTCGGTCAGGCATTCATGGCAAGTGCGGGTGGTGGTGGTGGTGGCACCTGAAACATTGCGCGCATAGGCCATCTCGGCTGTCACGATGCCGGTCGGCACAGCCAGAGTGCCCCAGCCCAACAGCATCATGGCGGATGCAATCAACCGTCCCAGGTCGGTTTTGGGCGTGATATCACCAAACCCGACGGTTGTCATGGTGGTTATGGCCCAATAAACCGATATCGGAATGCTGGTGAAACCATTGACTGGCCCTTCCACCACGTACATCAGGGTGCCTATCACCAACACAATCATCAGCACCGCAGCCAAAAACACCATGATCTTGCGTCGACTGGCACCCAGCGCCCGTCCGATGTCCTGGTATTCAGACACATAGGCAGTCAACTTGAACACCCGAAACACCCGCAGCAAGCGCAAAACCCGCACGTCAATCAGCGCGCTTACTTCAGGCACCAGAAGGGCCACATAGGTCGGCAACAAGGCCAGCAAATCAACCACACCATAAAAACTTAAGGCATAGCGCAACGGGTGGCGAACGCAGGCCAGACGGGCCATGTATTCGAGCGTAAAAATGATGGTGAAAAACCATTCCGCAACCGTTAATTGGCCGTGATGCCCTTTGGCAATGTATTGCACACTGTCAGCCACGACCACCGCCACGCTGGCCAGAATGATGGCGATCAATGTTTTGTCAAACCAGCGACCGGCGCGGGTATCAGCCTCGAAAATGACGGTGTATAGCTGCAGCCGCCAACCGGCCAGTGGCTTGCCCAAGGTATCCTGTTTAAAGGTCGCCATGTAAAACTCCCCTACTGCACAGGCCATACAAGCCTGCACAGGTCGGACACACATTGGCATGCTTAATGCTTGAAATTTTCATACAGATGATACGAATGGGGTTATGAATATAAAGCATGAAATTCAAGAGTAAACCCCCATAAATGGGTCGGTTTGGCACTGTTACAGTGCAATTCTTTATGAATTTTCAATTTGTTTCCTTGTTTCAACTAAAAATTTTTTAACTGGAGTAATTTAAATGCGTTCGAACAAACTCAAAACACTGGCTGTCGTTGCAGCCGCACTGGGCACGCTGGCGGCCCTGCCAGCGCATGCCGGTAAAACCCTGGACGGCATCAAAGCCCGTGGCCAGGTGATTTGCGGTGTGAATACGGGCTTGGCTGGCTTTGGTGCGGCCGACTCGGCAGGCAAATGGTCCGGGCTGGACGTGGACGTGTGCCGCGCCGTTGCAGCCGCCACGCTGGGCGATGCCGAAAAAGTCAAGTATGTCCCACTGAACGCACAGCAGCGCTTTACTGCTCTGCAGTCCGGCGAAATCGATGTGCTGTCGCGCAACACCACCTTCACGCTCACCCGCGATGCGTCCTTGGGCATGCACTTGACTGCGGTAACTTATTACGACGGCCAGGGCTTCATGGTTCCGGTCAAGAGCAAGATCAAGAGCGCCAAACAGCTCAAGGGCCAAACGGTATGCGTCCAGTCTGGCACCACCACCGAGAAGAATCTGACTGACTTCTCCAAAGCCAGCGGATTGGCAATCAAGCCCGTGGTGTTTGAAAAGCTTGAAGCTGCTGAAAATGCCTACTTCACCGGCCGTTGCATTGCCTACACCACCGATGCTTCTGGCCTGGCCTCCACCCGTAACAAGGTTGCCAAGGACCCCAAAGAACACGTCATCCTGCCTGAGCTGATTTCCAAAGAACCTCTGGGCCCCATGGTGCGCCGCGGTGATGACGAGTGGTTTGCCATTGTCAAATGGACTATCTACGGCCTGCTTGAGGCTGAAGAATATGGCATCACCCAAGCCAATGTCGATGAACTGAAAGCCTCCAGCAAAGACCCCGTGGTTCAACGCATTCTGGGCACTTCAGAAGACACCGGCAAATTGCTCGGATTGAGCAAAGACTGGATGGGCAATGCCATCAAGGCCACTGGCAACTACGGTGAAATTTTTGAGCGCAATGTCGGTCCCAAATCTGCCCTGGGTCTGCCGCGTGGCATGAACAACCTATGGAACAAGGGCGGCCTGCAATACGCCTACCCGGTTCGCTAAACCGCTACCTGTTGCGTAAAAGCAGCGCCGCCTGAAGTCGCCCCCGCGATTCATGCGGCGCTTTTCATTGAGCACCGTACCCGTCGATGCCCATCGTGTTTGTAATCAAGCCGCCACCCGTGGCGAGAAGCACAATGAATTCAAACTCTCCTCCGAAAAAAAATAACTGGTCCTGGCGAAGTCAGGCGTTTAGGGGCCTGATCTACCAAGTGGTGGCGATGGCCGCCATTGCTGGCGTGATCTGGTTTCTGGCCCACAACACCCTGGTCAACATGCGGGTGCGTGGCATCCAGAGCGGCTTTGATTTTTTAACCCAAGCCGCCGGCTTTGACATTGGCGAAAGTCTCTACCCCTTTGACTCGGCGCAACCCTATTGGCAAGCGTTTTTGGTTGGTGTCACCAACACCTTGCGCGTGGCGGTACTGGGCATCATTTTGGCCACCATTTTGGGCACCCTTTTGGGCGTTGGGCGCTTTTCACGCAATGCTTTGGTGCGCGGTCTGTGTTATGCCTACGTCGAATTGTTCCGAAATATTCCTGTGCTGCTGCAATTGCTGCTGTTGTACGTGGTGCTGACCGAAGTACTGCCGTCTGCGGCCGAGGCCTGGAGCTTGGGCTCATTTTTTCTGAGCAAAGGCGGCTTCAATTACCCGATTCCGGTCTGGGCAACCGGACAACTCTGGGCGGCGATCGGCTTGCTGGTGGGCATTGTTGCGGTGTGGGCTTACCGCCGCTGGGCGCAGCACCAATTTGAAGCCACAGGAAAAATGCGCAGTCTGTTCTGGATACCGCTGACCATCGTGTTGGCTTGCAGCCTGCTGGGTTGGCTGCTGGGTGGTGCACCAACAGAACTCAACCGCCCCATCAAAGGCGAATTCTCGATTGAAAACGGTGGCGCGTTGACCCCCGAATTTCTGGCCGTGTTGATTGGATTGACCTTCTACACCGCCGCCTTCATTGCCGAAGTGGTTCGGGGTGGCATCGCGTCGGTGCCGCGTGGGCAGGGCGAATCCGCCTCGGCCCTCGGGCTGACCCGCAACCAGGAAATGCGCCTGGTGATGCTGCCCCAAGCGCTGCGCGTGATCATTCCGCCACTGACCAATCAGTATCTGAACCTGACCAAGAACTCCTCGCTGGCCGTGGCCATTGGCTACCCTGATGTGGTGTCAATTGCCAACACAGCGCTCAACCAGACCGGCCGCGCGGTCGAATGCATTTCTCTGGTGATGCTGGTCTACCTGACCACCTCGCTGGGCACCTCCCTCCTGATGAACTGGTACAACAGCCGTGCCGCCATCAAAGAACGCTGAAGTGAACCCATCACCATGAACGCAACAACTTTCAAGCCCATTGCCGCCCGATCAGCGCCGGTCAATACCGAAGGCCCGGTGGCCTGGATCAAGTCCAATTTACTGGCCGACTGGAAAACCACTTTGGCGACCCTCGTCATTGGTGCCATTCTTGTCTGGCTGATGCCGCAACTGCTGAACTGGGCCATCTTCAGCGCCAGCTGGAAACCCGACTACGAAGCCTGCCGTGCCGACGGCGTGGGTGCCTGCTGGGGTGTGGTGGCCGAAAAATACCGCACCATTATTTTTGGCCGTTATCCGTTTGAGGAGCATTGGCGTCCGCTGGTTGCCACTGTGCTGCTGATCGGACTGCTGGTGGCCAGCTGCATCCGCGCCTTCTGGAAAGCCTGGCTGCCGCTGCTGTGGGTGGTGGTGCTGGGTATTTTTTTTACCCTGATGTACGGCAATACCATGGGCTTGAGCAAGGTCGACACCGACCGCTGGGGCGGCTTGCCGCTGACGATTTTGCTGGCCTCGATCTCGCTGGTGGCCTGTTTTCCGATTGCCCTGCTGGTGGCGCTGGGCAGGCGCTCCAATTTACCCGCCATTCGCAGCTTTTGCACCATTTATGTCGAGCTGATTCGCGGCGTGCCCTTGATCTCGGTGTTGTTCATGGCCTCGTTCATGTTCCCGCTGTTCATGCCCCAAGGCGTGCAAATCGACGTGCTGATCCGCGTGCTGGTGGGTATTACCTTGTTTGCGGCAGCCTACATGGCCGAGGTGATTCGTGGCGGCTTGCAGGCCGTGCCCAAGGGTCAGATTGAGGCCGCAGCCACACTGGGCCTGTCGTACTGGCAAACCCAACGCAAGATTGTGTTGCCGCAGGCGCTGGCGATGGTGGTGCCGGGCATCATGAATAACTTCATTTCCACCTTCAAAGACACCTCGCTGGTCACCATCGTCAGTCTGTATGAATTGACCGGTGCCATGAACATGGCCTTGAACTCGGATGCCAACTGGCGGCCTTTTGTGATTGAAGGCTACCTCTTCATCGCGTTGATTTATTTTGTGTTCTGTTTTTCAATGTCACGCTACAGCCATTGGGTTGAGAAACAAGTCAATAAGAGCAAGCTGCGCTAATTTCTCTCAATTTCACCAGAACAACACCATGACTGAGATAAAACCCCCCGCCCCCATCATCACGTTTGACAAAGTCAACAAGTGGTACGGCAACGACTTTCATGTGTTGCGCGACATTGATCTAACGGTTGCCAAGGGCGAGCGCATCGTCATCTGCGGGCCGTCCGGTTCAGGCAAATCGACGCTGATCCGCTGCATCAACCGGCTTGAAGAGCACCAGCAAGGCCACCTGATCGTCGACGGCGTGGAGCTCTCCGACGATGTCAAAGCCATTGACCAGGTGCGCAAGGAAGTTGGCATGGTGTTTCAGCAGTTCAACCTGTTTCCGCACCTGACCGTGCTGGAAAACCTGACCCTGTCGCCAATGTGGGTTGGCAAGCTGCCGAAAAAAGAGGCCGAAGAAAAAGCCATGGTGCAGCTCAACCGGGTTCGCATTGCCGAGCAAGCCCATAAATACCCGCTGCAACTCTCCGGTGGCCAGCAGCAGCGCGTGGCCATTGCCCGCGCCCTGTGCCTGAAACCCAAGATCATGCTGTTTGACGAGCCCACCTCGGCGCTTGACCCGGAGATGATCAAGGAAGTGCTCGACGTGATGATCGCCATGGCCGATGAAGGCATCACCATGCTGTGCGTCACCCACGAAATGGGTTTTGCCAAGGCCGTGGCCGACCGGGTCATCTTCATGGACCAAGGCCAGATCGTCGAGCAAAACAACCCGCACGATTTTTTCAATAACCCGCAAAACGAGCGCAGCAAAGACTTTTTGTCGAAGATTCTGGGGCATTGAACACCGCGCCATTAGCCGCATCAATCACACTTGACTTGCAGTGATTCAACCGCTGCAGGCACGCACCGAATGGCTGCAGACAGTAAGATGGAGAAATCAGGGTAAACCCTGATGTCAAACCCTCCACTCTGTCTGATCATCCTCATGCATATCACTTCCTCTCCTGCAGCTACGCTTACCCTCATAGCCGCTGCCGTGCTGGCCTTGAGCGCCCCTTGGGTCCACGCGCAAGACGCGCAAACCGTGCGCATTGCCCACGCTGGCCCCACCTCGGGCGGCATTGCCCACATCGGCAAAGACACGGAGAACGGTGTGCGCATGGCCATTGACGACCTCAATGCGCAAGCTTTGGTGATTGGCGGCAAAAAAATTCGGTTTGAAATCGCGGCGGAAGACGACGGCGGAGACCCACGCCAAGCCACCGCAGTGGCACAAAAGCTGTGCGACTCCAAGGTGGCGGGCGTGGTTGGCCACCTGCAATCAGGTACCACCATTCCAGCTTCCAGCATTTACAACAAGTGCGGCCTGCCCCATATCACCGCTGCTGCCACCAACCCCGACGTGACCAAACGTGGCTTCAACACCACCTACCGCCTGATTGCCAACGACAACGCGTTGGGTGCCGCCGTGGCGTATTTTGCGCATGACAGCCTCAAAATCAAGACTGTGGCCGTGATTGATGACCGCACAGCCTACGGCCAAGGCCTAGCTGATGTCTTCAAGGCCACGGCGCAACAGACCGGCATGCAAGTGATCGCCACCGAGTACACCAACGACAAGGCCACTGACTTCACTGCCATCCTGACAGCCATCAAGAGCAAAAAGCCGGATGCCATCTTTTACGGCGGTCTGGACGCGCAAGCCGGCCCGATGCTGCGCCAGATGATGCAGCTCGGCATGACCCGCGTGAAGTTTTTTGGCGGTGATGCTCTGTGCACTGAAAAGCTGCCCGAACTCTCCAGCCTGTCGGTCAACCTGGCCAACGTGACCTGCGCCACCGGCGGTGCGTCGGTGCAGAAAATGCCAGGCGGTCTGGACTGGAAAAAACGCTACGATGCCCGTTTCCCCGGCCAGTTCCAGGTGTACAGCCCGTATGCCTATGACGCGACCTTTGTGTTGGTGGATGCCATGAAGCGTGCCGACTCGGTTGACCCCAAGGTGTATGTGCCCTTCATCGGCAAAACCCAGTTCAAGGGCATCACCGCCAACATTGCGTTCACCCCCAAGGGCGAGCTGACCACCCCGGCGGTAACGCTCTACACCTTCAAAGACAAGGTGCGCATCGCGCTGAACTGATCAGACCGGCGGGGCTGCTAGCTCCCCGCCACCTTCATGCGCTTGATCAAAATTGATCCCGTCGTTTTGGCACCGTAAGCATAGGCATCCGCACCAACGGCCTCAATGCCCTTGAGCATGGTTTTCATGTTGCCCGCGATGGTGATCTCCTGCACCGGGTACGCAATGCGGCCTTTCTCCACCCAAAAACCGCTGGCCCCACGCGAATAATCACCGGTAACGTAGTTGACACCGCTGCCCATCAGTTCGGTCACAAACAGCCCGGTACCCAGGCGCTGCAGCATGGCATCCAAATCATCACCTGCGCGCGTCAGGCGCGATGTCAGCACCAGGTTATGCGAACCACCAGCATTGCCCGTGGTTTTCATACCCAGCTTGCGCGCTGAGTAGCTACCCAAAAAGTAGCCCTGCACCTTGCCCGCGTCCACCACACTGCGGGCCTGCACCCGCACGCCTTCATCGTCATAGGGCGAGCTCCCCTTGCCGCGCTTGACAAACGGGTCTTCCAGAATATCAATGTGCTTGGGAAACACGGCTTTGCCCAGCGAGTCCAGTAAAAACGAACTCTTGCGGTACAGCGCCCCGCCACTGACTGCCTGCACAAAGCTGCCCAACAGGCCCGCTGCCAGGGGCGACTCAAACAGCACAGGGCATTCGGTGGTGGCGATCTTGCGGGCGCGCAGTCGGCTTAAGGCCCGCTCCGCGGCATAGCGGCCAATGGCCTCGGGCGTGGCCAGGTCGGCGGCATCACGCTCTGAGCTGTACCAGGCATCGCGCTGCATGTCGGAGCCCTTGCCCGCAATGGGCGATGCCGATACCGAATGGCGCGAGCTGGCATAGCCACCACGAAAACCATGCGTGTGCGCGCTGAAAAAATGCGACTGCTGGGCCGACACGCCCGCGCCTTCACTGTTGGTGATGCGTTTGTCAACCTTGAACGCAGCCGCTTCGGTGATCAGCGCCAACTGGGCTGCTTGTTCAGAATCAATTGCCCACGGAAAAAACAGTTCCAGGTCGGTGCGCTGCTCAATCGGCTGGGCAATGTCGGCATCATCAGGCAAGGCGGCAAACGGGTCTTCGGCGGTAAAGCGGGCAATATCAAAGGCCGCTTGCACGGTTTGCCGGATGGCAGCTTGCGAAAAATCCGAGGTGCTGGCATTGCCCCGGCGCTGGCCGATATGCACCGTGATGCCCAGTCCTTTGTCGCGGTTGCGCTCGACATTTTCCAGCTCGCCTTTGCGCACCGATACGCTCAGGCCACAGCCCTCCGAGGCATGTGCTGCGGCATCTGTGGCCCCGAGTTTTTTGGCATGTTTGAAGGCGCTGTCAACCAGATCCTCAAAAAAACTCCGGCTGTAGGCAAAGCCCTGATCGGCTTGCGCGCTTGCCTTTTGGGCCAATCGGGCTGATGGTTTGGCAGATTTAGGTGCAGAGTTCTTGGACATGTTGGGTTTTTTCATAGCGGCGGCTATGATACTTGGCTATGTCAAGAAAACTTAAAAAAGGCTATTTTGTTCGGGGTGAGTTCGTAGCCGAGGGCAGCGAGCGCGATATTGAGCTCAAAGCCGAGCTCAAAGGCACCACTGAACAAAGCCGCACCGATCTCAAACGCGAAAGCACCGAGCTGCAAAAACTCGGGGAAGAACTGCTCACGCTGCGCCCCGAACTGATGGCACGCCTGCCCTTGTCTGAAAAGCTCAAGGACGCGGTGGCTGAGGCCAAGCGCATCACCAACTTTGAGGGCAAGCGCCGCCTGATGCAGTACATCGGCAAGATGATGCGCAAGCTCGAACCCACTGAAGTTTTGGCGGTACGCGCCGCGATTGAAGAGCAAACCTATGGCTCCGTGGCCGACAACCTGGTGCTGCATCAAAGTGAAGTCTGGCGCGACCGGTTGATTGCCGATGAGAATGCCGCCGCGCAGTGGATCGAGAAAAATCCCGGTTGTGACACCCAGCAGTTGCGCGCGCTGATTCGCCAGGCCCGCAAAGATGCGGTGCCTGAAAAGCCCGGTGCAGCCATTCGCCATGGCCGCGCTTACCGCGATATTTTTCAACTGGTGCGTGAGTCGCTGGGTAGCCTGCCGACGCGCGACGACGCACGCTCAGCGCCCGTTTTTAACCCCAGCGAAGAAGCCTCATGAACGCAGCTTCTGCGTCCGCTTCTGCGTCTGCCCTTGCGTTTGACCCGATCAAGATCGGCATCGTCTCCATCAGCGACCGCGCCTCCAGCGGCGTCTACGTTGACAAGGGCTTGCCGGCTTTGCAGGACTGGCTCAACAAAGCCCTGAAAAACCCGCTGCAATTTGAGTCCCGCCTGATCCCGGACGAACAGGCCACCATAAGCGCCACCTTGATCGAACTGGTGGATGCCGGTTGCGCGCTGGTATTGACCACCGGCGGCACCGGCCCGGCGCTGCGCGATGTCACGCCCGAGGCCACGCTGGCCGTGGCGCACAAGGAGATGCCGGGCTTTGGCGAGCAAATGCGCCAGATTAGCCTGGCCTTTGTGCCCACTGCGATTTTGTCGCGGCAAGTGGCGGTGATTCGCGACAAAACCCTGATCATCAACCTGCCGGGCCAGCCCAAAGCCATTGCCGAAACCCTCGAAGGCCTGAAAGATGCCGATGGCAAGCAGCTCATCAACGGCATTTTTGCCGCCGTGCCGTACTGCATCGACCTGATTGGCGGGCCGTATCTGGAAGCCGATGCAGCGGTGTGCAAGGCCTTCCGGCCGAAAACCGCTATTCGCACATTTTCTTAAATAAAATCAGCCTCTAGCCCTTATGGAATAAGCGTGAGTAGCTCCTATAAACATAGTTGATTCACAGTTGGTTCATAGTCGGTTCGTCGTCAGTTCACTGCTGTCACACCCCATCAACAGGCCTCGTCATCATGTCGATCTACCGCTGCAACAAGTGCGGATTCATTGCTGAAACCGCACCCATGCTGCCCAGCAGCAAACTCCCCTGCGCACGCTGCACCAACCCTAGTACCGTCTATGAGACGGTTTTTTTTGCCGAGAAGCTGACTGAGCGCTACTTCGCCGCGTTGCGGGAGATTGAGGCGCTCAAAGTTGGCGACAAGTCTGCGGCTCTTTCTGATCCAGCCACACCCGGTACCGCCACCGCCACCAGCCCAGCGGTAAAGCCTGCCGCCGCCCCGCCCGCTATTGCGCTGGATCAGATCGACCTGCACAACACCGCCAGGCTGGCCACGCTTGAGCAGCACCAACCACTCAAACAGTGGTTTGAAACACGCCAGATCGAAGCCCGGTTTGACTACAACAACGTCGACACCACCGGCTTTTTTGACGATGCGGCGCGGGCGCTGGGCAACAACTTTGCACTTTTCGCCGAGCTGCTGGACCGCATCCGTTACGCCTACCGCAACAGCCACAGCGGCCTGAATCTGGAGCTGGCCACAATCAGCCAGAAAGATGCGCAGGCGCTCAACAACCTGTGCCGCCAGCTCTACAGCCACACGCTGTTTGCCCGCTACAACTACCAAAAGCCTGAAAAGATCGTGCACCTCACCCTGCAAACCGCCACCACGGTGCGCCAGTTTTTTGAGGGGGGCTGGCTGGAGTGGTTTGCGCTGGTCGCGCTGCTGGAGCAACTCAAGGCGAAAAAATGTGCGTTCTCATGCGCCCGGGGTGTGAAGGTGATTTTTCCGAACGAAGACCTGCACGAGATTGACGTGATGGCGCTGGTGGAGACCCAAAGCGGCCAGACACCGATCTACATCGAATGCAAGACCGGCGAGTTCCGCCGCGAGATCGACAAGTTTCTGCGGCTCAAAAAACGCTTGGGCATTCCGCGCCAGCAATTCATCATCTGCGCCAGCGACCTCAACGACGAGCAGGCCGCCGGGCTCTCAGCCATGTACGAGCTGACCTTTGTCAACCTGCAAACCCTGGCCGCCAAGCTGCAAGCAGTGATCTGATCACTTTTATAAGGAAAATCGGCCTCTAGCCCTTTATTTATATGCGTTAGCAGCTATAAATAATATAGCGACACACAGATTTGCTATTTGCCAACCAGCAAGTTGAGTTTGTCAGCCTCAAAGTGCTCGCTGCGGGCCGCGTCTGCCGGCACTACGCTGGGGTCATGGCGCTGGGCCGACAGCGCTTCGATGGTTTTCCAGAGCATCGCAATCTGGTGCTCATGGCTGGCGGCGTTGTCAATCAAACCGCGCATGGCCTGGCTCAGCGGGTCGTCATTTTGCGTGACCCCGTAGGCTGAGAAACCCATTTTGGAGGCGGCTTCTTCGCGCTTGACATCCAGTTCGGCCTGGATGATGCGCGCCGGGTTGCCCACAGCGGTGGCCCCGGCCGGCACTGGCTTGGTAACCACCGCGTTGGAGCCGACCTTGGCCCCGTCACCCACGGTAAAGCCGCCCAGCACCTGCGCGCCCGCGCCCACCACCACACCGCGCCCCAGTGTGGGGTGGCGCTTGGCACCCTTGTACAGCGAGGTGCCGCCCAGCGTCACGCCCTGGTAAATGGTGCAGCCGTCGCCAATTTCAGCCGTCTCGCCCACCACCACGCCCATGGCATGGTCAAAGAAAACGCTTTCGCCTATTTTTGCGCCCGGATGGATTTCGATGCCGGTCAAAAACCGGGTGATGTGCGAGACAAATCGGCCCAGCCACTTGAAGCCATGCGTCCAGCAGGCGTGCGCCAGCCGGTGCAATATGACGGCGTGCAAGCCGGGGTAGCACGTCAAAACCTCCCAGCGGCTGCGCGCAGCCGGGTCGCGGTCAAGAATGCATTGAATGTCGGATTTGATTCTGAAAAACATGGGGTTGAGTCTAATCGGGGTCGCAAACCACTGTTGGCGAAGCGGGTGCCACCTTGAGCATCGCCTTGGCCATGCCGCGCAGAATGTGAATTTCTTCTTGCGTGACACCGGCACGGTTGAACAATTGATTGAGCCGGGGCATGAGTTTCTTCGGTGCGGCCGGGTCCAGAAATCCAATGGCTTGCAGTGACTGCTCCAGGTGCGCCAGCATGCCCGCCACCTGACTTGCATCGGCCAACACCGGCTGTGTTGTGGCGGCCTCTACCGGGTAGGCACCCAGCGCACAGCGCCAGTCATAGGCAATCACCTGCAGCGCCGCGGCCAGGTTAAGCGAGCCAAATTTCGGGTTGCTGGGAATGCTCAGACACGCGTGGCAACGGTACACGTCTTCGTTGCGCATGCCAAAGCGCTCGCAGCCAAACAAGAACGCCATGCCGAAGTTATAAGCGTTTTCAGCCTCTAGCCCTTGTAGAGACTGCGTAACTAGCTCCTGTTTTAATAGCGATTCAAAATGTGCATGGGGGGCGACCGTGGGCGGGCCAAAGTCACGCGGGGTCATCGCGGTGGCACACAGGTGCGTCATGCCGTCCAGCGCTTCGTCCAGCGTGGCAACGATGCGGGCATTTTTCAGCACGTCAAGGGCACCGCTGGCGCGCTGGATGGTTTCCTCGCGGTTGAGCACATTGGCCCAGCGTGGCGCCACCAGCACCAGGTCGTCAAAACCCATGGTTTTCATGGCCCGTGCGGCGGCCCCGACGTTGCCGGCGTGGCTGGTGTTGATCAGGATGAATCGCGTCTGCATGGTGGCCCGTTAAAATAATGCTATTGTCGCTGCCCGCTTTGAGTGGGTATGCGCCCTACCCTCCAGCGCTGGACAGATCAAAAGTCTGCCGCGCAAACCTTGACCAAATAATGACTCCTTCGACTCTGCACCCAATGATCAACGTGGCCGTGAAGGCCGCACGCGCCGCCGGGGCCATCATCAACCGCGCCGCACTGGATGTGGAATCCGTTCGTGTCTCGCAAAAGCAGGTCAACGACTTTGTCACCGAAGTCGATCAGGCCTCAGAAGAAACCATCATCGAAACCCTGCTGGGGGCCTACCCCGGCCACGCCATCTGGGCCGAAGAATCAGGCCGCGTGCATGGCGCACAAGACTCCGAATTTGTCTGGATCATTGACCCGCTGGACGGCACCACCAACTTTATCCACGGCCTGCCGATTTACTGCGTCAGCATTGCGCTGGCCGTCAAGGGCAAGGTCGAGCAAGCCGTCATTTACGACCCCAGCCGCAACGACCTGTTTACCGCGACCAAGGGGCGTGGTGCTTACATGAACAACCGCCGCATTCGTGTGGCCAAACGCATCCGCCTGCAAGAGTGCCTGATTTCGACCGGCTTTCCGTTTCGCAAGGACGATGACTTCAACACCTACCTGCGCATGATGGGCGACATGATGCAGCGCACTGCCGGGCTGCGTCGCCCGGGTGCCGCCGCCTTGGACCTGGCTTACGTGGCGGCCGGTTTTACCGATGGTTTTTTCGAAACCGGTCTGCAACCCTGGGACGTGGCAGCGGGTTCGCTGCTGATCACCGAAGCCGGTGGCTTGGTGGGCAACCTGTCAGGCGATGCCAACTTTCTGGAGCAGCACGAATGCATGGCCGCCAACCCGCGCATCTACGGTCAAATGGTCAGCATCCTGGGTAAGTACAGCAAGTTTGCCAGTGCCGGCGAGAAAGCGGCTGTGCGCGCTGCGGTAGCCGAGCTGGCACCGCCGGCTGACCCCCACACTGCGGTCACGCAACCCGCTGTGTTGACCGAACCCCTGCCCGACGCACCGTTTTAACACCCTGAGCGGCCAACTGTTGCGGCCGCCGCACTCAAGCCGTCCAGACCGGCGTTGCCTGCCATTGGCGCACCCAGCCCGGCAAATCGTCCGCAGGCATGGGCCTGGCGATGCCAAAACCTTGAACCAGTTCGCAGTTCAAGGACAGCAGCAGCGCGCCGTGAGCAGCGGTTTCAACACCTTCGGCGATCACCTCGCGGCCAAACGCCCGGGCCAGGCCAATGATGCCGATGACGATGGCCAGATCATTGGTGCCTTCGCGCATGTCGCGCACAAAGCTCTGGTCAATCTTCAGGGTTTGAGCCGGTAATTGCTTGAGGTAGGTCAGCGACGAGTAACCGGTGCCAAAGTCGTCCAGCGCAAATCCCAAACCCTGGCTGTGGCATGCCTGCATCACCCGGCCAACCTTGTCCATGTCTTCCAGGGCGCTGGTTTCAAGCACTTCAAGCTGCAGGTGTTGCGCTGGCACCTGTGGGTATTCGGCCAGGATTCCGGCCAGACGATCCGGAAAGTTTTCTTGCTGCAATTGCCGCGCACCCACGTTCACACTGACCGGCATGCTCAGGCCGGCTTGCTGCCACCGGCTCATCTGGGCCATTGCCGTTCTGATCACCCACTCGCCGACCTCAATGCTGATAGCGTGATCTTCAATGACCGGCAAGAAACTTGCGGGGCTCAGCAAACCCAACTTGGGGTGTTGCCAGCGAATCAAGGCTTCGGCACCAGTGACCTGGCCGGTCTTCATATTGATTTTCGGCTGGTAATGCAGCACAAACTCGCGGTCAGTCAGACCGCTGCGGATGCGCTCCAGACTCTCGCGATGGGTTTTGATGGCAGCGTCTTTAACCACATCAAACATGTGATAGCGGTTTTTGCCGTCGTGCTTGGCGACATACATGGCTTGATCGGCGTGACGCATCAACATGTCCGCGTCCACCCCGTCCTGCGGAAACAAGGTGACCCCCATGCTGGCAGAGACACTGATGACTGCTTGGCCCACGGTCATCGGCTGGCTGGCCGCGAGCAACATGCGTGCCAGTACCGACTCACAGTCCTGCAGGCCTTCCAGATCGGTCAACACAGCGACAAATTCGTCGCCCCCGATGCGGGCCAATGTGTCACCCTCACGCATGGCTTCCTTGATGCGCTGCGCCAAGGTGATCAACAAGGCATTACCCACATCATGCCCATGCGAATCGTTGACCCTCTTGAAGCCATCCAGATCAAGAAACACAACGGCCAGTGAGTGCTGGCGGCGCTGGCTCTGGATGACGGCTTGCCTGAGTCGGTCTGCCAGCAGAACCCGGTTTGGCAAATGGGTCAAGGCATCGTAGTGGGCAATGTGCTCCAGCTGTCGCTCGTGCTCTTTGTTGGACGTAATGTCAGAGAAAAGGGCGACATAGTGCTGCGTCTTTCCAGCGGCGTCACGCACGGCGCTGACACTTTGCATTTCGGCATAAATTTCACCGCTTTTGCGGCGATTCCAGACCTCGCCATACCAATGGCCTTTTTCAACCAGGCTCTTCCACATGGCAGCGTACTGTTCGGGCTCTTGCCGGCCCGACTTCAGGATACGCGGGTTCCTGCCCACGGCCTCGTCGCGGCTGTAGCCGGTGATGCGGGTGAAGGTGGTGTTGACATCCACAATGGTGCCGTTTGCGTCGGTGATCATGATGCCCTCACGGGCAAAGGTAAACACATTGGCGGCCAGCCGCAATTTCTCTTCGGCCTTTTTCCGCTCGGTAATGTCGGCTTTGACTGCCACATAGTTGGTAACCGACCCGCTGGCATCCCTGACGGGTGCAATCTGGCATTCTTCCCAATACAACTCGCCGTTTTTCCGTTTGTTGAGCAACTCGCCTTGCCAGACCTCACCGGCGGTTACCTTGGCCCACAACTCAGGGTAAACCTCTTTCGCCGTCTGCCCGGACTGCAAAATGCGGGCGTTCTGGCCAATAGCCTCTTGCGGGCTGAAGCCAGTCACGGCTGTGAAACGCGGGTTGACGTACTGAATACGGGCATCCAGATCAGTGATGACGACCGATGCCGGGCTTTGCTCGATGGCCACGCTCAGCCGGCGCAACAGCGCCTGGGTTTTTTCGTGCTCGCGCACCTCGGCTTCGAGCTGATCGCGCTGTAACAAAACCTGCTTGCGCAAATGCTCACGCTCCAGCAGGTTGCGGATACGCTGGCGCGCGGTTTCGACCTGAATCGGTTTGGTGATGTAGTCCTGGGCCCCGAGTTCAAGCCCCATGACCTCGGACTGCAGTTCGTGCAGGGCGGTCACAAAAATCACCGGAATGTCGGCCAGGCGGTGGTCTGCCTTGAGACGGCGGCAGGTCTCAAATCCGTCCATCTCGGGCATCATGATGTCGAGCAGGATCAGATCAGGCAGCGATTGCAGGGCCAGCAGCAAGCCCATGGCACCGGACGTGGCAATCTGCAGGTCAAAATCATCGGCCAACGCAGACCCCAGGGTAAACAGGTTGGCCGGCGTGTCGTCAATGGCCAGAATGCGCGGTTTGGAAGAAATCATCGATGCTCTTGTTCGCCCAGGTGGGTCATCAGGTCAAATAAACGTGTTGCAGTCAAGTCGAAATTGAAGGCATTAGCCGACTCCAGCAACTCTTCAGCCTGAGCGGCAAGCCGCGTTTTTTCAAGCAAAACCACCATCGCTTTGACCTTCGCGATGGCATCAAATTTATGCTGGGCCAGCAGGGGCATCACTTCGGACACCAGTATCACCAACGCCGCTCGGTCAACGGCTTTGTAGGAATCGTCCGCATCGGCCACCCCTGGAGTGGCCGGGTTGGTGAGCACAAGCCACTTGCCCAGTGTCTGCCTCAATGCCGCCGTGTTGATGGGTTTGGTCAGGAAATCATCCATGCCGACGGCCAGGCAGCGTTGGTGATCTTCTTCATAGGCGTCGGCGGTCAGTGCAACGATGGGAACACGCAACTGACCGTGTTGCGCTTCCCACAGGCGAATCTCTTGTGTGGCGGTGTAGCCGTCCATCACGGGCATCTGCAAGTCCATCAAGACAGCATCCGGAGCTTCGCCTTGTTGGATCAGCTCAAGCGCCTGCAGGCCGTCGTGGGCAAAAATGATGTCGAGCCCGAGCTGCGTCAACAGACCTTTGATCACCAGGCGGTTAACGGCGTTGTCTTCGGCGACCAGAATACGCCCAGACATCCGGACTGCGGCGGCTGACGGGCTTGCGCCATCCAGTGACCACCGCGCATCGGCCCGGCTGTCCGTGCCCGCTGCGATCACCTTGGCCCGCACCCGAAACCAAAATCTGGAGCCCACGCCCTTGTCGCTTTGCACGCCCACGTCGCCGCCCAGCAAGCGGGCAAGGCTTGCAACAATGGACAAGCCCAGGCCAGAGCCGCCAAACTGGCGCGTGGTGGAGGTGTCGGCTTGCGAAAAGGGCTTGAACAGCAAGTCGAGTTTTTCTGCGTCAATGCCAATGCCGCTGTCGCTTACTGAAAACTCAAGCAGGGCATCTTGTTCGTCGCGCTCAAGTTCCTTGGCTTGCAGGTGAATCTGGCCGTATTCGGTGAATTTGATGGCGTTACCCAGCAAATTGGCCAGCATTTGCCGCAAACGGTGGCCATCGGTCTCGTAGCGCTGGCCGCTCACGCCAAGCCAGCGGGAGTCCAGCGCCAACTGCTTGTTTTTGGCAGCGCCAGAGAACAGTCCTTCTGTCTCGCGCAAAATTTGCTCGGGATCGATGGTGACCAGGTCCAGCTGAAACTTGCCCGCCTCGATCTTCGACAAATCCAGAATGTCGTTGAGCAAGCTCAAGAGCGACTGGCCAGAACTCAGAACGGTGCGCGCGTAGTCCAGCCGTGCGTTGTCTGACAGCTGAGGGGCCAGCAACAATTGGCCCATGCCCAGAATGCCGTTCATGGGTGTGCGGATTTCGTGTGACATGGTGGCCAGAAAGCGGCTCTTGGCCAGGTTGGCCGCTTCGGCCTGCTGTTTTGCCTGCAGCAGGTCCATTTCGGCACGCTTGCGCTCGGTGATGTCCTGGTGGGTGCCGGACATGCGCAGCGGCTTGCCGTCTGCGGCCCACGCCACCACCCGGCCGCGGTCGCTGATCCAGATCCAGCTGCCATTCTTGTGGCGCATGCGGACTTCACATTCGTAGATGTCACTCAGACGGTCAAAACAGCGTTCCAGCAGGGCAGCGGAGCGCGGCGCGTCCTCGGGGTGCACCAGCCCGCTCCACGTGTCAATACTGACCGGCTCCAACTCCTGCAGTTCAAAGCCCACCATCTCGGCCCAGCGCTCATTGAACACCGTTTCGCCGGTCTGCACATTCCATTCCCAGGTGCCGATGTTGGTGGCCCAGATCACCTCGGTCAGGCGTTGGGTTTGCAGGCGTGCCAAGCGCTCGCTTGCGGCCAATGCTGCCTCGGCCAGCTTGCGCTGGGTGATGTCAAGCTGCATCACCACGGCACCCGGCAGGCCCGGCTCATGCAAGGCGTGCGCCATCAGGTGATACCAGCGCTCACCGGCGGGCAGAAGCACCCGGTAGTCCAGTTCAAAGACCTCGGCCTGACCCCGCAACACCCGCCTGAGGCCAACAGCGAATTGGCCTTGAATGTCATGGCAGTCGGGGCAATATTGCGCACACAGCCCCAGGTAGCTCAAACCAATTCCCTGATTGATGGTGTCAATCTTCATTTCTTGCAAGAACTCGACCCATCTGTTGTTCGCCACCACGACGTTGGCCTGGCTGTCAAGCAACAGCAAACTGGCCGGCAAGGCATTCAGAAGCGCCGAAAGGCGAAGCTGCTCCTGCTGCTGGGCAACTGCCTCCATGCGGTTAACCCGCCGTTGCCGAAAATAGAGATAAGACGACAAACCCAACACCGTCAGCAAGGCCGGCATGATGAGCCACAGGATGCGCTGTCGCTCGGCGGCCCATGCCGTGAGCGCCTGGTCACGATCAACATGGGCAAGCACCACCAGTGGGAAAAGCCGCGACACCCGAAAGGCCGAAAGCGTGGGCTTGGAATTGCCATCAGCCGTTTCGTAGGTGCCAAACTCGGCATGGGTCAGCGCTTGCTGGAGCGCGCTATTTTGCTGCGGCTGGCCCGGCACATCACCCTCACGCGTGGACAGCAAGGCAATACCGTCATAGCGCAAGACTTCGGCCGTGGTATTTTGAGACCGAAAAGCGTGGCCGAACAAATTGATGAAGTGGTCAGCATTCAGCGCCACCAGCAGGGTAACCGGCTGGCTCTTCAGACGCATGCTTCTGGTCAGGGGAATCAGGTTGGGCATGCCAGCGGCAGCCGGTCGCTGGACCGATACCGGATAGCCATCGGCAAAATCACGACCCGACCAAGGCACACCGATGCGCAAAAAGCTGGCATCTGCAGCGGCCCCGGTGACGGGCGGCAAGTAGTTGTCAAGCCCGACCACCGAGCCGACATTTTTCGGATTTGAACTGGCGACAACCTGGCCCTGTGCGTTCAGCAAAGAGAGCGAGCGCAACAAGGGCATGCGCCGCAATTCAGCCTGAAAAAGCGCACCCAACCGTACCGGGTCCTGATTGACCGTGTCTTCGTCCAGCAAATTGGCCAACATCAGGTCAACGACATTCAGGCTCTGCGTTAGCTGGTCTTCAAAGGCGCGGGCCTGCATGACGCTGATCTCGGTGTGAAACTGGATTGCCTCGCTGCGTAGGCGCGCCAGCACGTACACCGTACCGCCCGCAATGCTCGCCACAAACAAGACCATCAGCACCAAAAAAGGGAAATGCCGTCCGAAACGCTTATGCATGAACATGACGCCGAGGCAGCGGGCGCTGTCGATCAGTCGCGGGCAACGATGGGGTCAAGCTTGTGGCGTTTGGCGGCCACCAGCAGGCGTCCATCACGTTTGATGTCTGCTACAAAGCGCTCCACACGGGCGTGCCAACGGTCATCACCTTGCTGCATGGCGTAGGCATACGAAGTCAGGTGGTAGGTGCTGGGTGGCGTAATCAGGCGTGCCCAGTCGGAGGTGGCAAGCATGCGCTGGCTGTAGGGGTAGTCGGTCATGAACACGTCGGCGCGTCCGGACTCCACTTCCTGCTCGCGGGCAAACGGCGTAGCGGGGGCGATCAGCGTGGCGTTTTTGAGTTTTTCACGCATCACCGGTTCGTGGTAGGTGCCCTTGGCAACCGCCACCACCACGCCAGGTTTGTCAATGTCGGCCCATTCCTTGATGCGTCGGTTGGATTGGGTGGTGATGGCAAAAATGTCGCTTTGCAAATGGGGCCGCGTGAAGCGCAGCTTTTCGGCCCGCGCTTCAGTAATGCCAATGGCAAACATGGCAACGTCGCAGCGGTCTTGCACCACGTCGTCAATCAGCTTGGCAAACGAGCTGTCGACAAATTGCACTTTGACCTGCGGGCCCAGGTCTTTCGCCAGCTCTTGTGCCAGATCGATGTCGATGCCCACGAGTTGCTGGGTTTTGGGGTTGCGGTAGCTGATGCCGTAGTAATCGGGCCAAAAGCACACGCGCAGTGTTTGCGCTTGCAACACCCGGTCTAGACGACTTGACGGGGCTCCAAGGTTTTGAGCCGACACGGCTGCTGCACCAAGTAACAGCAAGCCCGCCACCATGTGCCTCAAGCTTGACTGTTGCCGTTTCATTGTTGTTTTTTTCATGCCCGGATAGTACTCTAACGGGTGCAGCAAGCATGGCCAGCAGAGGGCCGTTTACTCAGGCAAAGCAGAGGCGGGCATGATGCACCGGCGTATTTCGCCTTACCGGTAAACGCGGCCGTTTTCCACCCGCACCCGATTGCCCACCTGCAAATTGGTCACGCTGTCTTGCTGAATGGTCTGATAAGAGCCGTTGTCAAGGCGCACCGAGATTTGGTACACGTTTTGCGACGGTGCCCGGTTGCGTTGTTCGATCTGGTTACCCACCACCGCGCCACCCACCACGCCGGCCACCGTGGCCACGGTATTGCCGACACCTCCACCCACCTGGTTGCCCAAAATGCCGCCCACAACGCCACCCACCACAGCACCCACGCCAGGGCTGCTGTTGCTACTGGCCGGGACGACTTGGATCGAGTCAATGAATCCGTAGTTGGTGGTGTAGCCCGACTGGCTGGCCGGATAAACCGGCGCATTGGTTTGTTGCGGGGCAGTGCCGCAAGCGGTTAAAAACACGGCTGATGCCATGGCGACGGAAGCTGCAATATGCGTGGATTTCATGATTGTTCCTGGTTTGTATTCCAAAATTGGTGTTGCAAGACTATTGCTCAACCCACACCATGTCCGTACGCCAACGCACGCAGCCTGCATCCAGAAGCTGTTATTGTCGCGTGGCAAACAATCCAATCTGAGCCGCACCCCATGACCGCCTTCAAACAATCTTCCGTTGAGCGGATGCTGCTTCTGGGCTTTGGCTTGACACTGGCCGTGCTGCTGCTGGTGGGCGGCATTGCCTGGAACATCGCAGTGCCCATGGCACCCTTCAAGTCGGTCGACCATACGCGTGAAGTAATGGCCGCGCTGAGAGACGTGCAGGCCAGTTCAGACCGGGCAGATAACGAACAGTGGGCCTATTTGGTCACCGGAGAAAAAGACTTTCTGGCGCAACGCGATGCGGCCCTGTCCGCCCTCAAGCCAACGATCGAGCAACTGCGGGACTTGACCCTGGACAGCAAGGCACAGCAAGAACGCATTCAGCGGCTGCAAGCGGCGGTGGACGAACGCGCCCGCCTGCTGCTGGCCAATCAAGCGGTTTTTGATACCCAGGGCATCGCAGCCACGCTGCCGCTGCTGAGCGCCAGCCGCGAAGCCGCTGCCGCGGTACGCGCCATGCTGCAACAGGCCGAGCAAAGCGAGCAGGCTTTACTTCAGGAGCGCAAGGCCAGCGAAACACTGCGCTTGAAGTTGATTGTTGGCAGCATCTTCTTGTTGCTGGTCTTCTTGACGCTGCTGACGGCACGCATTCGCTTGGCCATTCGCCAGCGCCTGGTGGGGGAAGAAGCGGCGCAGGAAGTTCGCCTTAATCTGCTGAAAACCGGTGCCTTGCAGGACGCCATTTTCCAGAGCGCCAACTTCTCCAGCATCGCCACCGATGCACAAGGCGTGATCCAGATTTTCAATGTGGGCGCCGAGCGCATGCTCGGTTACACCGCCGCGGAGGTCATGAACAAGATCACGCCCGCTGACATTTCTGATCCTGGGGAGGTGGTAGCACGTGCCAAGGCACTGAGCCTTGAACTGGACACACCCATCACCCCGGGCTTTGAGGCGCTGGTGTTCAAGGCCTCACGCGGCATTGAAGACATTTACGAGCTGACCTACATCCGCAAGGACGGCAGCCGGTTCCCGGCGGTGGTGTCGGTCACGGCGCTGCGTGACGCGCAAAACGCCATCATTGGCTACCTGTTGATCGGCACCGACAACACCGCGCGCAAACTGGCTGAAGAGGCGCTGCTACAAGCCGGTGCATTGCAACGCGCCATTTTTAACAGCGCCAACTTCTCCAGCATTGCCACCGATGCACAAGGTGTGATCCAGATTTTCAATGTGGGGGCCGAGCGCATGCTGGGCTACCAGGCTGATGATGTGGTGGACAAAATCACCCCGGCAGGCATTTCAGACGCACAGGAGTTGATCGCCCGGGCAGCCGCCTTGAGCTACGAGCTGGACACGCCGATCACACCCGGCTTTGAGGCGCTGGTGTTCAAGGCCTCGCGCGGCATTGAAGACATTTACGAGCTGACTTATATCCGCAAGGACGGCAGCCGGTTCCCGGCAGTGGTGTCGGTGACGGCCTTGCGCGACGAACAGCAGAAGGTGATTGGCTACCTGTTGATCGGCACCGACAACACGGCGCGCAAACAGGTCGAAGCCGAGCAGGCGCTGCTTGACCAGCGCTTGCGCGACCAGCAGTTTTACACGCGCTCGCTGATCGAATCCAACATTGATGCCATCATGACGACCAATCCGCTGGGCATCATCAGCGATGTGAACCAGCAAATGCAGGCGCTCACGGGCTGCAGCCGCGATGAATTGATCGGTGCACCGTTCAAAAAATTCTTTACTGATCCAGAGCGCGCTGAAACGGCAATCACCCGTGTCATGCGCGAAGGCAAGGTAACCAACTACGAATTGACCACCCGCGCCATGGATGGCAGCAAAACCGTGGTGTCCTTCAACGCCACCACCTTCCGCGACCGCGACCGCGTATTGCAAGGCGTGTTTGCATCAGCCCGCGACATTACCGAGCGCAAGCAGTTTGAGCTGGCGCTGCAAACCAACAACCTGGAGCTGGAAACTGCGACTGCCGCCGCAGAAAAGGCCAACCTTGCCAAGTCAGACTTTCTCTCCAGCATGAGCCATGAGTTGCGCACACCCCTGAATGCCATTTTGGGCTTTGCGCAACTGTTGGAAACAGGCACACCCGCGCCCACGGCTGTTCAGCAGCGCAGCATCGAACAGATTCTCAAGGCGGGCTGGTATTTGCTGGACCTGATCAATGAAATTCTCGACCTGGCCCGCATCGAGTCGGGTCGGCTGATGCTGTCACGCGAGCCGGTTTTCCTGGCCGAGGTGATTCAGGAATGCCGGGCCATGATCGAGCCCCAGGCGCAACAACGCGGCGTCAGCCTGACATTTCCGGATTTTGATGCCACTTGTTTTGTCAGCGCCGACCGAACCCGTGTCAAGCAGGTGCTGCTGAATCTGCTGTTCAATGCCATCAAGTACAACCGGGCGGGCGGCTCCGTCACGGTCGATGCGCTGCATGGCAGCAACAAGTCGATCCGCATCAGCGTGCGCGACACCGGATTGGGACTGACACCCGAGCAATTGGCGCAGCTGTTTCAGCCCTTCAACCGACTGGGCAAAGAAAGCACCGCCGAAGAAGGCACTGGCATTGGTCTGGTGGTTGCCAAGCGTCTGGTCGAGATGATGGACGGCAGCATTGGCGCCACCAGCGTGGTGGATGTGGGCAGCGTGTTCTGGTTTGAACTGGAACTGGCCACTGCACCGCAGCTGACCAGCGCCCAAATTGAGCGCGCCGCTTTGGGCGCACTGCCTATGGCAGAGGGCATACCGGCGCACACCCTGTTGTATGTTGAAGACAATCCAGCCAACCTGGAGCTGGTGGAACAGCTGGTGGCCCGCCGCCCGGATCTGCGCTTGCTGAGCGCGGCAGATGCCAGCATCGGCATTGAATTTGCGCGAGTTTATTTGCCTGAGGTGATTTTGATGGACATCAACCTGCCGGGCATCAGCGGGCTTGAGGCCATGCAAATTCTGCGCGCTGATCCGTTGACGGCCCATATTCCGATCATCGCGCTGAGCGCCAATGCAGTTCCCCGCGACATTGAACATGCCCTCCAGGCGGGGTTCTTCAACTACATCACCAAGCCCATCAAGGTCAGCGCATTCATGGAATCGCTCAATGAAGCGCTGATTTTTTCGCAAACCTCAAAGTGACTCATCCCGCAACTTGCGCCGTAAAACCTTGCCCAAATTGGTCTTGGGCAAAGGTTCGGTGCGAAATTCGATGAATCTGGGCAACTTGTAGCCAGTCAGGTGCTGCCTGCAATGCGCCAGCAGGTCTTGCTCGGTAAGCATGGCGTCGGCTCTGACCACAATGATTTTTACCGATTCGCCTGAGCGTTCATCGGGCACACCAATGGCGGCTACTTCCAGCACACCGGGATTGAGCGCCACCGCGTCTTCAATCTGGTTGGGAAACACCTTGAAGCCGGACACCACAATCGTGTCTTTTTTGCGGTCGGTGATCTTGAAGTAACCCCGCTCGTCCATAAAACCCACGTCACCGGTGCGCAGCCAGCCGTCACGGGTAAAAACCTTGGCCGTTTCATCAGGCCGCATCCAGTAGCCAGACATCACCTGCGGGCCGCGAACGCAAATCTCACCCACCTCGCCTTGGGCAACTTCCTGGTCATCCTCGTCGAGCAAGATCACCTCGGTTGACGGAACGGGCACGCCAATGCTGCCCGTCCAGTCTGTGATGGTAAGCGGGTTACAGGTGACACCGGGCGAGGTTTCGCTCAGGCCATAGGCTTCAACAATAGGCACACCCGTGGCTTTTTTCCAGCGCTCGGCCACCACCCGCTGCACCGCCATGCCGCCGGCGTTGACCACTTTCAGAGTCTTGAAGTTCACTTGTGAGAACTCTGGCGCATCAAGCAGCGCCCGGTACAGGGTGTTGACACCAATCATGATCGTCACCGGATAAGTTTTAAGCGCACGCAGGAAGGCCGGCATGTCCCGTGGATTGGTGATGAGAATGGTGTGGGCACCAATCTTCATGAATGTCAGGCTGCTGGTGAGCGCATAGACATGGTAGAGCGGCAAGGGGCAGACAAACACCTCTTTGCCATCCAGCAGATCATGCGCAATCATTGCCCCCATTTGTTGCACATTGGCCACCAGGTTGCCATGCGTCAGCACCGCGCCCTTGGAGATGCCGGTGGTGCCACCGGTGTACTGCAAAAATGCAATGTCGCGGTGGTGCAGGTTCACTGGCTCAAGCGTTTGGCCGGCCCCGCCGCGCAGGGCAGCATTGAACTCGATCGCATCGGCTATCTCCCAGGGTGGCACCATTTTTTTGACGTACTTGACCACCATGTTGGTGAGCAACTCCTTCATCAATGGAAACATGTCGCCCACTTCGGTGGTCATCACAGCCAGTTTGAGTTCCGGATTTTTCGCCAGCACCTGTTGCAGCGTGTGGGCGAAATTTTCCAGCACCACAATGGCCGCAGCGCCCGAATCTTTGAGCTGGTGTTCAAGCTCCGGCATGGTGTACTGCGGGTTGACGTTGACCACCACTAGGCCGGCGCGCAGCACACCAAAAAGTGCTACTGGGTACTGCAACAGGTTGGGCATCATGAGCGCGACCCGATTGCCCTTCTTGAGCTGGAGAGTGTTTTGCAGATAGGCGGCAAAGTTACGGCTGTGGCGATCCAGTTCGGAAAAAGTCAGTGTCGCCCCCATGTTGCTGTAGGCGGGCAGGTTTGAAAAACGCTCGCAACTGCGGCGCAGTACATCGGGCAGTGATGCAAATTCATTCAAATCGACCTCGGCGGGGATGCCGGGTGGGTAGCTCTTTAACCAGATTTTTTCCACGTCAAGTTCTCCTGTGACCAAGCATGTTAAGCCGAGGCCATTCGCCGGGTTTGAAAAAACACAAGTGCGACTCCCCCGTGCCAGAATGACTTGCAGCACCTCCCCCCTGACAATTCGTAACTATTCGGTAAACCCGTAGTCCTACCGACACAAAATCTCAGCGTAGTCCCTTCGCAGCGGATACAGCCAAATGTCTTTGACGGGGATAAGCTGAAGATGGCTGGAGGATTTTTTGCCCCGCCCTGCAGTGCGGCCAACATGAATCCAGTTGGCGGCCTTATAGCAAGTGCCCTTATGCCGCTCGAATTCCACA
>JBBQLQ010000011.1:0-38781 GCA_038328055.1 Burkholderiales bacterium
CGCCACTTGAAGAGGTTCAGACCTTGGAAAGGAGCTGGGATCGATATCGACGTGACGAGCACCTCGACCTTTACGGCGGCATAGAAGTTCGTCGCAATTCAACGTGTGACGGAGACCATTGAGAACCACAGACGCTTACGCTCAGCAGTCCCTGCACTGCCAACCCTTGTTGTTAAGCGCTAGTGTCTGACAGGGATCGCACGATGCGCCTCTGCTGTAACTGGAGCAGCAAAAGGACGTTCCATTTTTCTCAATCGTTGACTGGCCGCTTTACCCTCAGGGCTAAGACCGCAGCATTGGAACCGCTCGCCCACCTGACGGGCAGGTTACGACCTGTTTCAGCCATTGGGTGCTTGTTTAAGCAGCCATTCACATCCTCGTCGTTCGGGTGACACTTCCGATTTAACCCGCATCGCGCAGAGAGTGGGTAAGAGCGCCCGTTTGTGGCGCGATCTACAGGTTACCCGGCTTGCGCCTTTGTCGGAAATTCTTACACTTTTGCCTGCCTGCCTGCCTGGCTGCCTGGCTGCCTGCTGCGTTGTCAAGTGTATGAATTAAAACAGAAAAACAAATTACACATGCGTTTGGCATGAAAATTGCTTAAATTTGCTAGGAGTGCGGGGAGGTCCTGCACAACCACCCTGAGAGCAAACCATGCAACTCAAACCTCTGATTCTGGCCCTTCTGGCGGGCCTATCCTTATCCGGCGCGGCACAAGCCACCCTGATCGATCGCGGCGGCGGCCTGATTTATGACGACGTGCTCAAAATCACCTGGCTGCAAGACGCCAACTACGCCAAGACCAGTGGCTACGATGCCGATGGCCGGATGAACTGGGCCGCCACCACCACCTGGGCCGCCAACCTCAGCTACGGCGGTTACGATGACTGGCGCCTGCCCACCATGGTCGATACCGGCACCTCGGGCTGCAACTTTGCCTACAGCGGCACCGACTGCGGCTGGAACGTGCAGACCTACGATAGCGGCACGGGCACGATGTACAGCGAGCTGGCGTACATGTACTACGTCAACCTGGGGCTGAAGGGGTATTCCAATCCCGATGGCACGGTGCGTACAGACTCGGGCGTTTTCGGCAACGCCACGTTCAACGGTACTGATACAAGTTCGTATGGGCAAAAAGACATTGGCCTGATCGACAACCTCCAGGCCTACGTGTACTGGTCCGGGTTGGAGTACGCGCCGGGTCCGTACGATGCGTGGTACTTAGATACGCTCGGCGGCGGCCAGAACGCGAACCCCAAGACCAGTGGCCTCTATGCTTGGGCTGTTCGCCCCGGCGATGTCGCTGCCGCGCCCCCGGGCAACGTGCCGGAGCCGGCGACGTTGATGCTGCTGGGTCTGGGTTTGGCCGGATTGGCGGCGGCGCGGCGGCGTGGGTAATTCGGCACCGGGTTTGCGTAACCTCTGCGCTTCGACCCTTTACCCGCAAGGGGTAGGCCGCGGACTGTAAGCCGCTGAAGCGGCAACAGCCGCGCTCTCGGGGGTGCAGGGGGGTGCGATTCAAATTGGTGTGTTGTATCGGCTTTGGGGTCAGATCACGATTTTGGCTACTGGCCGCGGAGCTTGCCAATAGTCACCCCCAAAACTCGTGCTCTGACCCCAATGCTTTGACTCTGCTGCACATCACTTTGAATCGCACCCGGTGCAGGGGCGGTAGCCCCCTGCGGTTTCAGGTTTTTTGTCGGAATTTTTGACACTTGCTTTTGCCGTGGCCCGCTACGAACATCTACTGATTTATGCCGATCACCCCACCCAGCGCCGACGGCACCGCAGTCTCAATCAAAAACTGCATCGACACCGCGTGCTCCAGCGCGCCAATGGCCAGGCGCATACCTCCGGGCAATCAACGGGAGGCGCTAAAGGGGGATCGCAAAGGCCTGCACAGCATCGGGATCAACGACCAATGGCGTGTGTGTTTTACCTGGCATGACGCCGGCGCGTATCGCGTTGAAATTTTGGATTACCACTGAATTGGCTGATGCAGGCGCATGACGACACTGGAACTGCTTGACGAAATTCATTCCGGCGAAATCCTTCTGGAGGAATTTATGAAACCGCTGGGCATGACAGCGCGGCAACTGGCGGCTGAAATCAATGTGCCGCCGAGCCGCATTAGCGACATCGTCAATGGCGCGCGCCCCATCACCGCTGACACGGCACTTCGGTTAACGTGAAATACACCCGTCCGTCATTGCGAGCGAAGCGCGGCAATCCATGCACCTGGAAGTCATGGATTGCCGCGTCGCTGTGCTCCTCGCAATGACGGAGTTTTCATGATTCAGGGTGACTGATGTCATGAAAGTTAGTCTCTCAGCAAGTCGTTCAAGCTGGTTTTGGCGCGGGTTTGCGCGTCGACGTGCTTGACGATGATGGCCGCGTACAGGCTGTATTTGCCGCCTTCTTTGGGCAGGTTGCCGGAAATCACGACCGAGCCGGCGGGAATGCGGCCATAGCTGACGGTGCCGGTGGCGCGGTCGTAAATCGGGGTGCTCTGGCCGATGTAGACACCCATCGAGATCACCGAGTTTTCTTCAACGATGACCCCTTCAACCACTTCGGAGCGGGCACCGATGAAGCAGTTGTCCTCAATGATGGTCGGGTTGGCCTGCATCGGCTCCAACACGCCGCCAATGCCAACACCACCGCTCAAATGCACGTTTTTGCCGATCTGGGCGCACGAGCCTACCGCCGCCCAGGTGTCGATCATGCTGCCTTCGTCCACGTAGGCCCCAATGTTGACGAATGATGGCATCAGAATGACACCTTTGGCCAAGTAGCTGCCGCGTCGCGCTACGGCCGGTGGCACCACGCGCACGCCGGTGGCTTTCATGCCGGCTTCATCCATGTCGGAAAACTTGGTGGCCACCTTGTCGTAAAAGGTCAGATCGCCGGCTTTCATGATGGTGTTGTCACGCAGGCGAAAGCTCAGCAGCACGGCTTTTTTGATCCATTGGTGGGTGGTCCATTGGCCCACACCCTGGCGGGTGGCAACCCGCAGGTGACCGTTGTTGAGCTGGTGGATGACATGCTCGACCGCATCAAGCAGTTCCTTGGGAGCCGAATCTGCCGTGATATTGGCGCGGTCTTCCCAGGCGGCATCAAGAATGGTTTGCAGTTGTTGGGTCATGGTGGTGGGCTTGTGTAAATTCAAAAACAATTAATGGGAACGGCGGGAGACGAACGAGACGATGCGCTGGGCGGCCTCGACGCACTCGGGCGTGTCTGCTACCAGCGCCATGCGGATGCGGCCCTGGCCGGGGTTGAAGCCACGTGCTTCGCGCGCTAAATAGCTGCCGGGCAGTACCGTCACATTGTAGGCAGCGTATAGCTCGCGGGCAAAAACCTGGTCGTCCCCCTGCACATCGGCCCACAGGTAAAAGCCGGCATCGGGCAGGGCGACATCCAGCACCGCGCCAAGCATCGGCGTGACCTGGGCGAATTTGGCGCGGTACAGCGCGCGGTTGTCTTCTACATGGGCTTCGTCGTTCCAGGCGGCCATGCTGGCGGCTTGCACGGCCAGGCTCATGGCGCTGCCGTGGTAAGTGCGGTAGAGCAAAAACTGCTTGATGATGGCCGCGTCACCCGCCACAAAACCGCTGCGCATGCCGGGCACATTGCTGCGCTTGGACAGGCTGGTCAGCGAGATCAGGTTTTTGAAGTCGGCACGGCCCAGTTGGGCGGCGGCCTCCATGCCGCCCAATGGCGGCTCATCGCGGAAATAGATCTCGCTGTAGCACTCGTCCGAGGCAATCACAAAGCCAAAGCGGTCGCTCAAGTCAAACAGCTTTTTCCACTCCGGCAAGGGCATCACGGCGCCGGTTGGGTTGCCGGGTGAGCAGACAAACAGCAGTTGGGTGCGGGCCCACACCGCTTCGGGCACGCTGTCCCAGTCCGGGGCAAAGTTGCGCGCCGGGTCGCTGTGAACAAAAAAAGGCTCAGCACCCGCCAGCAGGGCCGCACCTTCGTAGATTTGGTAGAACGGGTTGGGACACACCACCCGTGGTTTTTGGCCGTCGCTTACGGCATTGCGGTCGATCACGGTTTGCGTCAGGGCAAACAGCGCCTCGCGCGAGCCCAGAACGGGCAGCACTTGCGTGGCCGGGTCAACCGCCAGGCCGTAGCGGCGCGCCATCCAGTGGGTAAAAGCCTGACGCAAAGCGGGCTCACCGGCGGTGGCCGGGTAGCCGCACAAGCCACTGGGCGTGCGATTAACCGAGTCGGCCATGGCCTCTTTGATGAGCGCGGGGGTGGCGTGCTTGGGTTCGCCCAGACCCAGGCTGATGGGTGCATAGGCTGGATTTGGGGTAACACCGGCCAAAAGTTGCCGCAGCCGCTCAAAGGGGTAGGGCTGCAAGAGCGCAAGGAGTGGATTCATGGTGCGCGATTATCCGGGAAACTCACACCCCCAGCGGCTGCACTGGGCAGCTAAGCCCGAGCCAGCGCTGAGCCGCCTGGGCCAGCACGGCGCAGTTGCCGGTTGACAGCAGCTGGATTTGGCCCATGTGCTGCGCGTTGGCCAGCTCGGTGAGCATGCGGTGGGTCTGGCGCGCCACCGGCTCGCCGTTGTCGACCAAATGCACGTCTGGCCCGACCAAGGTGCGCAGGTGCGCGCTGGCAAACGGGTAGTGGGTGCAGCCCAGTACGAGCGTGTCGATTTCGCCTAAATTTATGCCAAATTGGCCGATAGCCCCCGTGTAATATGCGCATAACGCTATTATTTTAGTAGCATCTTGGCGTTCGATGGCATCGGCCAGACCATCGCAGGCTTGGCAGATAAAGGTGGCTTGACCGGCGGTGGCAGCCAGCAGGTTCTGAAACTTGGCACTGGCCAGCGTGCCACGCGTGGCCATGACACCGATGCGCCCAGTCCGGCTGATCGCCAGCGCAGGTTTCAAGGCCGGCTCAACCCCGATGATGGGCAGTTCCGGGTAGTCGGCGCGCAGCACATGAATGGCCGCTGCAGTGGCGGTGTTGCAGGCCATTACCAGCGCCTTGATGGCCACACCTTCCTGGTTCAGCAAGTGGTCGGCAATGCGGCGCGAGCGTTCAATGACAAAACTTTCGCCCCGCTCGCCATAGGGTGCAAAGCCGCTGTCGGCCACATATACAAAATCTTCATGGGGCAGCTCGGCGCGCAAGGCCCGGAGCACGCTCAGCCCGCCAACACCGCTGTCAAATACGCCTATCGGGTGTTTGACAGAGTGGCTCAAGTCCGGGTGAGTGCCGGGCTTCAATCAGCTGCCAGTGACGGCAATGCCCTTGAATTCCCCCGTGGCAATGCGCTTTTGCCATTCAGCCGGGCCCGTGTTGTGCACGCTGATGCCAGTGGCATCGACGGCCACGGTGACTGGCATATCGACCACGTCGAACTCGTAAATGGCCTCCATGCCCAGGTCGGCAAAACCCAGCACCTTGGCCGTCTTGATGGCTTTGGAGACCAAATAGGCAGCTCCGCCAACCGCCATGAGGTAAGCCGACTGGTGTTTTTTGATGGCTTCAATCGCCACCGGGCCGCGTTCGGACTTGCCGATCATGCCGATCAGGCCAGTCTCGGCCAGCATCATCTCGGTGAAGCCATCCATGCGGGTGGCGGTGGTGGGGCCGGCCGGGCCGACCGCTTCGTCGCCGACCGGGTCGACCGGGCCAACGTAATAAATCACCCGGTTGGTGAAGTCGACCGGCAGTTTTTCGCCCTTGGCCAGCATGTCCTTGATGCGCTTGTGGGCGGCATCGCGGCCGGTCAGCATCTTGCCGTTGAGCAGCAGGGTGTCGCCGGGTTTCCAGCTGGCCACTTCGGCACGGGTCAATGTGTTGAGGTCGACCTTTTTGCTCTTGACATAGTCGGGTGCCCACGTGACATCAGGCCACAAGTCCAGGCTGGGCGGGGTCAGGTAAACCGGGCCGCTGCCATCCATCACAAAATGTGCGTGGCGGGTGGCTGCGCAGTTGGGAATCATGGCGATCGGTTTGCCCGCTGCATGGGTCGGGTACATCTTGATTTTGATGTCGAGCACGGTGGTCAGGCCGCCCAGGCCCTGTGCGCCAATGCCCAGGGCGTTGACTTTGTCGAGGAGTTCTAGACGCAGCGCTTCGACCTGCGTGAGTTTCTCGCCCTTGGCCGCTTTGGCTTGCAGCGCGTACATGTCCAAATCTTCCATCAGGCTTTGCTTGGCCATCAGCACGGCTTTTTCTGCGGTGCCGCCAATGCCAATGCCCAGCATGCCCGGCGGGCACCAGCCAGCACCCATGGTGGGTACGGTTTTCAACACCCAGTCAACCACCGAGTCGCCGGGGTTGAGCATGTACATCTTGCTTTTGTTCTCGCTGCCGCCGCCCTTGGCAGCCACGGTGACTTCCACCGTGTTGCCCGGCACGATTTCGGTGTAGATCACGGCGGGCGTGTTGTCTTTGGTGTTCTTGCGCAAAAACTGCGGGTCATCCACCACCGAGGCGCGCAGCGGGTTGGCGGGGTCGTTGTACGCGCGGCGCACGCCTTCGTTGATGGCATCGTCGAGCGAGCCGGTGAAGCCGTCCCAGCGCACGTCCATGCCCACTTTGAGGAACACATTGACGATGCCGGTGTCCTGGCAAATGGGCCGGTGGCCGGTGGCGCTCATCTTGCTGTTGGTCAAAATTTGCGCAATCGCATCTTTGGCCGCCGGGCTTTGCTCGCGCTCATAGGCGCGCGCCAAGTGGGCAATGTAGTCAGCCGGGTGGTAATAGCTGATGAATTGCAGGGCGGCAGTAACAGATTCGATCAGGTCGTTTTGACGAATGGCGGTACTCATGGTGAAAATTCCTTAAGGTTTAATTGCATGGACAGGCGGCGGGCCGCGCTCAGTGGGATTCGCCCTGCTGGTGCGACATCAACTTGTCGGTGTAGGCAATGGCCATCGCCGAAAGCAAGAAGGTGATGTGAATGGCGGTTTGGGCGATCAGCACCTTCTCGTCGTAATTGGCGGCGTTGATGAAGGTTTTGAGCAGGTGAATCGAGCTGATGCCGATGATGGCGGTGGCCAGCTTGACCTTCAGCACAGAGGCATTGACATGGCTGAGCCACTCGGGCTGATCCGGGTGTCCTTCAATGTCGAGGCGGCTGACAAATGTTTCATAGCCGCCGATGATGACCATGATCAGCAGGTTGGAGATCATCACCACATCAATCAGGGCCAATACCACCAGCATGATGATGGTCTCGTTGAGTGCGATGACCTGAATATCGGACTTGTAGCCAATGCTGCTGACCAGCGCCTGCAAGGCGGTCTGGTTGCCAAAGGCTGCTTCGAGCAGGTGCACCAGCTCGATCCAGAAGTGAAATACATAGACACCCTGCGCCGCAATCAACCCGATGTACAAGGGCAATTGCAACCAGCGGCTGGCAAAAATCAGCCGGGGAACGGCGCGCATGGGTTTGTATTTTTGGGCTTTGGGTTCAGACATGAATCGTTCAGATGGTTAAGGTTGAGGTGCCGATATTATCGACTCAGGATGTCAAATTGGCGGCAGTCAGTAGCCTGTAAGTGCCAGCCTTGACATTACTGTGCGAACTTCATTTAACTAGAGGAGATAGATCTGTGAGTACAAAACCGTCTGCTGTTGAATCCACATTGGTTGAAAACCGCGTATTCCCGCCAAGTGAGGCCTTTGTCAAGACTGCACGCATTTCGGGCATGGAGGGCTACAACGCCTTGTGCGCCGAAGCTGAAAATGATTTCGAGGGCTTCTGGGCCCGCCTGGCCCGTGAAAACGTGGTCTGGAGCAAGCCCTTCACGAAGACGCTGGATGAGTCCAACGTGCCTTTTTACAAGTGGTTTGAAGACGGCGAACTCAATGCCTCGGCCAATTGTCTTGACAAGCACATGGGCACGCCCAATGAAAACAAGGTAGCGGTCATTTTTGAAGCCGACGATGGCGCGGTCACCAAAACCACTTACAAAGAACTGTTGGCCAAGGTCAGCCAGTTTGCCAATGCGCTCACGGCACGCGGCATCAACAAGGGCGACCGTGTCCTGATTTACATGCCCATGACGCTTGAAGGCGTGATCGCCATGCAGGCCTGTGCCCGTATCGGTGCCACCCACAGCGTGGTGTTTGGTGGCTTTTCGGCCAAGGCACTGCAAGAGCGCATCATGGATGCCGGTGCGGTGGCGGTGGTCACGGCCAACTTCCAGATGCGCGGTGGCAAGCAGCTGCCGCTGAAATCGATTGTGGACGAAGGCCTGGGTCTGGGTGGCTGTGAGTCGATCAAAACCGTGTTTGTGTTCGAGCGCACCCCCGCAGCCTGCAACATGGTGGCTGGCCGTGACATCACGTTCACCGACGCGCTGGCCGGTCAAAGTACCGAATGCCCACCGGTCATGGTGGGTGCCGAGCACCCGCTGTTCATCTTGTTTACGTCGGGTTCTACCGGCAAGCCCAAGGGTGTGCAGCACGCCACGGGCGGCTTTGTGCTGTGGTCCAAGCTGACCATGGACTGGACATTCGATTTGCGCTCTGATGACGTCTTTTGGTGCACGGCCGACATCGGCTGGATCACCGGTCATGCCTACGTGGCCTATGGCCCGCTGGCGGCCGGTGCCACGCAAATCATCTTTGAAGGCATCCCGACCTTCCCCAACGCCGGGCGTTTCTGGCAGATGATCGAGCGCCACAAGTGCAGCATTTTCTACACTGCACCGACCGCTATCCGCTCGCTGATCAAGTTAGCCGAGTCGGACGAAAAGCTCCATCCAGATCGCTCGGACCTGTCGAGCCTGCGCATCCTGGGCACGGTGGGTGAGCCCATCAACCCGGAAGCCTGGATGTGGTACTACAAGCACATTGGCCACGAAAAGTGCCCGATTGTCGACACCTTCTGGCAAACCGAAACCGGCGGCCACATGATCACGCCGCTGCCCGGCGCAACCCCATTGGTGCCTGGTAGCTGCACACTGCCGTTGCCCGGCATCATGGCCGCCATCGTTGATGAAGCGGGTCAGGATGTGCCCAATGGTTCGGGTGGCATGCTGGTCATCAAACGCCCTTGGCCGTCGATGATTCGCACCATCTGGAATGACCCCGAGCGCTTCAAAAACAGCTATTTCCCGGCTGAAATGGGTGGCACTTATTACCTGGCTGGTGACGGCGCGGTGCGCAGCATTGACCGCGGTTACTTCCGCATCACCGGCCGCATTGACGATGTGTTGAACGTGTCGGGTCACCGCATGGGCACCATGGAAATCGAATCGGCACTGGTCGGCAAGACTGATCTGGTGGCCGAGGCCGCTGTGGTGGGTCGTCCGGATGATGTGACGGGTGAAGCGATTTGCGCCTTTGTGGTGTTGAAACGGGGCGTGCCTAGCGGTGACGAAGCCAAAGCGATTGCCAAGGAATTGCGCGACTGGGTGGCCAAAGAAATCGGCCCGATCGCCAAGCCCAAGGACATCCGTTTTGGTGAAAACTTGCCCAAGACCCGCTCCGGCAAGATCATGCGCCGCTTGTTGCGCTCGCTGGCCAAGGGTGAGACCATTACCCAGGACACCTCGACGCTGGAAAACCCGGCTATTTTGAGTCAGCTGGGTCAAGCCTACTGATGCTATTAAAAATGTAGCTCCTAGCGCTTTTTTTATAAGGGCTAGCAGTCTATTTCATGTAAAAAGCCCGCTTAGAGCGGGCTTTTTTGTGGGCCAGTGGTGGTGTCTGCCGGGCATTTATTTCATGGACAGAATCCAGGTGACCAATTGCTTGGCTTCTGCTTCATTGACTTGCGGGTTGGCGGGCATCGGAATCGCGCCCCAAGTGCCCGAGCCGCCTTTTATGACCTTGGTTGCCAGCTTGGCAGTGGCCTCCTGGCTGGCATATTTTTTGGCAACATCCTTGTAGCCTGGCCCAACGACCTTGTGGTCAACGGCATGGCAGGCCATGCAGTTTTTCTTTTGCGCCAGGGCTTGATCTGCGAAAGCCGGAGCCACCAGTGTGGCAGCGGCAAGCAGGGCAAAAAGAGTTCGTTTCATCGTGTCGTCCAATCGGAAAAATGGGTCGGCTTACTTAACGCGATTGTAGGCAACGCGGTTGACAGGGTGCGCGGTGCGGGCTTGCGCTGACCGCATGGGAACTGCGTGTATTTATTTTTCAGGGCAAGTTGATTACTATTGCATCAGCTTGTTCAACAGGGAATCGTTATGTATCTACTGGGTTTGGGTCTGGTTTTGTTGGCTTTGAAATACCTTGAATGGGGCCCGGTGGCGCTGTGGTCCTGGTGGTGGGTCATGTTGCCTTTCGCGCTGGCGGTTGCCTGGTGGGCCTGGGCCGACAACTCGGGCTACACCAAAAGGAAAGCCATGGAACAAGAAGACAAACGCCGTGATGCACGTCGTGAGCGCACCAAGGAATCGCTGAATGCGACTTACCGAAAAACCCGGCGCTAAATAGGCATCAGGAGGGCTGCTTGGCCATTTTGGCGGACCCCAGACCAAATACCCTGATGGCCAATCCGGCTGGAGCGCTCGGAGATAATCCACCAAGCGATTGCCCCAGTTTTTAACTATTTTTTGAAGACAAATCACCATGCCCGCTTACCGTTCCAAAACCACCACCGCCGGCCGCAACATGGCTGGTGCCCGCGCGCTCTGGCGTGCCACAGGCATGAAAGATGGCGATTTTGAAAAACCGATCATCGCGGTGGTCAACTCCTTTACGCAGTTTGTGCCCGGCCATGTGCATTTGAAGGATTTGGGCCAGCTGGTGGCGCGTGAGATTGAGGCGGCTGGCGGTGTGGCCAAAGAGTTCAACACGATTGCCGTGGACGATGGCATTGCCATGGGCCACGACGGCATGCTGTACTCGCTGCCGAGTCGCGACATCATTGCCGACTCGGTGGAGTACATGGTCAACGCCCATTGCGCTGATGCCATGGTCTGCATCAGCAACTGCGACAAGATCACCCCCGGCATGCTGATGGCTGCCATGCGGCTGAACATCCCCGCGGTGTTTGTTTCCGGCGGCCCGATGGAAGCGGGCAAGGTGAAGCTGGTCAACCCAAGCACCCAAGTCATGGAGTTCAAAAAGCTGGACCTGATCGATGCCATGGTCATGGCCGCTGACGCATCGGTGTCTGACGCCGATGTGGCCGAAGTTGAACGCTCGGCTTGTCCCACCTGTGGTTCCTGCTCGGGCATGTTCACGGCCAACTCCATGAACTGCCTGACCGAGGCCTTGGGCCTGTCCCTGCCCGGCAACGGCACCACGCTGGCCACCCACTCGGACCGTGAGCAATTGTTCAAGCGCGCCGGCCACTTGGTGGTGAACTTGTGCAGGCGCTTCTACGAGCAGGACGATGCTACTGTGCTGCCGCGTTCCATGGGCTTCAAGGCGTTCGAGAACGCCATGACGCTGGACATTGCCATGGGTGGCTCCACCAACACCATCCTGCACATTCTGGCGATTGCACAAGAGGCCGAGATCGACTTCACCATGGCCGACATTGACCGCCTGTCACGCGTGGTGCCGCAGTTGTGCAAGGTGGCACCCAACACCAACAAATACCACATTGAAGACGTGCACCGCGCAGGCGGCATCATGGCGATTCTGGGCGAGTTGGACCGCGCCGGCAAGCTGCATACCGACACGCCCACGGTGCATGCCAAAACCATGAAGGACGCGTTGGACCAGTGGGACATTGCCCGCAGTCCGTCTGACGCGGTCAAAACCTTTTACATGGCCGGTCCCGGTGGTATTCCGACCCAAGTGGCGTTCAGCCAGAGCACCCGCTGGCCCAGTCTGGACCTGGACCGGGCTGAGGGTTGCATTCGTTCGGGCGACCATGCGTTTTCGCAAGAGGGTGGTCTGGCCATTCTGGTCGGCAACATTGCGCTCAAGGGCTGCGTGGTCAAAACGGCGGGTGTGGATGATGAGCTGATGGTGTTTGAAGGCCCGGCCCATGTGGTCGAGTCGCAAGACGAAGCCGTGGCCGACATTCTGGACGACAAGGTCAAGGCGGGTGACGTCGTGATCGTGCGTTACGAAGGCCCCAAGGGCGGCCCCGGCATGCAGGAAATGCTCTACCCCACCTCGTACATCAAGTCCAAGGGTTTGGGAAAAGCCTGCGCATTGTTGACCGACGGCCGCTTTTCGGGTGGCACATCTGGCCTGTCGATTGGCCACGCCTCGCCTGAAGCGGCGGCTGGCGGTGCAATTGGCCTGGTGCGCAATGGCGACCGCGTTCGCATTGACATTCCCAGCCGTTCCATCAACGTGCTGCTGTCGGACGAAGAGTTGGCCAAGCGCCGCGCTGAGCAGGATGCCCTGGGCTGGAAGCCCGCGCTACCACGGCCGCGCAAGGTATCAAGCGCACTCAAGGCCTACGCCATGCTGGTGATGTCGGCTGACAAGGGCGCCGTGCGGGATTTGTCCTTGCTTGAGGATTGATTTGCGCACCTTATGCTGATTCATCCCCAAATTGACCCGGTCGCCCTGCAGCTCGGCCCAGTGGCCGTGCATTGGTATGGTCTGACTTACCTGGCCGCGTTTGGCCTGTTCCTGTGGCTGGGACAACTGCGGCTGCGCCACGAGCCGTTTGCCTCGCTCAAAGGCCCCCAGGCTTGGGCCAAGCGAGATGTGGAAGATATCTTGTTTTTGGGTGTGATGGGCGTGATTCTGGGTGGTCGCCTGGGCTACTGCCTTTTTTACAAGCCGCTGTATTACGCTGCGCACCCGCTGGAGGTGTTTTATGTGTGGCAGGGTGGCATGAGCTTTCACGGCGGCATGCTGGGCGTGATTGTGGCCATGCTGTGGTTTGCCCGTACGCGCCATCGACCGCTGTTGCAGGTGGCCGATTTTGTGGCACCTTGCGTGCCGACTGGGCTGGCGGCGGGGCGGGTGGGCAACTTTATCAACGGCGAGTTGTGGGGCCGCGTGGCCAGCCCGGACTTGCCTTGGGGCATGGTGTTTCGTGGCGGCGGTGACCTGCCACGCCATCCGTCGCAAATTTACCAGTTTTTGCTGGAAGGGCTGCTGCTGTTTGTGTTGCTGTGGCTGTTTGCCCGCAAAGAGCGCCGCCAGGGCGAAGTGGCGGCGGCGTTTTTGCTGGGTTACGGCGTGTTTCGTTTCATCGCTGAATTTTTCCGCGAACCCGATGCGCATCTGGGCATCTTGTCGCTGGGCATGAGCATGGGCCAGTGGCTGTGCGTGCCGATGATTCTGGGTGGCGCGGGGCTGTGGTGGTGGGCACGGTTGCGTGAACATTTAAGTAAAAATGGCCTCTAGCCCTTTATTTATATGCGTAGGTAGCTATTAAAATAGTAGCTACATGTTTACGTAAGTGACACACCATGCCGGCGCGCATCAAGTTTGAACAGCAACACGGCGTGGCCCGTGTCACGATCAGCTACCCCAAGCGCTTTAACGCCATGTCGCGCGCCATGTGGCGCGAGCTCAAAAGCGTGTTTGAACAGATTCAAGCCGATACCGAGGTGCGTTGTGTGCTGGTGCTTGGACACGGCGCGCATTTTTGCGCCGGTGGTGACATTTCTGAGTACGCCAGTTTTCGCTTTGAAGAAACCTCTTTGCGTGAGTTTCATGAAGTCGATGTGTGGGGTGCTTTGAGCGCGATGCTTGCCTGTGATGTGCCAATGGTGGCGCAAATCGCTGGCAACTGCATGGGTGCCGGGGTTGAAATTGCCAGCTGTTGCGACATTCGCATCGCGGCTATGTCGGCGCAGTTTGGCGCGCCGATTGCACGCCTTGGTTTTCCGATGGCCCCGCGTGAGGCGGCGCTGGTGACCCGAGAGCTGGGTGCGCTGACGGCCCGTCAGATGCTGCTCGAGGCCGCCGTGCTGGGTGCGCCCGAGATGGCGCAACGCGGCTTCCTCAGCCACCTGGTTGCCGACGATGATCTGGATATTGTCACGCAGGCCACCTGCCAGCGCATGGCGGCTTTGGCACCGCAGGCAGCCCGCCTGAACAAGCAGACATTTCGAGCATTAAATAAGCCTCTAGCCCAGGTGGAATATCCGCAGACAGCTATTGATTCAATAGCGCCACGCGATCCGGTAGCAGCCTTGTTGGCGGGTGCCTACGCCTATGCCTATGCCGACGGTGCCGAGCAGCGTGAGGGCATCACCGCATTTCTCGAAAAGCGGCCGCCAGTCTTTTAATCTGCTGCTTTGGCAGTACAGTTCGGCGTTAGGCAGTTAGCGTTACTACTTTATTAACCTCGATTTAGCGAAAATCACCATGCAAGTCAAACAAGTCCTGTTACGTCCTGAGTCGCTTGTAGCCAATGAACTGGCTTTGCTTCGAGACTGCGATCCGCACCTTGTACTGGTGTTTGGCAACGCCGCTTGGTTGACCTCGTTGGCGGGCCCGTTGACCGATTTGTATCCGTCAGCCAAGCGACTGGGTTGCACCACGGCGGGTGAGATTTCTACCCAGGGTGTCAGCGATGGCACCTGCGTGGTCACTGCCGTGCACTTTGACGCAACGCAGCTGGTGACCGCCAGCACGCTGCTGGTTTCCATGGAAGACTCGTTTGCCGCAGGTCAACGTCTGGCCCGGCAGCTGCCTGCAGCCGGGCTACGCACGGTGCTGCTCCTGGGTCAAGGGGTCAACATCAACGGCAGTGCCATGATTGCCGGCATGGCCGATGTATTGGGTGCAGACGTGTTGATCACCGGTGGGCTGGCCGGTGACGACGCCGCTTTCAAAGAAACCCATGTCTTGTGCGATGGCGGTGTCTTCAATGACAGGATTGCCTGTGTCGGTCTTTACGGCGATCAGCTTGAGGTCTCACATGGCTCGTTTGGCGGCTGGATGCCCTTTGGCCCGGCGCGCAAGGTGACCCGCTGCGTCAACAATGTTTTATTTGAACTTGATGGCGAGCCCGCCCTGGAAATCTACAAACGCTATCTGGGTGAGCACGCCGCTGGCTTGCCGGCTTCAGGCTTGTTGTTTCCGTTTTCGATGCTGGGCAGCGACCACAACGATGTCGGCTTGATTCGCACCATTCTGGCGGTCGATGAGGCGCAGGGTAGCCTGACTTTGGCCGGCGACATTGACCCTGATGGCTATCTGCGCCTGATGCATGCCAGCACCGATGCGCTGGTGGATGGTGCCGAGGCCGCCGCGCAGGCAGCCGGCCAGGCGCTGCAAAGTGCCGGGCAGGGCTTGGCGCTGCTGGTGAGCTGCGTGGGGCGCAAACTGGTCATGGGGGGGCGGGTTGAAGAAGAGGTCGAGGCCGTGGCCGATGTGCTCAAGCAGTCCGCCCAGTTGACCGGGTTTTACTCCTACGGCGAGATCAGTCCGTTTATCGGTGAAATGGCATGCAAACTGCACAATCAGACCATGACGATTACCCATCTGTCTGAACGCATGTAAATTCCTTCAGGTTTGAGAAATTGAGTTGCCATGCATAAGCTATTGACGCGCCAGGTTGGGCGTTTGTTGGGAGTTGATGAAGCGCAGTTGCCGACGGTGCTGGCTGAGCTGACGCAGCTGAGCAAAGCGTCGGGCGCGTCGGATGGTGCGATGCACTTGCTGAGCGGACTGGCCGGATTTTTGGGCCGTGTGGATGAAAGTTATGCGCAAGGCGATCGCGATCTTGACCTCAAGACACGCAGCTTGCAACTCAGTTCGGTCGAGTTGTCAGGCAGCAATGACCGCTTGCGCCAGGAGTTGGCGAGCCGCACCCGCGCCATGGATTCAATGCGTACAACGGTCAATAGCCTGTTGCACAACGCCAGTGTCGACTTGACCACGGCGCAGGACGACAGCCTGGAGTCTTTGTCACAGTTGATGGCAAGCTTGGTGCAGCAAAGCGAAGTTAGTCAGCGCAATTTACAGGCAGCCTTGTCCGATCTGGCCAAGCAGAAGTTTGCGCTGGACCAGCATGCCATTGTGAGCATCACCGACGCGCTGGGCCGCATTACCTATGCCAACGACAAATTTTGCCAGATCAGTGGCTATGCACATGCGCAATTGATGGGACAAGACCACCGTTTGATCAAGTCCACAGAGCACCCCACGGCATTTTTTGAGCACCTGTGGCAAACGATTGCAGCAGGCAAGGTCTGGAATGGCGAGATCTGCAACCGGGCCAAAAGTGGTGAGCTGTACTGGCTGCAAGCCACCATCGTGCCCTTGCTGGGTGATGTGGGTTTGCCACAGCAGTACATTGCCATTCGCACCGACATCACGGCGCGCAAACGCATGCAAGTGGCCGTGGCAAAGGCTGAGGCGCGGGTGCGGCGCATTGCCAATGCCGTGCCCGGTGTGGTGTTCCAGTGCCAAGTCGGGCAGGGCAAGATTCGCTACACCTTTGTCAACGAGCGCGTGGCCGAGATTCGCGGACTGGACCGCGACGCGCTGCTGGCCGACGGCAGCGTGGCGTTTGCGCAGATCATTGAGGAGGATCGCGCGCGATGTTTTTCGGAGGTGCTGGCCGCTGGCGCCAAACGCGAAAACTGGCACAGCGACTACCGGGTGCGCATGCCTGATGCCAGTTTGCGCTGGATTCGTTCCGAGATCAATCCCGAGCCTGAGCTGGCCGCCGACGGTGACACCGTGTTTACCGGAATCTGGCAGGACGTGACCCAGTTGAAGGAGATGGATGCGCGCCTGCGAGAAGTCACAGAGAGCATTCCCGTGGTGGTGTTTCAGTACCGTTTGTGGGCTGATGGTCGGCAAGGCTTTCCGTTTTGCAGCTCGGTCGTCGCGCAGATTTGTGGTCTGGCTGCGCAAGATGTCCAGTCGGACCCGGCGGTCTTTTTCAACCAGATACATCCGGATGACCAAGAGTCCTTTGTGGCGAGCTTTGTCAATTCAGCACGGAACTTTGAGCGTATCTCGCTGGATTTTCGGATGCTGCACAAACTGCACGGCAGCCCGATCTGGGTGCACGGTGAATCCATGCCGCAAAGAGCGGCAGACGGTGGCGTGTTGTGGAACGGCTACCTAGCCGATATTTCCCAGGCCCGGCAGGCTTCCGAGGATTTGCGCCGCGCCAAGGTGGCAGCCGAAGTGGCCAATCGAGCCAAGTCAGACTTTTTGGCCAATATGAGCCATGAGATTCGCACACCCATGAACGGGGTGATCGGCATGACCGAATTGGCGCTTGATACCGATTTGACAGCAGAACAACGCGAGTACCTGGAGATTGTCAAGTCTTCCTCAGACGCGTTGCTCAGGGTGATCAATGACATTCTGGATTTTTCGAAAATTGAGGCGGGTAAGTTGCTGATCGAAAAAATCCCCTTCGATTTGGGACGCATGGTCAGTGAAACCCTCAAGACGCTGGCCGTGCGCGCGCAGGCCAAAGACCTTGAGCTGGTCTGTGACATTGAACCTGATGTGCCGATGGCTTTGCTTGGGGATCCCGGGCGACTGCGGCAGATTTTGACGAACCTGATTGGCAACGCCATCAAATTTACCGACCGGGGTGAAGTGGTGCTGCGCATTGCCTCCGATCCGGTGGGCCAGGGCAGCCAGCGCGTCAATTTCTCGGTGCAGGACTCGGGCATTGGTATTCCGGCCTCCAAGTTGCACAGCATCTTCGAGGCTTTTTCGCAAGAAGACAGCAGCATTACCCGACGCTACGGCGGCACGGGTCTGGGCTTGTCCATCTCGGCGCGCTTGGTGGAGGCGCTGGGCGGGCAAATTTCGGTGCGAAGCGAGATTGGGCTTGGCAGCCAGTTTGATTTCGCTGTGCCGATGGAAATCGACCTCCAGCGTCCTGTGCACCATGACGATCCGGTCGAGTTCGCCGGCCTGTCGGTGCTGTTGGTGGACGACAACGAGGTCAACCGGGCTGTCATTTCGCGCACGCTGCAGAGCCTGGGCATGCGCACCACGCAAGCGAGTTCCGGGCCGGCTGCACTTGCCTTGGTGCACGACGCGCTCGCCAGGCAGCAGCGCTTTGACTTGTTGCTGCTCGATGCCCACATGCCTGGCATGGATGGTTTTGCGCTGGCCCAACAAATTCTGGCGCTGCCCGGGTGTACCGGGTGGACTTTGGTGATGCTGTCTTCAGCCGGGCTCAAGGGTGATGCCCAGCGTTGCTCTGAAGTTGGTTTTGCCGCTTACTTGTCCAAGCCGTTCGCGCGCCACGAATTAACGCAGCTACTGGGTCGGGTGCTCAAAACTTCGGGTGCGGCAGCGTCCGTGCTGGTGACGCGCCACGCGGTAAAGGAGGAGTCCACTGCGCTGGAGATACTGCTGGTAGAAGACAACGTGGTCAACCAGAAGCTGGCCATGGCGCTGCTGGCGCGCTGGGGGCACCGCGTCACCGTGGCTGGCAACGGCCAAATAGCTCTGGATCAACTGTCCCAGCGCCGTTTCGACCTGGTCTTGATGGACATGATGATGCCGGTGATGGATGGCTTGCAAGCCACCCGGCGGTTTCGTGCCCAGGAGGAGGGTGCCAGAACACCCATTGTGGCAATGACCGCCAATGCCATGCAGGGCGATCGAGACATCTGCGTCCAGGCCGGCATGGACGACTACATTGCCAAACCGATTCAAACCCCCGAGCTGCAGCGGGTGCTGACCCGCTTTTCGAATCTGCGACATGGCACAGCACCTGACCCAGTCAATGGCTCGGGCGGTGCTGCGCCAAGCGCTGCTGCAGACCCGTTGGATGCTGACTTTGACTACGCAGTTGCTTTGCGCGCGTCCGATCAAGAGGTCGTTGATATCATCCAAGAGATGTTTGTTCAACAGTGGCCGCTGGATGTGGAAAAAATGCGCAAAGCATTGGACAGTGATGACTTGAGCCCGTTGAGATACATCGCGCATGCTCTAAAAGGTACCCTGGCCATGTTTGGTGCCGAGCCAGCGGTGGCTCTGGCATCCGATCTGGAGGTGCTGGCAGTCACCGATACGGCGGGTGGTGAACCGCAGAATAAGGCTGTTTTGCGTGAAAAATTGACGGCTTTACAAAACCATGTGTCGCAGTTATTGGCGGCGTTGAATTTTGGAACCCATTGACATGACTTACACGGTGCTGATCGTCGACGATACAGAGATCAATCTGGTCTTGTTTGAGACCCTGGTAAAGCGTCTTGGAGATTGTGAACCCATCACGTTTTCGAACGCGCCACAGGGCTTGGCCTGGGCGCAAAACAACGAAATTGATTTGTTGATTGTTGACTACATGATGCCTGAACTCAACGGCATTGAGTTCATTTCCCGCCTGCTGGCCACGCCCGGCAAGGCCGATGTGCCGGTGCTCATGATCACGGCCAATGACCAAAAACAGATTCGTTACCGCGCCCTTGACGCGGGCGCAACGGATTATTTGACCAAGCCCGTCGACAAAATTGAATTTATGGCGCGCGCCAACAACATGTTGCAGCTCGGCGCGGGTCGCAAGGCGCTGGCAAATCGAGCGGCTTGGCTGACCGAAGAGGTGCGCAAGGCAACCATCGAAATTGTGCAACGTGAGCGCGAGACGGTCATTCGCTTGTCAAAGGCCGCCGAGTACCGTGATCCCGAAACAGGCTCGCACATTTTGCGCATGGCGCATTACTCGGAACTGATTGCCAAAGGCTTGGGTTTGCCCAAAGCTGAGCAGGAATTGCTACTGGAGTCTGCCCCCATGCATGACATTGGCAAGGTCGGTATCAGCGACAACATCTTGCTCAAACCGGGTCGTTTGACACCAGATGAGTTTGCGATCATGAGAAATCATGCCGTGATTGGTTACGAAATTCTCAAAAACAGCTCGTCAAGGGTCTTGCAAGCAGGCGCTGAAATTGCCTTGGGGCACCATGAAATGTTTGATGGATCGGGTTACCCCAACGGCCTGAGCGGCCAGGCGATACCCGTTTTCAGCCGCGTTGTGGCGGTGGCCGATGTGTTTGACGCCCTGACCTCGGAGCGCACCTATAAAAAAGCCTGGACGCTGGAGCGTGCCTTCGAGCACATCAAGGCGGGTGCCGGCTCGCACTTTGATCCGGTATGTGTCGACGCGATGATCTCGGAATGGGACGGCGTGCTGCAGATTTATCAGCGCTTCAAAGACGAGTGATTACCGCTGAATGCTATAATAATTATAGCGCAAAGACCTTGTATCATAAGGTCTAGAGCCGATGCTACCTTAAAACAAGAACCGGAATATGCGAGTGCGTCAAAACCTGATGGGTTTCGCTGCCCAACAGCAAGCGCTTGACCCCTCTGCGGCCATGCGAAGCCATCACAATCAGATCGCATTTGTGTTTTTTGGCTGACGCAATGATGGCATCAGACACGATGTCCGATTTGATGGTGAGTGCCCGGGTTTTGATGCCTTGGTCCTCTGCGGTTTTTTTGATTTCATCCACCACCGCTTGTCCTTCGTCAGCCCATTGTTTTTCAATGCGGCCAACCTCTGCCGCCTGCAGTGCCAATCCACCTTCAAAATAGCTTTGCGGGTAGCGCGGCACCACCTTGAGCGCCACCAGGCTGGCACCGGTCAAGGCTGCCAGCGCGATGGCACTGGTCACGGCTTTTTTCGACAGGGTGGAACCGTCAGTTGCCACAAGAATTTTTTCGTACATGGTCAGCTCCTCAGTGTTGAAAATTGACAGCATACCCTTGTCGATCAGGCCGATCTTGATCCTTGTCAACCGAATTGGAAGCAATGTCGGGTAACCTATGACTTATGTCAAGCAATAGTTCAATCCTTACGCCGGCGAACGTCACCCAGCCAACCCAGCCTGATGGCCGGGATCCATCTGCCTTGTCGGGCCCGGTGGATTTGTCAAACAACCTGACCTTGCTTGATGATGAAGCGGAGTGGTCGGCCTTTAGCCGTCCACATGCCAGCCAGCCTGGCTGCTGGGAATCCAATGTGGTGATTGAAGGTATGCACTGCGCGGCCTGCGCACTGTCAATCGAAGATGCACTCAAGCAGGTTCCTGGCGTTTACAGCGCCGAGGTAAGCGCCGGTAGTCACCGCGCCAAAGTGGTCTGGACTGATCAGGCGGTCATGCCGTCGGGGTGGATGCAGGCGGTGCAGAAGGCCGGGTACCGCGCACTGCCCGCCAACGATGCATTTGCCCGCGAGCGGCGTAAGCTTGAATCGCGCAAGGCGCTGTGGCGCATGATGGTGGCGGGCTTGTGCATGATGCAGGTGATGATGTATGCCTACCCGGCCTATGTCTCCAAAGCAGGCGACTTGAGTGCCGAAATGGAGCAGTTGCTGCGCTGGGCCTCGTGGGTTTTGACGCTGCCCGTGATTCTGTTTTCATGTGGCCCATTTTTCGGCAATGCCTGGCGTGACGTGTTACATCGGCGGGTGAGCATGGATTTGCCAGTAGCGCTGGGCATGTTGATCACCTTTGTGGTCAGCACTGCCGGAACCTTTGATCCAAGTGGAATATTCGGCCATGAGGTGTATTTTGATTCGCTGACCATGTTTGTTTTCTTTTTGCTGACGGGGCGCTGGTTCGAACTGCGGCTGCGCGACAAAACGGCTGGATCGCTGGAGGCACTGATGAACCGTTTGCCTGACAGTGTGGCCCGCCAGCTAAGTGATGGGCAGTTTGAGCGCATCCCGGTGCGGCGCCTGCAGGCCGACGATGTGATCCGGGTCCTGCCCGGCGAGGTTTTTCCGGCGGACGGCCTGGTGTTGCGGGGCAATACATCTGTCGATGAGGCCTTGTTGACTGGCGAATCACGACCCTTGGCGCGAGGTGCCGGTGATGCGGTGATTTCCGGCAGCCATAACCTGACGGCAGTGGTGTTGGTTCGCGTGGAGCGTGTGGGTGAGCAGACCCGGTTTGCACAAATTGTCAGTTTGATGGAAAGCGCTTCGACCACAAAACCCAGCTTGGCGCGCTTGGCCGACACCATTGCCAAGCCATTTTTGATTGGCGTGCTACTGGCTGCAGGTCTGGCTTGCGCTTATTGGTGGAATACGGATCCTGAGCGCGCATTGATGGTCGCGGTATCGGTCTTGGTGGTGACGTGTCCGTGTGCGTTGTCGCTGGCTACACCAGCTGCCATGTTGTCAGCCGCCGGTGCCTTGGCACGGCGCGGGGTGCTGGTGCGCCGTCTGGATGCTTTTGAGTCTTTGGCTGCCGTGGATACCGTGATGTTTGATAAAACCGGCACCTTGACGCGTGATGCCATGGTGTTGAGTCAGACCGTCGCGCGTGATGGTGTTGATCCAATACAGGCATTGGCCATGGCCGCAGCGCTGGCGCAGCACTCATTGCATCCGGTATCCAGGGCACTGCTGCAAGCGGCCACAGCTTCGGGGCAAGTCGGCGTTTGGCAGGCTTCGGAGGTTGCAGAGGAATCCGGAAAGGGATTGCGGGCGCGAGTTTTTTTGCTGGGCGATGCGTCAAGTACAACTGATCTGCGCTTGGGCTCTGCTGATTTTTGTGGCATCAGCCAGACGGTTTCACCGGATTTGCAGGTTTTTTTGAGTGACAGCCAGGGTTGGTTGGCTAGCTTTGTTCTGCAGGAAGATATTCGCCCCGATGCCGCATTCACGGTTGATGCATTGATGCAGCAGGGAATGGTCGTTCATCTGTTGTCCGGCGATGCCAGTGAGGCTGCCAGCCGGGTTGCTGGCAAAGTTGGTATTGATCACGTCAGGGTCATGGGGCACTGCTCCCCCCAGCAAAAGCTTGATTTTCTGCACGATGCCCAGTTGCAGGGGCATAAAGTTGCAGTGGTCGGTGATGGTTTGAATGATGGGCCGATATTGGCCGGTGCCCATGCATCGTTTGCGTTTGGCCAAGCTGTGCCGCTGGCACAGGCCCAGGCTGACTTTTTGATTTCGAGCAGTCGGCTGACCGATGTCGTGGCCGCCATTTCTCTGTCGCGTCGCACGCTGTCGGTTGTACGGCAAAATCTGGCATGGGCGGCAATCTATAACGCCGTGTGCGTACCCCTGGCCGTCGCCGGCATGTTGCCGGCCTGGCTGGCAGGCTTGGGAATGGCCAGCAGTTCCCTGTTGGTGGTGCTGAATGCGCTGCGGCTGTCCCGCAATGGGCAATTTGACGAGAAAATTTGATGGAAATTCTCTATTTATTAGTTCCCCTGTCCGTTGTGTTGGTATTCCTCATCATTGGGGGTGTGTGGTGGGCGATTTATCGCGGGCAATTTGACGATATTGAGCAAGAAGGTGAGAGAATTCTTAAGGATTGATAAGGTTTCGAGTGTCTATTTGATTTATATCAAATTGAGTTGACTAATCGGACATTAGACTCCATGATGTACAACTATGAAGAGGTAAACATGACATTTCCAAATTCGCAGGCAACTACCTATAACGACAAAGTCGTTCGGCAGTTTGCCATCATGACCGTCGTGTGGGGCGTGGTCGGTATGTTGGTAGGCGTGATCATCGCCGCCCAGCTCGCTTGGCCGGAGCTCAATATGGGTATTTCGTTTTTATCATTTGGCCGATTGCGGCCCTTGCACACGAATGCGGTGATCTTTGCGTTTGGTGGTTGTGGGTTGTTTGCTGCTTCGTATTACGTGGTTCAGCGTACCTGCCAGGTGCGCATTTTTAGCGACAAGTTGGCGGCCTTTACCTTTTGGGGTTGGCAGCTGGTGATTTTGTCAGCGGCGATTTCTTTGCCGTTGGGTTTTACCCAAGGCAAGGAATACGCTGAACTCGAATGGCCTATCGACATCCTGATCACCTTGGTGTGGGTGTCTTATGCTGTGGTGTTTTTCGGCACAGTCGGAACCCGCAAAGTCAAGCATATTTATGTGGCTAACTGGTTCTTTGGTGCGTTTATTCTGGCTGTGGCACTGCTGCACCTGGTAAACAGCGCAGCCATTCCGGCCGGTGGCATGAAGTCCTACTCAGCTTATGCTGGCGTGCAGGATGCCATGGTGCAGTGGTGGTACGGCCACAATGCGGTTGGCTTCTTCCTCACAGCCGGCTTTCTGGGCATGATGTATTACTTCATTCCCAAGCAAGCCGAGCGGCCTGTTTACTCTTACCGTTTGTCCATCGTCCACTTTTGGGCCTTGATCTTCACCTACATGTGGGCGGGTCCGCACCATCTGCACTACACGGCGTTGCCTGATTGGACGCAGTCTGTGGGTATGGTCTTCTCCCTGATCTTGTTGGCTCCTAGCTGGGGTGGCATGATCAACGGCATCATGACGCTGTCTGGTGCTTGGCACAAGCTGCGCGATGACCCGATTCTGCGTTTCCTGATCGTGTCCTTGTCGTTCTACGGTATGTCAACTTTTGAAGGTCCGATGATGGCCATTAAAACTGTCAACGCCTTGTCTCATTACACCGACTGGACTGTTGGTCACGTTCACTCCGGCGCGTTGGGTTGGGTCGGTTTGGTCACCATGGGTTCCATGTACTACCTGATCCCCAAACTGTTTGGCCAAAAGCAAATGTACAGTGTCAAAGCCATTGAAGTTCACTTCTATATGGCCACCATTGGCATCGTGCTGTACATCGCCGCTCTCTGGATTGCTGGTGTGATGCAGGGCCTGATGTGGAGATCCATCAACACCGACGGCACGCTGACGTACACCTTTGTTGAGTCGGTGAAAGCCAGCTTCCCGTTCTATGTGTTGCGTTTGGTGGGTGGTCTGTTGTATCTCGTTGGCATGATCATCATGCTTTGGAACACCCTCAAGACGGCTACCAATGGTCGCTCCGTCACTGTCAACATTCCTGCTGCCTTAGCGCACGCTTAAGGATTCAATATCATGGCTGATACACACAAAAGTGATGGTTTTTCGCACGCAACCATTGAAACCAACAATGGGTTGATGATTGTTCTTATCCTGATCGTGCTGCTCTTTGGTGGCATGGTTGAGATCGTTCCCCTGTTTTTCCAAAAATCAACCACACAGCCCGTGGCAGGCTTGAAACCCTACACGGCATTGCAGTTGGCCGGACGTGACATCTACACACGGGAGGGCTGCTACAACTGCCATTCGCAGATGATTCGTCCTTTCCGGGCCGAGACACTGCGCTATGGGCACTACTCACTGGCGGGTGAGTTCGTTTATGACCATCCGTTTCAGTGGGGTAGCAAGCGCACCGGTCCTGATTTGCACCGCGTCGGCGGCAAGTACAGTGACCAGTGGCAAATCACCCACCTGAACAATCCGCGTGATCTGGTTCCCGAGTCCATCATGCCGGCTTACCCTTGGCTGATGAACACACCCGTCGATGCTGCCGTGATGCCCGCGCACATGACTGCTTTGCGCAAAGTTGGTGTGCCTTACACCGATGCAGAAATTGCCAGTTCCGCTGCAGATGTGAAAGGCAAGACTGAAATGGATGCCATGGTGGCTTACCTGCAGGTTCTTGGTACTTCGGTTAAATAAGCGAGGCTTGTCATGGAGCTAGATGTCAACACATTACGTTCAGTGGTGACGGTTGTCAGTTTTTTCACGTTTGTCGGAATCATTGCCTGGGCTTATTCCCGCAAGAATGCCGCTGATTTTGATAAGGCTGCCAACTTGCCCTTCGAGCAAGATTGACCCACACACCGTTTAGGAAAAAAAATGAGCGACTTCACGAGTAATTTTTGGGCGATGTACGTCGCCGGCTTAACGATCTTCAGCATCGCGGCCTGTCTGGTTTTGTTGATAGTGACGGGCAAGGCCAAGGCTACGACCGCGTCCGACAACACCACAGGCCATGTCTGGGATGGCGATTTGCGTGAGATGAACAATCCATTGCCACGCTGGTGGAGTTATCTGTTTGTGATCACGATTGTATTTTCGGCTGTCTATCTTGTGCTGTACCCAGGTCTGGGCAGCTATCCGGGCACCTTGAAGTGGACACAGGCTGGCGCACATCAGGCCGAGGTGGACAAGGGCAATGCGGAAACAGCGCCTATTTATGCTAAATTTGCCGGCATGAAGCCAGAGGATGTTGCCAAGGATGCACAAGCCATGGCGATTGGTGAGCGCTTGTACAGTAACAACTGTGCTCAGTGCCATGCTTCCGATGCACGCGGCAATAAGGGCTTTCCGAATTTGACCGATGGTGACTGGCTGCACGGCGGCACACCTGAAAAAATCACCGAGACACTGATGCTCGGCCGGGTTGGCAATATGCCGCCAATGGCTGCAGCCGTGGGCACAGCCGATGATGTCAAGAACGTAGCGCAATATGTGCTGAGCTTGTCCGGCAGTGCGCATGACTCAGTCCGGGCAGCTCTGGGCAAAGAAAAGTTTGCTGTTTGTGCTGCCTGTCATGGTGCTGATGGCAAAGGTATGCAAGCAGTTGGTGCTGCAAACCTGACCGACAAAATCTGGTTGCATGGATTTGGCGAGAAGGCCATTATTGACATGGTTAATAACGGGAAAGTCAATGTCATGCCAGCACAAGGCGAGAAGTTGACAAAGGAACAAATCCATGTTCTGACTTCGTACATCTGGGGCTTGTCGAACAAAATCTAATCGGGATGGTTGGCGAAGAAATAGCACGGTACCTTGCTATTTGTTGTCAACATTACGGACAACCAAGATGGACATAGTGGGTGACTCTTTGGAGTCGCCCACTGTTTTTTTTTAAGGCGTTCGGGGCATTCGTGTTGCGCGCCTCCAGTTCAATCGAGAAGACAAATGCAAAACAGTAATTCAGATCAGTCAAAACCCTGGTGGCATTTTGGTCACGTCTGGTTGGTCATTTCCGGGCCGGCCATCGTTGTGGTCGCCGGTTTTATTACCTTGTATCTTGCCATCACCAGCCCGAACGAGATCGTGATGGATTACTACAGTCAAGGAAAAACCGCAGATGAATCAGGGTCTGCAAGAACGATGGACAGCAGCACCGCACCTGCCGGGTTGGGTCGCAATCATGCTGCTACAGGTGTTGTGCCACTACCGAAACAGGCAGTTGACAAACCTTGATAACTACTTGGGGTTGATGATGTCCTGCAAGGCGCCTGTGTCGAGAATGTGAACATGGCGCTGCTTGACCTGAACAATGCCTTCGTCGACAAAACGTGAAAAAGTGCGGCTAATGGTCTCAAGTTTCAAACCCAGAAAACTACCGATTTCTTCACGCGTCATTCGCAGCACCAATTCTGACTGTGAAAAACCCCGCGCATGAAGGCGCTGTGCCAGATTCAGCAAAAACGCCGCTAAGCGCTCTTCAGCACGCATGCTGCCAAGCAACAGCATCACGCCGTGTTCACGCACAATTTCCCGGCTCATGATTTTGTGAACATGCCGCTGCAATGAATTGACTTCGCGTGACAAATTCTCGATTTCTTCAAAAGGCATGGCGCAGATCTCACCATCTTCCAGCGCAACGGCATCACAGGTATGGTGGTCATGGACAATGCCGTCAAGACCGATGATTTCTCCGGCCATCTGAAAACCCGTGACTTGGTCGCGCCCGTCTTCCGAGGTAATGCAGGTCTTGAAAAAGCCTGTTCGGATAGCGTAGAGGTTGGAAAACTTTTCACCATTGTGAAACAGCGTTTCGCCTCGCTTGATTTTGCGACGTGTGCCAATGACCTCGTCAATGCGGCTCAATTCTTCATTGCTCAAGCCGATGGGCATACAGAGTTCCCGCATGTTGCAGTTTGAGCAGGCGATCTTGATGGTCTCGTGATTCATGGGCGCGATTTTGACACTGTTCGCCGACGGGCTCTGATCCAGGTCAATTATTGTTGATGGATTATTTCCCTTTATTTGATCGATATCAAGATACTGAGTCGAATAAAAAGGCATATTTGCCAGCGTTGCAAAAGGAATTTTCATGCCAAATGTTGTTGCCGAGCCGATCTCGGAAAGTTTGATCCGCCAATATGACGTGTCTGGCCCACGTTACACCTCGTATCCGACTGCGGATCGATTCGTCGAAGCGTTTACGGCCAATGATTACATTCAGGCGCTCGAACAGCGCAAGTCGGGCGCTGCGGCTCTGGTGTTGCCCTTGTCGCTGTATGTTCACATTCCGTTTTGCGAGTCGCTTTGCTATTACTGCGCTTGCAACAAAATCATCACCAAGCACCATGACCGCGCTGCCGCGTACCTGCGTTACCTGAGCCGTGAAGTTGATTTGCACACCCGGCATATGGGTGTCGGGCAAGTGGTGTCCCAGCTGCATTTTGGCGGCGGCTCACCAACCTTCCTCTCCGATGATGAGTTGCGTGAGGTCATGGCGATGTTGCGGCGCAGCTTTATATTTGCCCCAGGGGGCGAATATTCGATCGAGATCGATCCACGCACCATAGATTCCGGTCGGCTCGATGTGCTGGCAGAGCTTGGTTTCAATCGCCTGAGTTTTGGTGTGCAGGACTTTGACCCCGCGGTGCAGAAAGCCGTTCACCGGGTGCAGCCAGCTGAACAGGTGTTCGAGTTGGTCGCGGCGGCACGCGAAAGAGGTTTTGAGTCGGTCAACGTGGATCTTATTTATGGTCTGCCCGAACAGACACCAGAGTCGTTTGATCGGACGATGGTGCAGATCGTTGCACTCAAGCCCGACCGCATTGCGCTGTATGCCTATGCCCACCTGCCCGAGCGATTCAAACCCCAGCGGCGCATAGCTTCGGTAGAAATACCGACAGCTGCCGCCAAGGTGGCTATGTTGGCGCGCTCCATGGCCGCACTGATGGCGGCAGGGTATGTCTACATTGGCATGGATCATTTTGCACTGCCAAACGATTCCTTGTCGGTAGCCAAGCGTCAAGGTCGTCTGCACCGCAATTTTCAGGGCTACAGCACGCAACCCGATTGCGACATGATTGGTTTGGGGGTGTCGTCTATCGGACGGGTTGGGGCTACCTACAGCCAGAATGCGAAGACTCTTGAAGAGTATTACGATTTTCTGGATCAGGGGCAATTTCCGGTGGTGCGCGGGCTGGCGCTGTCGCGCGATGACTTGGTACGTCGTGCGGTCATCATGGCCTTGATGTGTCAGGGACGCTTGTCGTACGAGTCGATTGAGCTGGCCTATCTGATTGACTTCAAGCAGTACTTTCCCAAGGAAATGGAGGCGTTGGCTGCGCAGGTGGAGCAGGGCCTGGTTGAGTTGGATGACAGCGGTATTGTGGTGACCGCCAAGGGCTGGTTCTTTGTGCGGGCGGTGGCCATGGTGTTTGATCGCTATTTGCAAACTGACCGTACCCGCGCCAAGTTTTCCAAGATACTTTAAATTAGAGGCATGTTGACCTCTCTTGCAACCACTGCTTTGTTGATGGGACTGGCGGGTGGGCCACATTGCATTGCCATGTGTGGCGCGGCCTGCGCTGGTATCGGCCAAGCGGCCGGTTCCCATAAAACTTCAGCCATGTGGACTTTTCAGTTAGGCCGGGTACTGGGGTATTCGGCACTTGGCGCGCTGGCGGCGGCATCGATGCAAGGCCTGGGCTGGTTGACGACGCAGTCGACTGCGCTGCGACCGGTGTGGAGCATGTTTCATGTGGCCACGATGGTGCTTGGTTTGCTGTTGCTTTGGAAAGCGCAACAACCGGTCTGGATGGAGCATACCGGTAGAAAAATATGGGCTGGCGCGCGTGGCCTGGTTACGGGGCGCGGCAGAGGGGCACCGCTACTGCTGGGCGTTGTATGGACTTTTTTGCCCTGTGGGCTGCTGTATTCGGCTTTGTTGGTTGCGGGCTTGACAGGTCACGCGTTGGACGGTGCGCTGGTTATGGCCTTGTTTGCATTGGGAACCAGTGTGTCGATGATGCTGGGGCCCTGGTTGTGGTTGCGCCTGAAAGCCAATGATTCGGGTGACTGGGGCGTTCGACTGGCTGGCTTGGCGCTGGCTGCCAGCTCGGCTTGGGCGCTGTGGATGGCTTACGCACATGATGCCGCACCGTGGTGTGTCGTCCCTTAACGGCTGACGGTGTGCGCCTTGGCTGGGGATAATCCGGCGATGTTGATTCCTCAAACAGCGCTCTCGCAGCGATGGAAAATATCTGTGGCTCCGATGCTTGATTGGACAGATAGCCATTGCCGCTATTTCCACCGATTACTCACAAAACGCGCACTGCTGTATACCGAGATGGTGACCACCGGAGCCCTGATTCATGGTGATGTGGCGCGGCATTTGAGCTTCAACTCGCAAGAGCAACCCGTCGCCCTGCAACTTGGTGGCAGTGACGCGGCTGATTTGGCGCAGTGCGCCCGCCTGGGTGCGCAGTGGGGCTACAGTGAAATCAACCTCAACTGCGGCTGCCCAAGTGAGCGCGTGCAGCGCGGCGCGTTCGGGGCTTGCCTGATGCGTGAGCCGCAACTGGTGGCTGATTGTGTCAAGGCCATGGTCGATGCAACAGCGATTCCCATCACGGTCAAGCACCGTATCGGCATTGATCAGGTGCAAAGCTATGACTTTGTGCGCGACTTTGTCGGCGCGGTCAGCCAGGCGGGCTGCCAGACTTTCATCGTGCATGCGCGTAATGCATGGCTGAAGGGCTTGAGCCCAAAAGACAACCGTCAAATACCTCCGCTACGCTACGACTGGGCGTATCGGCTCAAACATGATTTTCCCGAACTGATCATTGTGATCAATGGAGGAATTACCACCACCGAGCAGGTGCAAGGCCACCTGCAGCAATTGGACGGGGTCATGCTGGGGCGTGAGGCATATCACAACCCCTGGTGGCTGAGCCAATGGGACACCGCTTTTTTTAACAATGTAATGTCCGATTCCTGCAGCTTGGACGGCTCTCTGACTCGGGAAGCGGTTGAGCAGCAGATGGTGGACTACATGGCGCATGAATTTGCGGCCCACGGCACCCATTGGCCAACGATTGCCCGGCACATGCTGGGCTTGCGTCACGGACTGCCCGGTGCGCGTCATTGGCGCCGGGTCTGGAGCGACCACAGCCTAAAGAATTTACCTGCTGATCAGGTCATGGCGCTGGCCCACAGGTGCTAATGGCGAAGAGGTGAATCCGAGGGTTTTCCTTGGGTTCGCAAGGTATCATGACGGCTCACCAAGCAGCCCAGGCCTCAGATGGGTGGGCGCTGCAACCCCAAAGTTTCTAGTTTCACCACGTCGTGCGTCTTAATTCAATCAAGTTATCGGGCTTCAAGTCATTTGCCGAGCCCACCAATTTTTTATTGCCTGGCCAACTGGTGGGCGTGGTGGGCCCCAACGGCTGCGGCAAATCCAACATCATGGATGCCGTACGCTGGGTGCTGGGAGAGTCCAAGGCCAGCGAGTTGCGTGGCGAGTCGATGCAGGACGTGATTTTTAACGGCACCACCACCCGCAAGCCGGCCAGCCGGGCCAGTGTCGAACTGGTGTTTGACAACGATGACCACCGCGCCGGTGGCCAGTGGAGCCAGTTTGGTGAGATCGCCGTCAAACGCGTCCTGACCCGTGATGGCACCAGCAGCTATTACATCAACAACCAGGCGGTGCGCCGACGCGACGTGCAGGATGTTTTTTTGGGCACCGGGCTTGGGCCGCGCGCCTACGCCATCATTGGCCAGGGCACCATCAGCCGCATCATCGAGAGCAGGCCCGAAGAACTCAGGCTGTTTCTTGAAGAAGCCGCCGGGGTGTCCAAGTACAAGGAGCGCCGCCGCGAAACCGAAAACCGTTTAAGCGACACGCGTGAAAATCTGACCCGGGTTGAAGACATCTTGCGCGAGCTTAACGCCAACCTGGATCGTCTTGAAAAGCAGGCCGAGGTGGCAAAAAAATACCATTTACTGTCAGAGTCCGCGTCCCTCAAGCAGCATCAGCTATGGTTTTTGAAGCGGACCGAATCCGAAACGGATCAGACCAAAGTCCAGTCCGAGGCGCAAGGTGCCGTCAATGCACTGGAAAGCCGCATGGCTGACTTGCGCCATATTGAGTCCGAGCTTGAAACCGTTCGCCAGGCGCATTACGCAGCGGGCGATCAAGTCAACCAGGCGCAGGGGCTGCTGTATGAAGCCAGCACCGAAGTGGGTCGGCTGGAGGCAGAAATTCGCTTCGTGGTGGAAGGCCGTCAGCGGGTAGAGCAGCGTCTGGTAACGCTGCAGGAGCAGGCCGCGCAGTGGGCCACCCGTGGCCAGGATGCCCATGGCGAACTAGAAAATCTCTCTGAGCTGGAGTTGCTGGGCGAGGAAAAGACCGAAATGCTATCGGCGCAGGTAGAAGACCAGGCCCAGCAACTGCCCGAGCTTGAAGAAGCACTGCGCCTGGCACAACGCAACGCCAATGAGCAGCGCGCCGGCGTGGCGCAGGTGCAGCAGCAGATTGGTGTGCTGGCTGCCGAGCAACGCAGCATCGAAGAGCAATCGCGCCAATTGGGCGCGCGCCGCGAGCGCTTGCTGCAAGACCGCAACGCCTTGGCCGCACCCGACGAAGCGCGCCTGGTCAGCCAGCAGAGTCAACTGCAGCAGGCGCAAGAAACCTCAGACATGGCACAGGGCCGTTTGGCCGAGCTGCAAGCCGCTGCGCCCGAACTCGATGAAAGCCGCCGTGCGCAACAACAGGCGGTCAACAGTGAATCCGGTCGGCTGGCCGATTTGTCAGCCCGCATGGAAGCGCTCAAAGCTTTGCAGGAAAAAGTCAAAACCGACGGCAAGTTGCAGCCCTGGCTGCAAAAACACGGGCTTGACCACCTGCAAGGACTGTGGAGCCGCCTGCACATCGAACAAGGCTGGGAAGACGCGCTCGAAGCGGCCTTGCGCGAACGGTTGGGCTCGCTTGAGGTCAGCCGCCTTGACATGCTGCGCGCCTTTGCGCAGGACGCGCCCCCGGCCAAGCTGGCGTTTTACAGCCCACCGGCAGCCAGCGTGGCTGATCAGGCTGCGCCTTTGCCCCGGCTGGCTAATTTGCTGCGCGTGCCCGATGCCGGTCAAAAAGCCGTGCTCGACGGCTGGCTGCAAGGCTGCTTTACCGCCGCCAGTCTGGAAGATGCGCTGGCCAGCCGTGACAAGTTGCAGCCCGGTGAATTCATTTATGTCAAGTCCGGTCACGCCGTGGGGCTGCACAGTGTCAGCTTTTATGCGCCCGATTCCGAGCAGGCCGGCTTGCTGGCGCGCGCGCAAGAAATTGAAAATATCGAAAAACAGTTGCGTGCCCAGGTGCTGATCACCGACGAGTCGCGTGCTGCGCTGGTGCGCTGCGAGGCCGCCTATGCCGATGTGTCGCGACGCTTGGTCTCGGTGCGCCAGGAGGCAACCCAGACACAAGCCAGCGCACACGCCTTGCAAGTCGAAACTCTGCGCCTGACGCAAGCCTTTGAGCAGGCACGCAGTCGCAGTGCCCAGATTGCCAGCGACTTGACCGAGGTGGATGCCCAGCTTGATGATTTGCAGGAGCGCCGCGTGACGGCTGAAGCCCGCTTTGAAGAGCTCGACATGCAACTGGCCGACACGCAGGAGCGCCACGCCCAGCTGGACGACCATGTTATCAGCGCCGAGCGCAAGTTGACGCAATGCCGCGAGCAGCAACGCAGTCTGGAGCGGCAGGCCCAAGAGGCAAACTTTGCCATGCGCAGCCTGGGTTCGCGCCGCGCCGAACTCTCGCGTGCTATCGAAATTGCAGTGCAACAAGCAGACGCTGTAAGGGCTGAAGCCCAGAGAGCTCAAGATGAATTGATCCGTTTGAATGATGCGGCAGCACAAGGCGGCTTGCAACAAGCGCTGGCTGTCAAGATTGAACGTGAGAAGCATCTGGGCGCACAGCGCAGTTTGTACGATGACTTGACCGCCAAGCTGCGCGCCAGTGACGAGCGCCGCATGCAGCTGGAGCGCGAGCTGGACCCCCTGCGTGCGCGCATCACCGAATGGCAGCTCAAAGAGCAGGCGGCGCGGCTCGGTTTTGAGCAATACACCCAGTTGCTCAACGATGCCAAGGCCGACATCGAGAGTCTTGCCATCTCGGTGGCTGATGGCGCTGTGCGACTGGTTGGCTTGCAGGGTGAGATTGACCGCCTCAACCGCGACATCGTGGCGCTCGGTGCGGTCAACCTGGCGGCGCTTGACGAACTGGCGGTGGCTAGCGAGCGCAAGCAATTTCTTGATGCCCAGACCGCTGATCTGGTGGAAGCCATGACCACGCTGGAAGATGCCATCAAGAAAATTGACGGCGAAACCCGCGAGCTGCTCTCGGGCACCTTCAACGCTGTCAACACGCATTTCGGCAAAATGTTTCCTGAGCTGTTTGGCGGCGGCAACGCCCGGCTGGTGATCACCGGTGACGAAATTCTCGACTCTGGCGTGCAGGTGATCGCCCAGCCGCCGGGAAAAAAAAACCAGTCGATTGCCTTGCTCTCGGGTGGCGAAAAAGCACTGACGGCGATTGCGCTGGTGTTTGCCATTTTTCAGCTCAACCCGGCACCGTTTTGTTTGTTGGATGAAGTGGATGCGCCGCTGGACGATGCCAACACCGAGCGTTATGCCAAACTGGTCTCCAGCATGAGCAAAGACACGCAGTTCTTGTTTATCAGCCACAACAAGATTGCCATGGAAATGGCCAAACAACTGATTGGCGTGACCATGCAAGAGCAGGGTGTGTCGCGCATCGTGGCAGTCGATATGGACGCGGCCTTGAGTCTGGCCGAACTGGAGTGATGAGCATGAGCCAAATGCAATTGGGTTTATTGATCATGGGCGGCGCGGTGCTGCTGGCCATGGTGGTTTACAACGTCTGGCTGGCACGCAAAAACCGGCCACGCCAGCCCTTGCCCGTTGAGAGCGACAGCGCTGCGCTGCAAGCACGCGAACCCACGCTTGATGACAGCCAGTTCCATGACGACGATTTTGTGCTTCCCGTGCCCGAGAAAAAACCCGGCCTTGATGCCCTGATTGATGTGATTGCGCCCATTGCGCTGGAGGCACCGGTGTCGGGCGACGCGGTGCTGGCCAATTTGCCACCGACACGCCGGGTCGGCAGCAAGCCCTTTGCTATTGAAGGATTGAATGCCACCACCGAGCGCTGGGAGTCTGCGGTGGCGGGGGCGCGCTACAGCCAGTTGCAGGCGGGTATTCAATTGGCCAACCGCTCGGGTGCACTCAATGACATTGAATTTTCTGAATTTGTCATCAAAATTCAGGAATTTTGTGATGCCGTGAACGGCACGCCGGACTTTCCCGACATGCGCCAGGAAGTGGGCCGTGCCCGTGAGCTGGACCAGTTTGCCGGTGACCACGATGCCCAGCTGGGCTTTGTTCTGCGGGCCAAGCGGGCCGCCTGGAGCCCCAGCTATATCCAGCAAATGGCGGCGCGCCTGGGGTTTTTGCCCGGCTCGATGGCCGGGCGCATGGTGGTGCCCGCCGCATTTGCCGGGCTGCCGCCGGTACTGAGTTTGAGCTTTGACACCCAGACCGCCTTGTCAGAAGACCCCACCCAGTCCGCCTTGCGCGAGATCATTCTTAGTCTGGATGTGGCCCAGGTGGTTCGCAGCGAGCGCGCGTTTGAGCGCATGCGCGAAGCGGCCGCAACGCTGGCCAATGACATGAATGCCGCCATTACGGATGACAGTGGCGTACCTCTGCCACCACAGGCCATGGACGTGATTGCCACTGAGCTTGAGCAGCTTTACGACACGCTTGACCAGCGTGAACTCTCAGCCGGCTCGCCCTTGGCGCGGCGGCTTTTTTCCTGAGCACGCGCTGCCATGTCGACCCCGGATATGTTTGCCCAAAGCGCTGATGAAGCCAGCCAGATCGCCCAACTGCGCCAGACCCTGCATGCCCACGCGCACCGCTATTACGTGCTGGATGATCCCAGCGTGCCCGACGTTGAATACGACCGCCTGTTTGCGCAGCTGCAAGCGCTTGAAGCCGCCCGCCCCGAGCTGATCACGCCCGATTCACCGACCCAGCGTGTTGGTGGCAAGGCGTTGAATCAATTTGCCCAGGTGCGTCATGCCCTGCCGATGCTCAGCATCCGCACCGAAACTGACACCATGGCCAGCGGTGCTGAGAATTTTGATGCCCGCGTTCGCCGTGAGCTGGGCTTGACCGAAGCCGACGCGCCAATAACCTATGTGGCTGAACCCAAATTTGATGGCCTGGCAATGAGCTTGCGCTATGAGCACGGCACGCTGGTGCAAGCCGCCACGCGTGGGGATGGCGAGTTCGGTGAAGATGTGACGCAAAACATCCGCACCATCGGCCAAATCCCGCTTAAATTGCCTGCCGGTGCGCCCACCGTGCTGGAGGTACGTGGCGAGGTGTATATGCGCCGCGATGACTTTGAAGCCTTGAACGAGCGCCAGCGCCAGAAGATTGCTGCCGGTGTCAAGGGCGAAAAAACCTTTGTCAACCCGCGCAACGCTGCCGCCGGTGCTGTGCGCCAGCTTGACCCGGCCATTGCCGCCCAGCGTCCTTTGAGCTTTTTTGCCTATGGCCTGGGTGAAGTCTCGGCGCCCGAGGCGGGCGGACCGGTATTTGCATCCCACTTTGATTGGCTGCAAACTCTAAAAAAATGGGGTTTTCCGGTCTCAGCCCTTGTCCAGCAAGCGCAAGGTGCTATTGAATTAATAGCGTATTACGAATCCATTGGCAAAGCGCGCGATGGTCTGGGTTTTGACATTGACGGGGTCGTTTACAAGGTAGGCAGCATCGCGCTGCAACGCCAATTGGGTTTTGTCACGCGCGAGCCACGTTGGGCCGTGGCGCACAAATTTCCGGCGCAAGAGATGTTGACGACTGTGCTGGCGATTGACGTGCAGGTCGGGCGCACCGGCAAACTCACGCCCGTGGCCAAGCTGGCCCCGGTGTTTGTTGGCGGTGTCACTGTGACCAATGCCACCCTGCACAACGAAGACGAAGCCCGTCGCAAGGACGTGCGCGTGGGTGACACCGTCATCGTGCGTCGCGCCGGCGATGTGATTCCTGAAGTGGTATCGGTGTTGTTGGACAAGCGCACCGGTGATCCCGAGTTGTTCACCATGCCGCGCACCTGCCCGGTGTGTGGCAGCGCGGCCGTGCGCGAGGAGGGCGAGGCCGACTACCGCTGCACCGGTGGGCTGTTTTGCAGTGCTCAGCGCAAGCAGGCCATTTTGCATTTCGCCCAGCGCCGGGCTGTCGAGGTGGACGGTCTGGGCGACAAACTGGTTGACCAGTTGGTTGATGCCGGCATCATCCACACTCTGCCAGACTTGTACCGGCTGGGTTTCACGGCGCTCGCCAGTTTGGAAAGAATGGCGGAAAAGTCCGCACAGAATCTGCTTGAAGCGCTACAAAATTCAAAGCAAACCACCTTGCCACGATTTTTGTTCGGACTGGGCATTCGCCATGTGGGCGAGGCCACGGCCAAAGAGCTGGCGCGCCATTTTGGCCAGCTCGATGCCATCATGGATGCGCCCGAAGACCGTTTGCTCGAAGTGGCCGACGTGGGGCCGATCGTGGCCAAGAGCCTGCGCACCTTCTTTGACCAGCCGCATAACCGCGAAGTGGTCGAGCAACTGCGCGCCTGCGGCGTAACCTGGCCAGAAGGGCCGCCAGCCGAACGCCCACCAACCCCGCTGAGCGGCAAGACCTTCGTGCTGACCGGCACGCTGCCCACCTTAAGCCGCGAGGATGCCAAAGCCCTGATCGAAGCCGCTGGTGGCAAGGTGGCCGGCTCGGTCAGCAAGAAAACCAGCTATGTGGTGGCTGGCGCTGAGGCTGGCAGCAAGCTCGACAAGGCGCGGGAACTGGGTGTGGCCGTGCTCGATGAGGCGGGTTTAACAGCGTTGCTGGAAGGGGCGCAAGAATGAGCGTGCATGAGATTCTCAAAATGGGCGATGCGCGCCTGCTGCGTGTGGCGCAACCGGTGCTGCAGTTCGACACCGATGCGCTGCATCTGCTGATCAGTGACCTGCTTGACACCATGCACGCCGCCGATGGTGCCGGGCTGGCGGCACCGCAAATCGGGGTAAATTTGCAGCTGGTAATTTTTGGCACCAACACCGCCAACCCGCGGTATCCCGATGCGCCGCCCGTGCCGCGCACAGTGCTGATCAACCCGACTATCACGCCGCTGGGTACGCCAGACGATAGCTCACCGCTGGAGGTGGAAGACTGGGAAGGCTGTTTGTCCGTGCCGGGACTGCGCGCCAAAGTGCCACGCTTTGAGCGCATTCGCTATACCGGTTTTGACCAGTTTGGCGATGCCATAGACCGCACCGTGGCGGGTTTTCACGCGCGCGTGGTGCAGCACGAGTGCGACCACCTGATCGGCATGCTGTACCCGATGCGGGTGCGTGATTTCAGCCAGTTTGGCTATACGTCGGTGTTGTTTCCTGGGCTCGATGCTGCTGACGATTAAGAATGCGGGGGTAAGCCAAGCTGCTTAACGACCCAAATCTTTTGCGCTGACCTTCTCGATCACCGCACGTTTTTGCTCTTCGGTGCGGCTTCGCCAGTTTCACGCTTGTCTAATTTCAGACTTCCTGATGCGCAAAGGCGCAAGTTGCTTTTTTCAGAAATAGGACTGGCACTGGCAATGGCAATGGCACTGGCACTGGCACTGGCACTTGTAGGAGCGGCGGCAGCCGCGAATTCGGGCTTGCCAGCCCTCCCACAAAGGTACAACCAGGCTGTCACCATGCCAAATGGATTCCGTGCGGAATCAGGAAGTCTGAAGTTGCTTTTTTCAGGAATAGGACTGGCAATGGCACTGGCACTGGCACCTGTAGGAGCGGCGGCAGCCGCGAATTCGGGCTTGCCAGCCCTCCCACAAAGTAACAACCAGGCTTTCACCTTGCCAAATGGATTCCGTGCGGAATCAGGAAGTCTGAACACGGCTACTGAACTGGGCATGGACGCCATTGCAGAAGGGGTTGAGACGCAAACTGAGCTCAACCGCCTGATTGAACTGGGTTGTACCCAAATACAGGGCTACTACTTTGCCCGCCCCATGCCTTTGCATGACCTACGGCTCTGGTTGAAAAACCAACAAAGCAAGAC
>JBBQLQ010000012.1:0-38635 GCA_038328055.1 Burkholderiales bacterium
TGCCAAATGGATTCCGTGCGGATCAGGAAGTCTGAATTTGCAGGCAATCAATGCTTCCCGGCCATGTCCCGCCGTCACGATCAGCGGGAATGCTGCGTTTTGGATGACAACAAACCGGCTACAGCAGTCTTTCGGCGACGAATGAATGTCTCTGTAGGACAACAGCGGTGCTCAGGAGACTGAGGATTGTGTGGGAGCCATGCCGGACTGGCATATGACCAGCCAATCAGCGCACCACTTGGTGAACCTTCAGCATTTAAAAAGGGCGTTTGCGAAGACTGCGCCGGGGTAGGGCTGTGCGCGCAGCCCAGCTTTGCATGTCGTTTGGGCCAGTGGGCGCAAACCTTGGGCATTTAGATCGCCACATTGAGGAAAGCACGACGCTTGACGACGCACTTGCAGTGCCAAACTTGGCCTCATGCGGATGGAATATCCATCCGTTTTTTACCGAGCCGTCAAGCTCGCTTACCCGATAAGTAGTTATACGGACTTGAAACGCCCGATGTTATAGCCGAGCATGCAGCTGACTTCAGCACGTGACTCCGAGTGGACTCGGGCTGCTGAGGCTTCGCATCCCTGAGGGACAAGATGGCAGAAAGCACCAGATTGTTTGGTACGGGTGTGCGTGAAAAGTCGATGAACGAACAAATCAACACAAGAAGGCGAGACATGAGCATTCCACGCAAGAACACCCCTTTAAAACTGACCACGCTGGCCTCTGCCGTACTGGCGCTGAGCGCCTGCGGCGGAAGCAGCGACCCGGTCGAGAACACCAACATCAAGCCAAGCTATCTGGGCGCCGTCGCCACAGCCAGCTACGACGGCAGCAGCGACGACCTGCTGACCGCCGGCCTGGGCAAGACCGGGCTAGGCGCGGCCACATCGGTTGCACTGACACCAGTAGACCCGTTGAAGCCCACAGCAGCCGAATTGCGCAAGCTCGCCATCTTTAACAACTACCGCGCCATCCTCGACATTAGCGCGGCCGGCGGCTACGGCACGCTGTACGGGCCGAACGTCGATGCCAAAGGCGTCATCACCACCGGTGACGGCAAGATCGCCGGAACTGAGTACATCGCCTATTCGGATGACGGCAGCGGCAAGCAGAACATCACCATGCTGGTGCAGGTGCCGGCGACCTTCAACCCGGCCAATGCCTGCATCGTCACTGGCACCTCCAGCGGCTCGCGCGGCGTATATGGTGCCATCGGCTCGTCCGGCGAGTGGGGCCTGAAAAACGGCTGCGCCGTGGCCTACACCGACAAGGGCACGGGCACCGGCATCCACGATTTGCAGAACAGCACCGTCAATGGACAGAACGGCGTTCGCACGGACGCCGCCACGGCCGGCAAGAACGCGATCTTCACCGCCGAACTGAGCGCCGCCGAACTGGCCGCCTTCAATGCCGCCACGCCGAACCGCTTTGCCGTCAAACATGCGCATTCGCAGCAAAACCCGGAAAAGGACTGGGGCAAGTGGACGCTGCAGTCGATCGAATTCGCCTATTTCGTGCTGAATGAAAAATACGGCGACCTGGCCCGTGACGGCGTGACGCACCTGAAAAAGCTCACGCCGGCGAACACCATCGTGATCGCCTCCAGCGTGTCCAACGGCGCCGGCTCGGCGCTGGCGGCGGCCGAGCAGGACACGCAGGGCCTGATCAGCGGCGTGGCCGTGGCCGAGCCAGAAGTCCAGCTCGCGCCCGACAATCGCCTGAGCGTCAGGCGTGGCGCCACCACGCTGGTCGGCACCGGCAAGCCGCTGTACGACTATTTCACGCTGGCCAACCTGCTGCAGCCCTGCGCTGCGCTGGTGTCGCCCACCACGAACGCCTTCAATACCGTCAACCCAACGATTGCTGCCAACCGCTGCAGTGCCCTTCAGGCCAACGGCCTGGTCACCGGCACCACCACGGCCGAACAGGCCGCCAGCGCAATGGCCGCACTGCTCGCGGCCGGCTGGCAGCCTGAAAGCAATGTGCTGCAGGCGTCGCACTACTCCTTTGCCACGCTTTCGGTCGGTCTGACGTATGCCAACACCTACGGCCGCTTCAGCGTCAAGGACAACCTTTGCGGCTACAGCTTTGCCGCCACTGGCGCCGCCGGATCGGCCACACCGAACGCTCCGGTGTCGGCTTCCGCTAGCGCGCTGGCGACCTCGTTCGGTGCCTCCAATGGTGTGCCGCCAACCATTGGCATCAACATCGTCAACAACCTCAGCGTGGGTGGGCCGTTGCTCGATGCGGCCTCGCTGTCGGTCGGCAATGTGCAGGACTACAACATCGCCGGCGCGCTGTGCATGCGCGAGCTGTACAGCGGCACCAGCGCCAACGCGGTGCGCGTGCAGCAGGGCATCAAGGAAGTGGTGCGCAGTGCCAACCTGCGCGGCAAGCCGGCGCTGATCGTGCAGGGCCGGGCCGACACGCTGTTGCCGGTGGCCTTCACCGGCCGGCCTTACTACGGCATGAACAAGATCGTTGAAGGCACGGCTAGCCGGCTGTCGTACATCGAGGTGACCAATGCTCAGCATTTCGACGCCTTCCTCGCCTTCCCGGGCTATCCGGAGCGGTTGGTGCCGCTGCACCGCTACTTCATCCAGGCGATGGACATGATGTATGCCAACCTGAAATCCGGTGCCGCCCTGCCGGCCAGCCAGGTGGTGCGTACCGTGCCGCGTGGCCTGAACGGCGCAGCCGCCAATCCGATCACGGCAGCCAACGTGCCGCCGATCCAGGCGACGCCGGCCACTGCTGACCAGATCACGTTTGCCAACAACGTGCTGACCATCGCCGACTGATCGTTTTTTTTGTCCCTTGCAAAGCCCGTGGCGCCGCCTGTGCGCCACGGGCTTTTTTCATGGGGATTGTTGAAAAACTGGCGGTAAATCCACGGCGCCAATTAATTAGCCCGATCGCTATGAAATACTATCTCCGCTCCTGCCTAATCAACGAGTCGTCGAATTACATCGACCTGGTAACGGATGCCCAAGAACGGGTGTTTTTTGCCAGCCCGAATCTCGTCTCACTGATAGTTTCTGCGCCAGACCAGGCCATGCCTGAGTTCATGGACAGCTTGCTGACCCGGGCTTCCAGTATTTTTTGCCAGACCCATGTCTGGCCCTTGCTGCGGCTTGAAGGCGAGGTGCATGAGATTTTTCTTCATTTGCGCAGGCCAAACGGCACATCGGTTCCGGTGATGACCAATGTCAAAAAAGTGAATTTTTAAGGCCAGACCGCCTACATCTGGCTGTTTTTTTGTGGCCCAGGAGCGTAGTCGCTTTGAGTCGGAGCTGCTGGAAGCCCGCAAGCAAGCCGAGATCATGGCGGCCCAGCTGATTGATGCGCATGAGCGTCTGCGCGTTCTGAATGCCCAGCTCGAAGCTCGGGTGGTGGTCACCGAAGATGCAAACCGCTCCATGACGCAGCTCACTTACACCGACAGCCTGACCGGGCTGGGAAACCGGCGCACCCTGGCAGCAGCGGCATCGATTCTCGGGCAACAACAGGATGCCACGTTTTCCGTGCTGATGATCGATATTGACCATTTCAAAAACGTCAACGGCACACACGGCCATGACCGGGGCGATGCCGTTTTGCGCGAGTTGGGGCAATGTCTGCAATCCGCGGCACGTCAGTGTGATTCGGTTGTCCGATATGGCGGTGAGGAGTTTGCGTTGATCCTGCCCAACTCAGATGCCGAACAGTCGTTGCGTGTGGCCCAGCGGGTGCATCAAATCATCCTGGCAGCTCGGCCCGGCGGCCTGAACTTGACCGTTAGCATCGGCGCGGCCACCACCGAAGCCGGCCAGTCGCATGACCTGCTGGCCACCCTCAAGAAAGCTGACGAGGCCGTCTATGCCGCCAAGCGTCAAGGGCGAAACCGGACGGTGCACCGCAACAGTTGAGTAGCCACAAGCTGCTGATGACAGCCGAGTCCATGGCAGACTCTCCTGAAATTTCGACGCGATTGCGTCCATTCTTCTTGTTTTTTCATGGATTTTTCCCCGAATCAGTGGAAAAATGGGGCAACCACCGGGTTGCGCAAAAAATGCTGACACATTCTTCCAAGTTCTGAATGCTCTGACCATGCGACTGCTGCTGTACGGACTTCTATCGATCATGCTGGTGGCCTGTGGCCAGCGCGATCAAAGTCCTTCGACCGCCCCCCAGTTCAGCGCCCAGCCACCGGTGGCTGTCAAGAGCTATGTATTTGCCATTCACCCGCTGCACAATCCGCAGCGCCTGTTTGAAGTGTATGGCCCGTTGGTGGACTACCTCAACCGCCAAACGCCGGGTGTCCACCTTCAATTGGAGGCATCGCGCAATTACGAAGAATTCGAGAAAAAGCTGGATGCGCGCCAACCCGATTTCGCCTTGCCCAACCCATACCAGACGCTTAAGGCGTTAAAGCACGGCTACCACGTCATCGCGAAAATGGGCGATGACGACAAGTTCGTCGGGGTGGTGCTGGTCAGGCGCGACAGCGCCATCAAGACCTTGGCCGATCTGAAAGGCAGGGTGGTAGCCTACCCGGGCAGCACGGCTCTGGCCGCTGCCATGATGCCGCAATATTATTTTCAGACCCATGGCCTCAATGTCAACACCGACATTGAGAACCGCTACGTTGGCTCGCACGAGTCGTCCATCATGAATGTCTATATGGGCGAGGTGGCAGCCGGCGTCACCTGGACCTTGCCTTGGGAGCTATTTCAACGAGAGCAACCCGACAAGGCGCGCCAACTTGAAGCCAAATGGGTCACCGCCCCCCTCATCAACAACAGCGTGATGGCGCGCGATGATGTTCCACCTGAACTGGTTCAACGGGTGGCGCAACTGCTTGACACCTTGCACACCACCAGTGAGGGCAAAGCCATCTTGCAGCGCCTGCCGCTGTCCCGGTTTGAGCTGGCCAATGACCAGCGTTACCGGGTGGTTGGTGATTTTTTGCGCCGGTTCAGTCGGACTGTGCGCCCTCTGGATGAGGTGAAAAAATGAAAAGCCCATCGTTCAAGCGGCAGATCGTGCTGACGTTTGCGATTGGCTTTTCTCTGCTGGTGGGCGCGTTGGTCACCTATCAGAGCAAGCTTGAGCAGGACATTTTGTACCGCGACAGTCTGGTCGCCACCACCCATCTGGCGCAAACGCTGGCAGTCACCTCGGCCTCGTGGGTGATGGCCAATGATGTGGTGGGTTTGCAGGAAACGGTACAAGCCATTGGGCAATTTTCCGAATTACGTTATGCCATGGTGCTGTCGCCAGCAGGTCGGGTGCTGGCACACAGTGATGTCACCATCGTCGGGCAATTTGTGTCTGATGCAACCAGCCTGGCCCTCATTCAGTCACGCGCCGTGGCGCAAGTCATTGCGGATGACGCTGCGGTGGTCGATGTGGCCATGCCCATCATGCTCAAAGACCAGACCCTGGGCTGGGTCAGATTGGCCCAGGACCGCAAAACGCTGGCTGCCCTGCTGGAGCAGCAGTTGTGGAGTACCGCGATTCTTGTGTTGCTGTCAGCCGGCCTTTCATTGCTGGCCGCCTTGTGGATAGCAAATCGCTTGGGGTATCGCATCAACACCCTGGTAGAGGTTTCGAAAAAAATTCAGGCCGGAGATTTGACGACGCGGGCACAGATTTCAGGCACAGATGAAGTGTCGGTGCTGGGCATCGGCATCAACCAGATGCTTGATGCGCTGGCGCGTGACAAGGCGAAACTGCTGGCCGGCGAACAGCAGCTTTTTGAAGCCAAACTGGCCGCCGACCGGGCCGTGCTGATTGAGGCAACAGCGCATTACACGCGCAGCCTGATCGAGGCCAACCTGGATCCGCTGGTGACCATCAGCCCCAAGGGCAAGATCACCGATGTCAACCACGCCACTGAAATTGCCAGCGGGCGCATCCGCGAGGCACTCATGGGCAGTGATTTCAGCGACTATTTCACCGAACCCGAGGCGGCCCGTGCGGGTTACCGCCAGGTCTTGCTGCGGGGGCAGGTGATCGACTACCCGCTGGCCCTGCGCCACGTCTCGGGGCGCATCATCGATGTGCTTTGCAATGCCAGCGTCTACCGCAACCGCGCCGGAGAGGTGCAAGGTGTCTTTGCCGCGGTGCGCGACATCACCGAGCGCAAGCGTGCCGATGAATTGATTCGCAACAGCGAAAGAAATCTGTCTGAAGCACAGCGCATTGCCCATATTGGCAGCTGGTATCTGGACATTGCCAGCAACCAAGTGACCTGGACCGATGAGCTTTACAAAATGTATGGGTTCGATCCGACACGGCCACCACCACCGTACACCGAGCACCAAAAACTGTTCACCCCAGAGAGTTGGGATCGTCTGAACACGGCACTGCCAAATACCCGTGAAACGGGCATTCCCTATGAGCTTGAACTGGAGACCGTGCGCAAGGACGGCAGCAGCGGGTTTATGTGGGCACGCGGTGAGGTGGTGCTTGATGCCAACGGTGTTACGGTGGGGCTGCGCGGCGTGACGCAAGACATCACCGAGCAAAAACGTGTTGAGCAACGCGAGCAGTTGCACACCCGCACCGCACATGTCAACCGGGTGCTGCAGATGCTGGCCACCCATGCGCCCCTGCCCCGTGTGCTTGATACGATTGCCCGCGAGATGGAGGCGTTCAACCCGGGCCTGCAGTGCCGCATATTGCTGCAAGACGATGGGGGACAAGCTTGGCAGCATGACGCTACGCCCTTGGGTGCCTGCTGGTCACAACCGATTCTGTCGGCCCAGGGCCAGGTGCTGGGCACGTTTGCCGTGTACCACCCGCAAGCCCAGCAGCCCACCCTGGCCGAGAAAAAAATGGTGCAGGACGAAGCGCATCTGGTGGCCATTGCCATTGAAAAGACGCACACCGAAGCCCGTCTGCAACTCGCTGCCAACGTGTTCACGCATGCCCGCGAGGGCATCATGATCACCGATGCCGCCGGAATCATTCTGGAGGTCAATGCCACTTTTTCATTGATTACGGGCTATGACCGCGATGAAGTTGTGGGCCAGAACCCGCGTCTGCTCAAGTCAGGCCGGCAAGCGCCAGAGTTTTATGTGGCCATGTGGAAGGCGCTGATTGACAAAGGCCATTGGTACGGTGAACTCTGGAACCGGCGTAAAGATGGCCAGGAATATGCCCAACTGATCACCATCAGTGTGGTGCTTGACAGTGCTGGCCGGACGCAGAATTACGTGGCGTTGTTTTCTGACATCACCTTGATGAAAGAGCATGAAAAGCAGCTTGAGACCATTGCCCATTACGATGCGTTGACCGATCTGCCCAACCGGCTGCTGCTGACCGACCGCCTGCATCAGGCCTTGCTGCAAAGCCAGCGACGCGGCCTGATGCTGGCGGTGGTCTACCTCGATCTGGACGGGTTCAAGCAAGTCAACGACCAACACGGCCACAATGCGGGCGATGCCTTGTTGATTGCGGTGACGCAGCACATGAAAGAGGCGCTGCGCGAAGGCGACACGCTGGCGCGCATTGGTGGCGATGAGTTTGTGGCGGTGCTGGTTGATCTGGATGACGCACTGGCTTGCAAGCCAGTGCTTGACCGCCTGTTGCAGGCCGCATCGATGCCGTTGGCTGTGGGCGATGCGCTGGCGCGGGTTTCGGCCAGTATTGGTGTCACGTTCTATCCGCACGACGGGCTTGAGGCTGATTTGCTGATGCGTCAGGCCGATCAGGCCATGTACATTGCCAAGGATGCCGGCAAGAATCGCTACCGTTTTTTCGATGTCAACTCCTCATCGAGGATCATGCGATGAGTGGGTGCCCGTCAGCTGCAAAGCTGTCATTGGTTTGGCCAGCGTGAGGACATAAACCGGTGCATCGGCTTTGAATGGCACCGGTGGCCGCCTTGTTCTGCCCGATACTGTGCGCCCCGGAGCTCTTTCGCCAATCAACCCATTTCAGGAGATGCCCCATGCTTGGACTGATGCAACACCAGCCATTGTTGATTTCGTCGCTGATCGACTTTGCCGAACGCCACCATAGCGAGGGCGAAATTGTCTCGCGTCGGGTGGAAGGCGATCTTCACCGCTACACCTACAAACAGCTGGCGCAGCGGTCGCGCCAAGTCGCCCAGGCCCTTGATGCACATGGCCTGGCGTTTAGCGACCGGGTGGCCACGCTGGCCTGGAACGGTTATCGGCACCTGGAACTGTATTACGGCGTGAGCGGCTCCGGGCGGGTGCTTCACACCTTGAACCCGCGCTTGCACCCCGAGCAGATCGCCTGGATCATCAACCATGCCGAAGACGTGGTAATGTGCTTTGACCTGTCGTTCTTGCCGATCATCAAGGCCGTGCACAGCCATTGCCCCACAGTCAAGCATTGGATTGCGTTGTGCGATGCCGACAAGCTGCCCGCTGACAGCGGCATCCCGAACCTGCTGAGTTATGAGGGCTGGATTGGCAAGCAGTCAGGCCCCTACAGCTGGCCAATGTTTGATGAAAATTCGGCATCCAGCCTGTGCTACACCAGCGGCACCACGGGCAACCCCAAGGCGGCCTTGTACAGCCACCGCTCGACCGTGCTGCACGCCATGGCCGGGGCCTTGCCCGATGCCCTGAACGTCAGCGCCCGCGACGCGGTGTTACCGGTGGTGCCGATGTTTCACGTCAATGCCTGGGGCCTGCCCTATGTGGCAGCCATGACCGGCTGCAAACTGGTGTTTCCAGGCCCGGCCATGGATGGCAAGTCGATTTACGAGTTGATCGAACTGGAGAAAGTATCTTTGGCGGCCGGGGTGCCGACCATCTGGCAAATGCTGCTGGGTCACTTGCAGGCCAATGGCTTGCGCTTTAACACCCTTAAACGCACGGTGATTGGCGGCTCGGCCTGCCCGCCGGCCATGATCACCGCGTTCAATGACGTGTATGGCGTGGAAGTGCTGCATGCCTGGGGCATGACCGAAATGAGCCCACTGGGCACGGTGTGCACCCTGAAAAACAAACACCTGGCCCTGGACTCCGACGGGAAAATGAAGGTGCGCTTAAAGCAGGGTCGTGGCCTGTTTGGTGTGGACATGAAAATTGTCGCGGGCGACGGCACTGAGCTGCCGTGGGATGGCAAAACCTATGGCGACCTGCTGGTCAAAGGCCACTGGATCATCAGCGACTATTTCAGGGGTGATGCCAGCCCGCTGGTCGATGGCTGGTTTCCCACCGGCGACGTAGCCACCATTGATGCCGATGGCTACATGCAAATCACTGACCGCAGCAAGGATGTGATCAAGTCGGGCGGCGAGTGGATCAGCTCGATCGACATCGAAAACATCGCCATGGCGCATCCGGCGCTCGCCATGGCGGCTTGCATCGGCATCAAGCACCCGAAATGGGACGAACGGCCGATCATCGCCGTCGTGAAAAAGCCCAATACCGAGGTGACGCGTGAAGAGCTGCTGGCGTTCTACGAAGGCAAAATCGCCAAGTGGCAGATTCCTGACGATGTGGTGTTCCTTGACGCAATTCCGCTGGGCGGAACCGGCAAGATGCAAAAAAGCAAGCTGCGTGAACTGCTGACCGACTATGTGCTGCCAGAGCTGCGTTGAGTGTGCATTAATTTGCTATCTAAATAATAGCTGGTTACGCATATTCCGTAAGGGCTAGAAGCTAATTTGTTGATGGAATTTGTAGCAATCTCATTGCTCAACGGCCTGAGCTACGGCCTGTTGCTGTTCATGCTGAGCGCCGGGCTGACACTGATTTTCAGCATGATGGGGGTGCTTAACTTTGCCCATGCCTCGTTTTACATGCTGGGTGCCTACCTGGGCTACAGCCTGACATCGGGCTTGGGTTTTTGGCCCGCACTGGTGCTGGCACCGCTGGCTGCCGGTGTGCTGGGTGCCGGGCTTGAGCGTTACCTGTTGCGCCGGGTGCACAAATTTGGCCATGTACCCGAGTTGCTGTTGACCTTTGGCATGAGCTACATCATTTTGGAACTGGTGCAGTTGGTGTGGGGACGCGGCCCGGTCGACTACCGCGTGCCGCAAGCGCTGGATGGCCCGCTTTTTTCCTTGTTTGGCAGCCAGTTTCCGACCTACCGCGCATTCATGGTGGGCGTTGCGCTGCTGATGCTGCTGGCGCTGTGGCTGCTGTTTGCGCGCACCCGCGCAGGCCTGGTGATTCAGGCCGCACTGACGCATCCGCAGATGGCCGAGGCATTGGGGCACAACCTGCCCCGCATTTACATGCTGATGTTTGGTGGTGGCTGCGCGCTGGCCGGGCTGGCGGGCGTCATCGGGGGCAACGCTTTTGTGACAGAGCCGGGCATGGCTGGTGCGCTTGGGGGCATCGTTTTTGTGGTGGTGGTGGTGGGTGGCATGGGGTCGATTGCCGGGGCGTTTCTGGCATCACTGCTGATTGGCGTAGTGCAAACTTTTGCCGTGACGATGGATGCCTCGCTGATGGCGCTGCTGCAAACCCTGGGCCTGCTGGTCACCCCGGCAACGCCGGGCTACGCACTGCTCAAGCTGCAAGTCAGCCAGATGGCACCGATCCTGCCGTATCTGCTGCTGGTGCTGGTGCTGATTTTTCGGCCCCAGGGCTTGTTGGGAAAACGGGGGCTTGATTGAGCCGCCTGTTGTGGTGGAGACTGGGTGCGCTGGTGTTGCTGGTGGCCCCGCTGGTGTTTACCAGCAGTTTGAGTCAGACCTTGCTCAGCCAGATGGGCATCGCCATCATCGTCTGCCTGAGCTACAACATTTTGCTGGGGCAGGGCGGCATGCTGAGTTTTGGGCATGCGGTGTATTCGGGCATGGGTGCATTTTTCACCATGCACATGCTCAATCTGGTGTCGGGCGGCTGGCCACTGCCGGTAAGCCTGCTGCCACTGGTGGGTGGTCTGGCCAGCATGGCAGTAGCCCTGCTGCTGGGCTGGGTCACCACCAAAAAGTCGGCCACACCCTTTGCCATGATTACCCTGGGCATAGGCGAGCTGGTGTGGGCCATGGCGCTGATGTTCCCGGACTTTTTTGGCGGTGAAGCGGGTGTCACGGGCAACCGGGTGGCCGGTGGCAAGCCATTTGGCATCACCTTTGGGCCACAGATCGAGTTGTATTACCTGATTGCGGTCTACACCTTTGTCTGCACGGCGCTGATGTTTGCCTTGACCCGAACACCACTGGGGCGGATGTTGAACGCTGTGCGTGACAACCCCGAGCGGGTTGCGTTCATCGGCTACAACACCCAAGTAGTGCGGTACATCGCGTTTGTCATTGCAGCATTTTTTGCCGGTATCTCGGGCGGGCTGGCAGCGCTGAATTTTGAAATTGTCAGCGCCGACGTGTTCAGCGCCCACCGCTCGGGTGCCTATTTGCTGTTCACTTTTTTGGGAGGGTCCACCTTCTTTTTTGGACCCATCATTGGTGCGGTGCTGATGGTGCTGGCCTTTGTGCTGCTGTCGGAGTTCACCCGCGCCTGGCTCTTGTATGTGGGTTTGGCGTTTGTCTTGATGGTGATGTATGCGCCTGGTGGCGTGGCATCGCTCATCATGGTGAACCTGCGGGTGCTCAAAGCTGGTGTTTTCGCAGCGCTGTGGCAGCCCTACCTGGCGCTGATCGCCACGGCGCTGGTCGCACTCGCCGGGGCTGCGGCCCTGATCGAAATGGCCTACCACCTTCAACTCACGGCAGCGCTGGGCCCTAGGCTGCCCTTCATGGGCATCACGCTTAACGCGCAGGGACTGGGCAGCTGGCTGGGTGCCGGCTTTGTGCTGCTGGCGGGCTGGGTTGGTTTTGAGCGGAGTTGTCGCCAATTTGTCAGGCACTGGGATGCCGCACAGCATGGCATCGCACAACAAGCAAGCCACCGGGAGGCTCCATGAACCTGCCTGTACTGGCGCTGGAATTGCGTGATTTGCGCAAGAGTTTTGGTCAGACCGAGATCATTCGCGGCATCAGCCTGGCGGTGCTGCCGGGCGAGCGGGTTGGCATCATCGGGCCCAATGGGGCGGGCAAGTCCACCTTGTTTAACTTGATCAGCGGGCGCGCACAGGCCAATGGCGGACAGGTTTGGCTGCACGGGCAGCGCATCGACGGCAAAAAGCCGCATCAGATCAACCGCATGGGTTTGTCGCGCAGTTTTCAGATCACCAACATCTTCCCCAAGCTCAGTGTGTTTGAAAATTTGCGCTGCGCAGTGCTTTGGAGTCTGGGCTACGGCTACACGTTTTTAAAATTTCTGCTTGACCTTGATGATGCCAACCAGCGCGCCCGGGAACTGATGGCCCAGGTGCATCTGGAGCATAAACGCGACATGCTGGCGATGAATTTGACCTACGCCGAGCAGCGCGCGCTGGATATCGGCATCACCCTCGCCAGCGGTGCCCCTGTGATCTTGCTCGATGAGCCGACAGCGGGCATGAGCCAGTCCGAAACCAGCCGTTTTATCGACTTGATCCGAACCGTGACCGAGGGCAAAACGCTATTGATTGTGGAGCACGACATGGGCGTGGTATTTGGATTGGCAGACAAAATAGCCGTGCTGGTGTACGGCGAGTTGCTGGCCTTTGATAGGCCGGAGGCGGTGCGCGCCAATGCGCAGGTGCAGCAAGCCTATCTGGGTGCAGGTCGGGCTGCCACGCAGGCCAGGGACTGAACATGCTCACCCTCGACAAGCTGAATGCGTTTTATGGCAAGAGCCATGTACTGCACGATGTTTCTTTCGATGTCCAAGCGGGTGAAATTGTGGCCTTGCTGGGGCGCAATGGCTCGGGGCGCTCAACCACAGCCAAGGCCATCATGGGCCTGGTGGAGGCGCAAGGTTCCTTACTTTGGCACGGGCAGCAAATTCTGGGCAAACGGACGTTTGAAATTGCCCAACTGGGCTTGGGCTACGTGCCCGAGAGTCGCGACGTGTTTGCCAACCTGTCGGTAGCGCAAAACCTGTTGCTGGGAAAAAAAAACCCCCGAAAACCAGGTCGCTGGTCAACGCATGACATGTACCAGATGTTCCCCGCCCTCAAGGCGCGGGAACACACGCAAGCGGGGGTCATGTCGGGCGGCGAGCAGCAAATGCTTGCCCTGTGCCGCACGCTGATGGGCGACCCCGATCTGATCATCATCGACGAGCCCACTGAAGGGCTGGCCCCCCAACTGGTGGAGCAGGTTGCGCAATTTTTTCAAACGCTGAAAAGTCACGGCATTTCGGTGCTGCTTATCGAGCAAAAGCTGGCCATCACCCTGGATGTCTCAGACCGCTGCGTGGTCATGGGGCATGGCAGCATCGTGTTTGTTGGCACACCCGAAGAATTGCGACGGGCCCGTTATGTGCGCAAGGAATGGCTGGAGGTGTGAGTCTCATGGGTGACAATTTCCAAGCCAATATCGGGTAAACCCTTGGTTTGACCGCCTGGCGCTTGAGGAATTCAAACCTACAATTAAAAGAACGACCGTTCTATTTCAACCCGAAAGGAAGCTTTCACATGACCACTGACTACGCCGTGCAGGGCCCTGTTGCCGTGCTGACACTCAACAACCCACCTGTCAATGGCCTGGGTTTGGCCACCCGTCTGGCGTTGACCGATGGTCTGGCCCGAGCACAGGCAGATGCCAGCGTCCGGGCCATCGTTATCGCGGGTGCGGGAAATGCATTTTCGGGCGGGGCTGACATCAAAGAATTTGGCTCGCCGAAAGCTTTTCAGGAACCCAACCTGCTTAGTGTCATTTTGGCGATAGAGGCCTCATCCAAACCGGTGATTGCGGCCATTCACAGCGTCTGCATGGGCGGTGGGCTGGAGCTGGCATTGGGTTGCCATTACCGAATGGCGGCACCTGGCTGCAATGTGGCGCTGCCTGAAGTCAAGCTGGGTTTGCTGCCGGGTGCCGGTGGCACGCAGCGCCTGCCACGCGCGTTGGGGGTGGAGCCGGCCCTGAACATGATCGTCACGGGAGAGCCGGTCAAGAGTGAGCTGCTGGCCTTGCTGCCAGGGCAAAAGCTGTTCAACAAAATGGCGACCTCAAACGATTCGCTGATGGTCGAGGCGCTGGCCTTTGCTGCTGAAGTGGCCGATGTGCGCCCGTTGCCGCTGGTGCGCATGTTGCCTTGCAAGCATCCGCAAGGCGACGCGTATTTTCAGTTTGCCCGCAACATGGTCAAAGGCATGGTGAAGAACTTTCCCGCGCCACTCAAGTGTGTGGACGCGGTTGAAGCTGCCACCCAGCGCAAATTTGACATGGGTCTGGCGTTTGAGCGCGAGACCTTTCTGAACCTGATGTGGACGGCAGAGTCACGCGCCCTGCGGCACATCTTCATGGCCGAGCGTGCAGCATCAAAAGTACCTGACATCCCCGCCGATACTGCGCAACGTACTATTGAATCAATAGCAATCATTGGCGCTGGCACCATGGGTGGCGGTATTGCCATGAATTTCCTCAACGCCGGCATGGCGGTGAAGCTGCTGGAGACCAAGCCCGAGGCATTGGAGCGTGGCGTGGCCACCATCCGCAAAAACTACGAATCCCAGGTCAAAAAGGGCAAGCTCAAACCAGACAAGTACGAGCAGCGCATGGCATTGTTGAGCACCACGCTGAATTACGATGACCTGAAAGATGCCGATTTGGTGATCGAGGCGGTTTTTGAAGAAATCGGTGTCAAAGAAGCCGTGTTCAAGGCGCTCGACCGTGTGATGAAACCGGGTGCGATTCTGGCCTCCAACACCTCCACGCTGGACATCAACACCATCGCCGCCTTTACCCAGCGCCCGCAAGACGTACTGGGCCTGCACTTTTTCAGCCCGGCCAATGTGATGAAACTGCTGGAAGTGGTACGCGGTGAGAAAACCGCCAAAGACGTGCTGGCCACCGTGATGGCGCTGGCCAAAAAGATCAAAAAAACGGCGGTGGTCTCTGGCGTGTGCGATGGCTTTATTGGCAACCGCATGATTGATCACTACGGCCGCCAAGCCGGTTTTTTGCTTGATGAGGGCTGTACCCCGGCGCAGGTCGACAGGGCGGCCGAAAAATTCGGCTTTGCCATGGGGCCATTTCGCATGAGTGATCTGGCTGGCAACGATATCAGTTGGGCCATCCGCAAGCGTCGCTATCAGGAAAAACCCGGCATGAAATACAGCAAGGCTGCTGACCTGCTGTGCGAAAGAGGCCGCTTTGGCCAAAAAACCGGGGCTGGCTGGTACGACTATGTGGCGGGCAAGCGCGAGGCCATTCCCAATGCCGAGGTGGTCAAGATGGTTGAAGACCACCGCGCCACGCTGGGCATCACGCCACGCAAGATTTCAGACGAAGAAATTGTGCAGCGGCTGATTTTTTCGCTGATCAACGAGGGCGCGCGTATTCTGGAAGAAGGTATTGCCAGCCGCGCCGGCGATATCGACATGGTTTACCTGATGGGCTATGGTTTTCCGGTCTGGCGCGGTGGCCCGATGAATTACGCCAACGAGGTCGGCCTCTTTAACGTGGTGCAAGCCATGCAGCGTTTCGCCCAAAACCCGCGCGACGATGCTGCCTTCTGGCAACCTGCACCACTGCTGGCCAGGTTGGTTGCAGAAGGTAAAACCTTCTCCTGACATTCACGTTAACACTCTAGAAAGTTCAACATGACATCCGCCGTAATCGTCTCTACCGCCCGCACACCCTTGGCCAAAAGCTGGAAGGGCGCTTTCAACATGACGCATGGGGCCACGCTTGGTGGGCATGCCGTCGAACACGCTATCGCCCGTGCTGGCATTGATGCCGGAGAAATTGAAGACGTGGTGATGGGCTGCGCTTTTCCTGAAGGGGCGACCGGCTCCAACATTGCCCGCCAGATCGCCCTGCGCGCTGGTTGCCCGGTGAGCGTCACTGGCATGACGGTGAACCGTTTTTGCTCATCGGGCCTGCAGACCATTGTGCTGGCCTCGCAACGCATCCTGGCCGGTGAGGGCGATATTTTTGTCGCTGGTGGGGTAGAAAGTATTTCGTGCGTGCAGCAAGAGATGAACACGTACATGCTGGCCGACCCGTGGCTGGTCGAGCACAAGCCCGAAATCTACTGGAACATGCTGCAAACGGCTGAAAACGTGGCCAAGCGCTATGGCATCAGCCGCCAGGCCATGGATGAGTACGGTGCCGCCAGCCAGCAAAGGGCTGCTGCAGCCCTTGAAGCCGGACTGTTTACCCAAGAGATTGCCCCCATCACCGTCACCATGGGTGTGGCCGACAAACTCCTGGGCTTGATCACCAGGCAAGTCACCGTCAGCCAGGACGAAGGCATTCGCGCGGGCACCACCTATGAGGGCATTAAGGATTTGCGCTCGGCTGTGCCGGGTGGCATGGTGTCGGCAGGCAACGCCAGCCAGTTTTCGGACGGTGCGGGTGCGGTGGTGGTGATGGATGAAAAAGTGGCCGAGCGCAAAGGCCTGGCACCGCTGGGGCGTTTTCTGGGCTTTGCAGCAGCCGGTTGCGAGCCCGATGAAATGGGCATTGGCCCGGTGTTTGCCATCCCCAAAGTGCTGGGCAGGCTGGGTCTAAAGGTCAGCGACATTGACTTGTGGGAGCTCAACGAGGCTTTTGCCGTGCAGGTGATTTACTGCCGCGACAAGCTTGGCATTGACAATGCACGCTTGAACGTCAATGGCGGTGCCATCGCGGTCGGGCACCCTTATGGTGTGAGTGGCCAACGCCTGACGGCCCATGCACTGATCGAAGGCAAACGCCGGGGTGCCAAGCGCGTGGCCGTCACCATGTGCATTGGCGGCGGCATGGGGGCGTGCGGTGTGTTTGAGGTACTGTGACCCGAGATCGATTGCCGCTCAGAAAAAATCCAGGTCTTCGGTCGGTGTCACTTCCCGTTCGGCCAGCCCCTGGGCTTCCATGTCTTCAAAAAAAGTGACCTTGTTGCGGCCATTTCTCTTGCTGTGGTAAAGCGCCTTGTCAGCGTAGTCCAGCAGGGTGCCGGCAAAGGTGTTGCGAACCATCTCTGTGGCACCGATGCTGATGGTGACCTGCCCGACCTGGGGCACGTGGTGCGATGCCACTGATTGACGCAGCCGCTCCAGCATGCCGACGGCTTCAATGCGGCTTTTGCAACGAATCATCAGCACAAACTCTTCGCCGCCAAAACGAAACACCAGGTCATCGTTGCGCAGCGCATTTTTCAACAAGCGGGCCAGCAAAATCAGTACTTCATCACCGTACAGATGACCAAATTTGTCGTTGACTTGTTTGAAGTGGTCAATGTCAACCATCGCCAGCCAGTATGACGCATCGGTGTTGGGCTGGCGGTGGTCCACCGAAACGGGGTGCGCGCTGGAGCGGGTGGGGTTGAGCTCGTAGACGCGGCTGAAACATTCGTCAAAGGTCTTGCGGTTGGCCAAGCCGGTGAGTGAATCGGTTTGAGATTCTTGCAGCAGTTCACAAAAGTTACGGTATATCTGCAGCATGCCGTCAATTAAATGGGTGTCCATGCGGCGTAGCGGCTCACAGCTGCTGATGACCAGATAGGTGGTTGCCGCCCGGCTGTCAAGCACGGTCATGACGGTCAGCATGCTTGCATCAAGGGAAATTTGAACGGTCAAGTCTTCGGTGCCGCGAGAGCGCTGAAACACCAGCGTCAATTCGGGCTGCACGTCAAAATTGCCGCGCATCACCAGGCACTGATCGGCCCCGTACACCACTTGCGAGATGATGTCGCCCTGTGATGAGACCTTGTAAAGCGACAGCCCGATGGGGCTGATAAAGCGGTGCAGCGTCTTGAGCAGGCTGACCTCCAGCAATTCAAGGTCGCGGATGCCAGTCAGGCTGACCAATTGGTCAAGTAGGCGTGGTGTATCTTGCATGGTGTCTGGGTGTTGTCAGCTGGGTCGATTGGCTGAGTATCGATGCTAACAGGTGCAGACAAGCCAAATTCCTGCAAAATGGGCCACCAACGAAAGACCGCAATGACCCGCTCCATACAACAACTTTTTGACCTCACCGGTAAGACCGCTTTGATTACCGGTGGCTCACGCGGCCTGGGTCTGCAAATGGCCCATGCGCTGGGCGAGGCGGGCGCGCGCGTCATGCTCGCCGCCCGCAAGGCCGATGAGCTGGAGGCTGCAACAGCCGATCTGCAGGCCGCTGGCATTGACGCGCGCTGGGTAGCCGCCGATTGCGCCCAAGAGGCCGACCTGCAGCACCTGGTCAGCGAAACCCTGCAGCGCATGGGCGACATCGACATACTGGTCAACAACGCCGGTGCCACCTGGGGCGCACCGGCACAAGACCATCCGGTGGCGGCCTGGGACAAGGTGATGGCGTTGAACCTGCGCGGCTATTTTTTGCTCAGTCAAATGGTTGGCAAGCAGTCCATGCTTGTGCGGCGCAGCGGGCGCATCATCAACATGGCATCCATTGCCGGGCTGGGCGGCAACCCGCCGGGCCTGACGACGCTTGCCTACAACACATCCAAGGGCGCGGTGATCAATTTCACGCGTGCGCTGGCCTGCGAGTGGGGCCAGCACAACATTAGCGTCAACGCCATTTGCCCGGGCTTTTTCCCCAGCAAAATGACCGCTGCCACGCTGGCTGCGCTGGGTGAAGACAAGCTGGCCGCGCTGGCACCCTTGCAGCGTTTGGGCGACGATGAAGACCTCAAAGGCATCACCTTGCTGTTTGCCAGTGATGCGGGCAAACACATCACGGGCCAGCTGCTGGCTGTGGACGGTGGCATCAGCGCCGTGATGGGGGCATGAGCATGGAGTTTGGCGTAGTCATACCGTTTGTCGATCACCTGGGCTTTGAACTCACCGTGTACGAGGGGGGCCGCTCCGAGATTGTTTATACCCCCCGGCCTGAACACCTCAACTCGTTTGCGGTAACGCATGGCGGGGCCTTGATGACGCTGCTGGATGTGGCCATGGCAGTGGCAGCACGCAGTGTGCAAAAAGAGCTGGGTGCTGTCACCATCGAGATGAAAACCAGCTTCATGCGGCCCGCGCGTGGCCGCCTCACCGCCAAAGGGCATTTGATGCACCGCACGGTCACGATGGCTTTTACTGAGGGCACGGTGTTTGACGAACACGGTCATGCCTGTGCGCATGCCACCGGCACTTTTAAATTGGTGCGTGGTCTGGCCGTCGGGGCACGCACGGTGAACCCGTTGCAAACTATCGCCACCGACTAGGCGCGCCACCGATTTGAATGGCAAACTGTCGGTATCTTTTTTGTTGAGCGAAGGAAAATCATCATGGCATTTCGACTTTGGGGCATTGGCTACGCACAGCGTGGCGACGCGAGTGCGCTGGTGTGGCGTTTGCTGGCATTTGACGACCTGCGAGTAAGCGAACTCCACGAGGTGCTGCGCCTGCGCAGCGCTGTGTTTGTGGTCGAACAGAATTGTGTTTTTCAGGATATTGACGGCGCGGATCCAAAGGCCATGCACTTGCTGGGGGTGCAGCATGGCGAATTGCAGGCCTATGCGCGCTGCTTTGAAGCCGGTGTCAAGTTTCCCGAGGCCAGCTTTGGCCGGGTGTTGACCCGCCAGAGCGCGCGAGGCACCGGGCTGGGGCACGCGCTGGTGGAGCAGGCCATCAACGCCATCAGCCAGCTTTGGGGGCCGCAGCCAATTCGCATTGGGGCGCAAACCCATCTGGCCGGGTTTTATGCCAAGCATGGCTTTGATGACGTTGGCAAGCCCTATATGGAAGATGGCATTGCCCACCTCGAACTGTTGCGCGCAAGCTGAGGCGCTGCGCCAACGCGACGAACATTTTCTACTGCACTTGAGCCTGTAGCAACGCCAGCAGCGCTGCTTGTTGCATGGGCTTGTGGTAGTAAAACCCCTGAAACGTGTGGCAGCCGGCCTGGGCCAGAAAGCGTCTCTGATTTTCTGTTTCGACCCCTTCGGCGACCAGGTGCAGATCGAGCCCTTTGGCAATCGAGATAATGGCCATCACGATCGGAAAGGGTGTGGACTCATCGATGATTTCCATCACAAAAGAACGGTCGATTTTGAGCGTGTGAATGGGAAACCGGTGCAGGTAGGACAGCGATGAATAGCCGGTGCCGAAGTCGTCAATGGCAATGTTCACGCCCAGCAGGCAGAGCTGGTTGAGTTGTTCAATGGCATTTAGCGGGTTGCGGATGCAGATGTTTTCCGTGATTTCGACTTCAAATTGCGCAGCCGGCAGATCGTAGCGGGCCAAGGCATCACTGAGTTTTTCAACAAAGTGGCCCCGGTCAAGGTAGTGCGGTGACAGGTTGATGGACATCCGCTGGCGACTGCCGCCAACCGCATTCCATGCCTGCAAGTCTTTGCAGGCAGACTCCAGCATCCAGTCGGTCATGGGCGAGATCAGGCCATTTTCTTCGGCAAATGGCAGAAATTCACCCGCACCCAGGCGGCCGCGCGTTGGGTGGTTCCAGCGCATCAAGGCCTCAGCCCCGGTGATTTTCTGTGTTTGCACGTTCACCTGGGGCTGGTAATACATTTCCAGCTCGTGGTTTTCCAGCGCTTGATACAGGTCATGTTCAAGCGTCATGTTCTGGGTGGTGTGGCTTTGCAGATGATCGTCAAACAAGGCATAGCCGTCCTTGCCGTTGGACTTCTGGTGGTACATCGCAATGTCGGCATTTTTCAGCAAATCATCGGCACTTAGACCATGTTGCGGATGCATGGCGATGCCAATGCTGGCCGACATATGCAGCGTTTGCCCGCCCAAGCTGAATGGCAGCCGCATACTGGCAAGGCATCTGGTGGCGACCTGGGTGGCATCTTGCGCCGTGTTGATTTCGGGCAGGATGATGGTGAACTCGTCGCCGCCAACCCGCGACAGCGTGTCGCAAGGGCGCAGGTTGGTTTTTAACCTGGTGGAGGTTTGTCGAATCAACTCGTCGCCTGCCTCATGGCCCAGCGTATCGTTGATCACCTTGAAACGGTCCAGGTCAATCAGCAACACCGCCACGGCAGACTGGTTGCGCTGGGCCTGCAACATGGCCAATTCCAGGCGGTCTTTAAACAGGCTGCGGTTGGGTAGTTCGGTCAGAATGTCATGGTAGGACTGGTAGGCAATCAGCTCATCGGTGCGTTTGCGCTCGGTCAGATCATGCGCAATACCGTAAATATCCCACTGCGCATCTGTGGCCTTTCCGGCGCTGTCAGATGCTTGGGCTGGCAAGCTGATTTGCATCAGCTCGTGGCTGAACAGGCGCGGCTCGGTGTCGTGATCGCGTGATTTCAGGAGAAATTGCACGTTACGCTTCACCCGTTGCGCGCCCGTGTTTTGGCCCAGAACATAGTGGGCACGCTCCAGGTCACTGCTGTCAATCAGCAGCGAATAATGCTGCCCCAATACATCTTCGCTCCGCCAGCCCAGCAGCGGCAAGGCCCGTTCGTTGATGAAGGTGAAGCAACCCTTGGCATCCAGCGTGTAAATGATGTCGGGCGAACTGTCCACCAGATAGTGGTAAATCTTCCTGGAATTTTCCAGCTGATGGGTAATGCGCAGGTTTTCCTGGCGCAGGCGACGGGCCTGCAAGGCGTTGTCGATGGTCTTGTGAAATTCCTCGCGCGGACCAGCTTTTCGCAGAAAGGCGTAGGCACCGCGCTTGAGTGCGCCAATGGCGACATCAATGTCGTCGGTTCCGCTGTGGATGATCACATCGGCTGCCAGCTGTTGCGCGTTGATGTAGTCCATGACCTCGTGACCGGTGATGTCGGGCATCATCATGTCCAGGATGACCAGGTCAAAAGGGTGGGTACTCAGCTGGCGAATCGCCTCCAGCCCGCTGTCGACCGCGCTGATGTCGTAGTCCGGGCGGGTCAACAAGGCGTGCAAACTTCTGAGAATCAGCGGATCATCGTCAACGAGCAGAATGCGGGCCAGGGGCAGCCCCGGCTCCAGAGGCGTAATCAACCCGGGTGCCCTGCTGCTTGGTAGGAGCGGCTGACAATGGGCACCGGTGTCGGCTCAATTTGGGCCGGTTGAATGCAGGGCAGCAACAGGGTGAAACTGGCACCGGTGGGTGCGGTCTTGCAGCTGATGGCACCACCCATTTTGAGTACCAGACTGTTGACGATGCTCAGGCCCAAGCCACGGTTTTCGCCAGGCTTGGTGCTTTTGACCGGCTTGAACAAATGCGCCTGAACCTCTGCGCTCAGGCCAGGGCCGGTGTCGGTGACGCTCAAGGTGGTGAACGCCTGCCCATTGCGCTCAACAACCGTGCCGCCACCGACTGCGATCTGGCCGCCCTCTGGCATGCACTCACGGGCATTTTTTATCAGATTAAGCATAATTTGTTTGATCATATCCGCCGAACCACGCACCAGATTGGCCTGCTCAGGCAATTCACAGCTGATCTGGATGGTGTTTGGAAAAAACTTGCTGTCAGTGAGCAGCTGAACCATGTCGCGCACCAGGCGGTTGGCATCCACTGGTGCAAATTGCACAGGGCGGCTGGCGTGGGAGAAATTATTTACCAGTTTGCCAACCCGATCAACTTCTGCGCCGAGTATGGAAAGCTCGGCTGTCACGGCTTCTTGTCGCCCCAATTTGTTGTCGATGACTTCCAGATAATTTTTGATCACACTGATCGGGTTGTTGACCTCATGGGCCAATTTTTTGACATGAATCAGCTGTTCTTTCTTCACCTGGCTCAAGGTGGCGCGTTGATCTTGTTCGGCTTGCGTCTTGTGCGACAGAACCGAGCCGGCATGAATGCCAAAAGCCTGTATCAGCCCGGTTTGCGCCTTCATCGGGGCAAGCTGACCCGCTAGCAGCGGTGCCACGATGATGCCCAGGCAGCGTTTGGCACTGATCAAGGGAATGCAGACCAGCTCAAGTGCGGCCACCGTGTCGAGCAAGTTGTGGTTGGCGGCCGACTCCCGGCTGGTAAACACGATCTTTTGGTGCTGCGCACACTCGGCCAGGGCCGGGTGTTCTGCCACTGCAAAAAAGCTGGTGGCCGGGCGGCATTTGTCGTTCATGGACACCGGAACCAGTGTTTGCTGATTTTCCCGCATCAGCATGATCAGGGCGTCTTCGAGTTGCAACAAAATGCCCGCGTGTTGCCGGATCGACAGCAACAGGGCCGCCGTATTGGGCTGGCGTGCCAATGTCTGGCTCATCTCGGTCAGCAAGGTGCGGTTGCGGATTTCCTGGGCAAGTTGCACTTGGGCGGGGTCGGCAGCCGGTTTTTCAGCGGGCATCACAGCCGTGGCCGGCGGCTCGTTGCAGCCTGAAATATCAATGCCCATATCGCGGGCAGTTTGCTCCACCTGAATCAATGCGCTTTGCAAGATGCAGGTGAGGTCGTCGACTGTCAGGTTTTCATCACACTCGAAATCATCGGGAATCACGGGCTCGACCTCGGACAGCGACACCAGTCGGTGCGTCAGGTGCACAAGATGAACCAGCGGGTGTGCGCCAGCCATGGGCAACATATCTTCATGGTGGTACAGAATGCTCTCGACCAGATGGGCATCCAGGTGCCAGCGCCGGGTTAGCCAGGCACCGGCTTCGGCATGCGATATCATCAGGGTCTGCTGCTCGACATCCGACAAGGTTGCATCATCATGCGCTAAAAAATTGGCGCGGTACTGCTGCGGTACGGCTGCCAGCAAGGCCAGTCGGCCAACATCGTGAAGCAGCCCCGCCAGGTAGGCTTCATCGGGTTGGGCGTAGTCCAGCCGTTTGGCCAGTTCCTTGCAGATCACGGCTGCCGTCAGGCTGTGCTTCCAAAAGCCACGTAAATCGGTGCCACTCACGTTGGAAAAAGCATTGAAGGTCTGAAACACGGATTCGCTGATCACCAGCACCTTGATCAACTCGGTGCCCAGCATATTGGCCGCCTGCAGCAAATTGAGCTGCTGAGTGTCACGGCGGTAGGCGGCGCTGCCAGCAACACTGAGCACCCGGCTGGTCAGGGCGGGCTCGACGGCCAGCAATTTGACGATGTCAGGCATGCCGACATCGTCGGACTGGCACATGGCCAGCAGCTTGATCAAGGCCTGCGGCAGCGCCGGTAGCCGCGCCACCAACAAGCGATTCCTGATGTCATCCGGTTGCAGCATTTGCTCGGTGGTCTCGGTTTCGTATTGCGTTGTGCCCGTTAGCTGTTACAAGTCCACGGCACTATTTGTCATCCCAGTGCGGCGAAATATAACAGGTTCAAAAGCCCCTTGTGACTGATTTTCATTTTTCAAACGCGCGTTCTTTTCCTTGGGAAGTCACGCATGTATTGCGTCAACTGCTATCAAATCATAATTGATAATTATCATGTCCAGGCGATATTTATGCATGCTACAAATTTGCGTTCTAAGCCAAACGATTTTTGTCTGTTGTGACTAAACTACGCTTTGTGTATGTAAATGTACAAGGGAGGTTATATGACTTTGCAATGGCGCGAACAGTTCAGTGTAGGCAATGATCTGATTGATTCGGATCACCGTTTCCTGATCGAGATCATCAACAAGGCTGAAGCCTGCCTGAAGACCGGTAAACGGCAGGCGCTGACCGCTGTGCTGGATGAATTGGCCCGGTATGGGCAAACGCATTTTGAGCGTGAGGAACTGGTGGCCAAGGCAGTTGGCTACCCCGAGGCCGACCGTTTGCATGAGTCGCACGCTCGGCTGGTGGGTGCGCTCGACGAGTTCAAGGGCGAGCTTGGAGCGGTCTGGACGGAAGAGTCGGTGGCCTATTTCACCGTGTTCCTGCGCGACTGGCTGATCAACCATGTCATCAAGGAAGACATTGCGATGAAGCCCTGGATGCTCAAGCACTCGCCACGGTTTGATCCCCGCTGAGGCGCGGTCTCTGGCACCTTGGGGCCATTTTTCGATGAATTGGCTGTGGCACACTCGCGGCCTCACTTGTTTTTAAGCCAGCCTCTGGTCTGGCGTGTCACTGATTCATGCAAAAAATCATCGCGCAAATTGCGCAAGAAATCCGCGTTCAGGCGCATCAGGTGGCGGTCGCCGTTGAACTGCTTGACGGCGGTGCCACCGTGCCCTTTGTTGCCCGCTACCGCAAGGAAGCCACCGGCGGGCTTGATGACATTCAGCTACGTGAGCTCGAAGCGCGCCTGAGCTACCTGCGCGAGCTGCGCGACCGGCTGGGCGCTGTCATCAAAAGCATTGAAGAACAGGGCAAGATGACCCCAGCGCTGCTGGTGACCCTGGTGGGTGCCGCTACCAAGCAAGAACTGGAAGATTTGTACCTGCCCTACAAACAAAAGCGCCGCACCAAAGGCCAAATGGCGCGGGAAGCGGGCTTGGAGCCACTGGCCGACTTGTTGTTTGGCAACCCAGCGCTCGAACCGATGCAAGAGGCGCAAGCCTTCGTGAAAGCTGAAAAGAGCGAAGCCGGCGACGATTTCACCACCGTGCCAGCGGTGCTGGACGGCGTGCGCGACATCCTGAGTGAGCGCTGGGCCGAAGATGCCCGGCTGGTGCAAGACTTGCGCGAATGGCTGTGGGCGCAGGGGCTGTTCAAGAGCACGCTGATGGCCGGCAAGGATGAGAACAATGCCGATGTGGCCAAGTTCCGCGATTATTTTGACTACGACGAGCCGATCAACCGGGTGCCCTCGCACCGGGCGCTGGCGGTGTTTCGCGGGCGCAGCCTGGACATTCTTGATGCCCGGCTGGTGCTGCCTGAACCATTGTCGGTTTCGCAAACTCGTCATTGCGAGTTTCCAGTTTCGGCCTCAAAACCGCACACGGATATTGAACCGAAACACTCGTCATTGCGAGAAGCACAGCGACGTGGCAATCCAGGAAGTCCAGGGCATGGATTGCCGCACTTCGTTCGCAATGACGAATGCGTGGCAGCCGCAATGACGGATTTCTGTGGCTCGACCGCAACGGTTCATGGAATGGAGCCTGGCGACGCGGCAAACCATGAACACCAGTCCGTCAACGATGCGTCAAAAGCAGTCAAGCCAAGAGCAACTCCGGTGGTCTCACTGGCCGAAGCCCGCATTGCGCTCAAACTTGGCTGGCAACACCAAGGCCGTGCGGCCGATGATTTGCTGCGCAAATGCGTGGCCTGGACCTGGCGCGTCAAGCTCAGCTTGTCCACTGAGCGCGACTTGTTTGCCCGTTTGCGCGAAGCCTCTGAAGCCGTGGCCATCAAGGTGTTTGCCGACAACCTGCGCGACCTGCTGCTTGCGGCACCGGCAGGCGCCCGGGTGGTGCTGGGACTAGACCCTGGCATTCGGACTGGTGTCAAAGTGGCGGTGGTGGATGCCACCGGCAAGCTGGTCGACACCGCTGCGGTGTTTCCGCATGAGCCGCGCAAAGACTGGGATGGCTCGCTGCACACCTTGGCCAAACTGTGCGACAAGCATGGCGTGAACCTGATTGCCATCGGCAACGGCACCGCCAGCCGCGAAACCGACAAACTCGCCGCCGACCTCATTAAATTAATGGAAAAAAGCCATCTAGCCCATGCTGGACAAGCGCGGGTAGCTATAGAAAAAGTAGTGGTCAGCGAAGCTGGTGCCTCCGTCTATTCCGCCAGCGAATTTGCCTCACAAGAGATGCCCGACGTGGACGTCAGCCTGCGCGGTGCCGCCAGCATTGCCCGGCGGCTGCAAGACCCGCTGGCCGAGCTGGTCAAGATCGACCCGAAATCCATCGGTGTTGGCCAGTACCAGCACGATGTGAACCAAAGCGATCTGGCCAAAATGCTCGACGCGGTGGTGGAAGACTGCGTCAACGCCGTCGGGGTTGATCTGAACACGGCCAGCGTGCCGCTGCTGAGCCGCGTGTCGGGCCTGTCGGGCACGGTAGCCAAATCGGTGGTGCGTTGGCGCGAGGCCAATGGCGCGTTTGCCAACCGGGCACAACTGCTCAAGGTGACCGGGCTGGGTGCCAAAACCTTTGAGCAAAGCGCCGGGTTTTTGCGCATTCGCGCCGGTGACAACCCGTTGGACATGACCGGCGTGCACCCCGAAACCTACCCGCTGGTACAGCAGATTATGCTCAAAACCGGCAAACCAGTGGCCGAGTTGATGGGCCGCGCTGACTTTCTCAAAAGCTTGCGCCCCGAGTTGTTTGCCAATGAAAAATTTGGCGTGATCACGGTCAAAGACATTTTGGGTGAGCTGGAAAAACCCGGCCGTGACCCGCGCCCGGACTTCAAGGTAGCGCGTTTTTCTGAAGGCGTGGAAGATATTCGCGACCTCAAAGAGGGCATGATTTTGGAGGGCACGGTCAGCAACGTGGCAGCTTTTGGTGCGTTTATTGACCTGGGTGTGCACCAGGACGGCTTGGTGCATGTCAGCCAGCTCAGCCACAAGTTTGTCACCGACGCGCGTGAGGTGGTCAAGACCGGCGACATCGTCAAAGTGCAGGTGGTGGAGGTCGATGTGGCGCGTAAACGCATTGCGTTGACCATGAAGCTCGGTGCAGCACCGGCGCGCTCGGGTGCTGCTGGCGACAACCGTTTTCAGGGTGCCAACCCGCAGCAACGCGGGCGCTCTGGCGGCCAGGGTGCCGGGGCGGGCAGTCATGCGCCACAATCGACAGCCATGTCATCTGCTTTTGCCAAACTCACCGGGGCCGGGCGCTAGTTTTTATGCAGCCGGGTGCCCTGCTGTCATCCCACTTTGTCATGCCCAGCGTGCCCAAGGTGGTGGCGCTGTTGCTGTCAGAGTTGGCGCGGCCAGTGGCAGACTTGCGGCGCATTGATCAGCTGGTCTGTACCGATCCGGCCCTGACCATGGCTGTGCTGCAGGCTGCCAATGCGAGTGCTTTCAATCTCTCGGGTCAACTGCACAGCGCCAGCGAAGCCTTGGCGGTGTTGCATTTGTCGCAGTTAAAGACCATGGTGTCGCAGGCGGCTTCGGGCACCTCTTTTCGGTCGGCTCCGGGCTTGTCGATGCAACAATTCTGGGCTTACAGCCTGGACTGTGCCCGAGTGGCGCGATCGCTGGCCAGCTTGCTGCGGCTCAATCAGCAGGCGGCTTTTTCCTGTGGCCTGATTCATGCGGTGGGTGAATTGGCCATGCGCAACACCTTGTCCAAGGCGGTCAGCCTAGATGCGCAGATTGGCCCATTTGAGCTCAAACGGGCGCGCATGGAGCGCCAGGTGCTTGGCTTTTGCTTCACACAGATCACCGCCGCGCTGGCCAGCCAGTGGCATTTTCCGCAGAGCATGGTGGATGCGCTGGAATACCAGCATGCGCCGTTCGAGAACGATGTCTATGAGCCCTTGGCCGGCGTGCTGCATCTGGCGGTGTGGCGTGCCCGCACGCGTCAGGTTGGGCTCACTGGCAATGCGCTGACGGTGACATTCCCGCTGCTGGTGGCCGAGGTGCTGGGACTGGACATTGACATGGTGCTGCGACAAGACCCGATTGACTGGTCTGCCCAGGTGCCTGGGCGCACGATGTCCGAGCCCAAAAATTGACGCACCCATTGCTGGTGCCAGCATTGCTGGCAGGCTTGGCGGGAACCGCTTTGCAATTGCAGCAGCCAGCCTTGTGGTCTGCTACGATTTATATAAGTTTTGTGCTTCTAGCCCTTATTCTATGTGCGCTAGTAGCTATAAAAAATATAGCTTATTTCTGGCGCATCATGCTTGTCGTTGTGGCCACTGGGCTGCTGCTGTTTAGCGTAACGGGGCTGCGTGCCAGTGCCTATGCCAGTGCCGCGCTGAACACCAAGCTGGAGGGCCGCGACATTGCCGTCACCGGGGTGGTGACCAGCATGCCCCAGCGCACGCAAGCGGGGTTGCGCTTTCGCCTTGCGCTTGAATCCGCCGAACTTGATGGCCACGCGGTACACCTGCCACCCAAGCTGGAGCTGGCCTGGTATGCCGGGGTTTTTGGCCGCGGTGACGGTCCTGGAGAATTTTTGGGCGAGTTGCAACGCGTGCCGGCAGCCGTGCAGGCGGGCGAGCGCTGGCAGTTCACCGTGCGGCTCAAGGCACCGCATGGCAGCCTCAATCCACATGGTTTTGACTATGAACTATGGCAGTGGGAGCAGGGCGTGCAGGCCACCGGCTATGTGCGCGCCGGCCCCAAAGACCCGGTACCGCAACTGATCGAAGCCACCTGGCGGCACCCGGTGCAGTGGGCGCGCCAGCAGCTGCGCGAGCGCATTTTTTTGCAGGTAGCAGACCCCAATGCGGCGGGCCTGATTGCCGCGCTGGTGGTGGGCGACCAGGCCGCCATCGAGCGCGCCGACTGGGATGTGTTCAGAGCCACGGGCGTAGCCCACCTGATGAGCATCTCTGGCCTGCACATCACCATGTTCGCCTGGCTGGCCGCACTGTTGGTAGGCTGGGCCTGGCGGCGTTCCGGCAGCTTGTGTTTGCGCTTGCCGGCACCCAGCGCGGCGCTGATCGGTGGCGTGTTGCTGGCCTTGGCTTATGCGCTGTTCAGTGGCTGGGGTGTGCCGGCCCAGCGTACCGTGCTGATGCTGGCTACGGTTGGCCTGTTGCGGCTGATGGGCCTGCGCTGGCCTTGGCCGCAAGTCTGGCTGCTGGCCTGCGCTATGGTGGTGGCGGTCGATCCGTGGGCGCTGCTGCAAGCGGGGTTTTGGTTGAGTTTTGTTGCAGTAGGCGTGCTATTTGCTACTGATTCAGGAGCTAATGACGCAATAGATACGAGGGCTAGAGGCCGATTATCTGCTTTATTTCGAGAGCAGGGGGTGATCACCCTGGCGCTGACGCCTTTGAGCTTGCTGCTGTTTGGCCAAGTGTCGCTGGTGGGCTTGCTGGCCAACGCGCTGGCGATTCCCTGGGTCACGCTGCTGGTGACACCGCTGGCCATGCTGGGTGCACTGGTGCCCGGGTTGTGGGACATCGCCACCTGGGCGATTGCCTTATTGGGGGCGGTGTTGCGCTGGCTGGCCAGTTGGCCGTGGGCCGTGCTGTCGGTGGCGCAGGCAGCGTGGTGGGCGGGCGCGGCCGGTGTGCTGGGCGGCGCGCTGCTGGCGATGCGCCTGCCGTGGTCAATGCGCTTGCTGGGCGTGCCGCTGCTGTTGCCGGTGTTGTTGTGGCAGGCACCCAAACCCGCGGTGGGTGAATTCGAGTTGCTGGCAGCCGATATCGGACAGGGCAATGGGGTGCTGCTGCGCACGGCCCACCACGCCCTCTTGTTTGATGCCGGGCCGCGCTTCAGCCTGGAGAGCGATGCCGGCCACCGGGTGCTGGTGCCCTTGCTGCGGGCGCTGGATGTGAAGCTCGACACCGTCATGCTGAGCCACCGCGACAGCGATCACACCGGCGGAGCGGGCACCGTGCTGGCCATGCAGCCGCAGGCCAACTTGCTGAGTTCGATTGAAGATGACAACAGCTTGCAGTCGATTCGCCCCGCGACCCGTTGCGTGGCTGGGCAACGCTGGCAATGGGACGGTGTCGACTTTTCCGTGTTGCACCCGTCGGCCGATGACTATGGTACGGTGCTCAAAACCAATGCCATGAGTTGTGTGCTGCGGGTCTCCAACGGGCGCAGCACGGCCTTGCTGGTGGGCGACATTGAGCAAGCGCAAGAGTTGCGTCTGGTCACGCAAGGTGCCGATGTGAAAGCCGATGTGCTGCTGGTGCCACACCATGGCAGCAAAACATCAAGCAGCGGTGTTTTTCTGGATGCCGTGCAGCCCCGCATTGCTTTGGTGCAGGCGGGTTACCGCAACCGCTTTGGGCACCCCACCGAAGTGGTGCGTGCACGTTACCGCGAGCGCAACATTGTGGTGCTTGAATCGCCCCGTTGTGGTGCAGTTACCTGGCGCAGTGCGACCCCCGAGGTGACCGAATGCTTGCGACAGCGCGCGCCGCGCTATTGGCAGCACCAGGTGCCATAGTGGTGCAGAGTCCGTTGGACTTACTTTTGAACGACAAAATCGGGCGACAAGGCAATCACCATCAGCGCGGCTTGCACCCGTTTTTTGAGGTTCCATTCGGATTTTTGCGGCATGGTGCCCAGCATCTGTACCAGGCGCTGGCGGGTGTTGGCAGCCATCTGGCAGGCAAACAACAGCGCGTCAAGCCGGTCCACCAGCATGGCCGGCATGGCGGCCAGACTGACCAAGGGTTTCAGGTTCAGGCTCAGGCGGCATGATCCCCAGCGGTAACCCTCATTTTTAATCAGGCTGGAGAAATAGCGCAGCGACCCCACCACGGCGGCCTCATGGTCAAGCGGGTTTGTTGTGGGCAATACGTCAGTTGCTGCCACTGCATCAGCCGGTCGCTGTGGAGTGCTGAAAAAATTGAAAACCGAGGGCGCAGCCAAGGCGGTGTGATGGCGCAGCTCAGCCGGGTTGCTGTGATCTGCCATCGGGCTGCTGGTCTCGATGCTATGGGCTCCAAGTGCTCTTAAAAATGTAGCAAATCGGATGGCCGGGTCACGCGGCATGCCGCCCTTGGCTGATTGATCGGTGCTGGGTGCGCGCGCATCCCTGTCCAGCAACACAGCGCGCACCAGGGCTTGCAGATCGCCACGCACGCCGCTGCCGTTGTCGTTGAAAACCCGGGCAATACGCCCGATGTAAGCCGCACTGGGGTTGCCGGTGACCAGTTTGCTGATCAGTTGGCGCGCCAGGCAGGGGCCAACATTGGGGTGGTTGAAGCTGCGCTCAAGCACCTCATCAAGCGCAAGCTCAGCGGCATGAAACCGGGCTGAGGCAGCCGGGTTTTGCATGGCCTGCGACCAGTCAGACAATGCTGTCGACCAAGCTTTGAGCTCAGCTTGGCTGACTGCGGTCACGGGTGCGCCAGCATGGTCGAAGCGCATGCTGCCATGCAAGTCGAGCGCCACCGGGCCGATGCAGAACAATTGCAGCAGTGCGCCCGCCGGGTCTTGCTTGGTGCTCGCCAAGCTGCTGATGTAGTGGCCCATGGCGGGGTGGTGCGCCATGTCTTGGAGCAGCGTGCGGTAGTTGCCAAAGGCGTTGCGGTTGATCAAGTCCATGCACGATGACAGTGCGTAGGGCCCCAGCGCCGGTGCCACACTGGGCACGACGGTGATCTGCGCCAGCGCAAAAGCCACGCGGCTGCGCAGCTGGTCGGTGCCCTGGAGCCAATGCTGCCAGATCACCTCAAAACTCATCTCAACGGTGACTTTGGCGGGGCTGCGGCGCAAGCGTTGTGCGCTCAGACAGCTGGTGTGGTGCAGGGTTGACGCACTGAACTGGGACCACAGCCAGTGCTCAAACCCTTCGCCGCGCAGGGCCTCGATCTGATCGACAGATGTCACACCAAAACTTGCCTGGCTTAAAAACCGGGCTGCATCCCTGGCGCAAGGCCGTCCGCTGGGGCTGGTCAGTGCGGGTTCGGTGGTGCTCGCAGACAGGTGCAGCAAGGCGGTTGCGCCCGGGCTGTTGTCGGGTTCGCTCAGGCGTGTGCTGCTGGGGGATCGTCCTAAAGTGCTGCTGGTTGCAAAAACCCACACCGGCCTTGCTTGAAACCGCTTTAAATGGGACGAATCCTGATGTGCAACCGTCATTTTCTCTCCGGGTCAAATAGACTAAAGGCTATTGGCTATTTATTGTGTTCGCCAGCGCACCGAGTATGTTGGGCAAGTGCTGTAACTGTCTGTAGGCAAGTGTTAATGTGCAGTTACAAATTGTTTCTGGCCCCGAAATTGCTTTGCTAGTTCAAGGAGTAAAAGATTCATGCTGAAATTTGACGAGATGTATACCGAGTTGCCCTATGAATTCTTTAGCCATGGGGGCAAAATTCGTGATCACTACAAAATCTACGATGAATGGCTGGCGCGCCAACCCGGCGACATGATGGCCAAACGCCGTATGGAGGCTGAAGTGATCTTTCGCCGCGTGGGCATTACCTTTGCCGTCTACGGTGACAAAGACGAGGAGGGCGCGGGTACTGAGCGCCTTATTCCGTTTGACCTGATTCCGCGCATTATCCCGGCGCACGAGTGGCGCAGCATGGAGCTCGGCCTGACGCAGCGCGTCACTGCCATGAACCGTTTTTTGCATGACATTTACCACGACCAGGAAATTTTGAAGGCCGGCCTGATTCCGCGTGATCAGATCGAGCAAAACGCCCAGTTTCGCCCCGAGATGATGGGGGTAGATCTGCCTAACCAGGTGTATTCGCAGATTTCGGGCATCGACATCGTGCGTGCGCCGGATGCCAAAGGCAATGGCGTGTACTACGTGCTCGAAGACAACCTGCGAGTGCCCAGCGGTGTCAGCTATATGCTTGAAGACCGCAAGATGATGATGCGGCTGTTTCCCAACCTGTTCAACGCCCACCGCGTCGCCCCGATTGCTCATTACCCCGACTTGTTACTGGAAACCCTGCGCCAAAGCAGCCCGGCCACCACGGCTGAGCCGACTGTGGTGGTGCTGACCCCCGGCATGTACAACAGCGCTTATTTTGAACACGCGTTTTTGGCGCAGCAAATGGGCGTGGAGCTGGTCGAAGGGCAAGACTTGTTCGTCAAGGATAACTTTTGCTACATGCGCACCACCCGTGGTCCGCAGCGCGTCGACGTGATCTACCGGCGGGTGGATGACGATTTTCTCGACCCCAAAGCATTCCGGGCGAATTCGACCATTGGCTGCGCCGGGCTGATGGATGTCTACCGCGCCGGCCACATCAATATTTGCAATGGTGTGGGCACTGGCGTGGCCGATGACAAGTCGATCTACCCCTATGTGCCCAAGATGATCGAGTTTTACCTGGGCGAAAAAACCATCCTGAGCAACGTGCCCACCTACATGTGCCGCAACAAAGACGACCTGTCCTATGTGCTGGCCAACATGAAAGACCTGGTGGTCAAAGAGGTACACGGTGCGGGCGGCTACGGCATGCTGGTGGGGCCCGCCTCCACCAAGGCCGAGGTCGAGGAATTTAAAAAAGTCGTGCAAGCCAATCCGAGCGGCTACATCGCGCAGCCCACCTTGAGCTTGTCGAGTTGCCCGACCTTTGTTGAAAGCGGTATTGCCCCGCGCCACATTGACTTGCGCCCGTATGTGCTGAGCGGCAAGAGTGTGCAGATGGTGCCCGGCGGCCTGACCCGCGTGGCCCTCAAAGAAGGCTCGCTGGTCGTCAACTCGTCACAGGGTGGCGGTACGAAAGACACCTGGATTCTGGAAGACGACGCATCGCCGGTGACCCCAGCGCGGACATCCGAACAAATTCAGAAGCAAACACCCTGATCCGGAAATAACTAGAAAGCCTATATGTTGTCAAGAACCGCTGATCACCTTTTCTGGATGAACCGCTACACCGAGCGGGCCGAAAACACGGCGCGCCTGCTCGATGTGAATTACCAGACCTCGTTGCTGCCCCAATCTGACGCGGTGGCGCAAATGGGCTGGCAAGGCTTGCTGAGCATCAGTGAGTTGCTACCGGCTTACAAGAAAAAGCACGGTGACATCGAAGCGCCCAAGGTGATGGACTTCATGGTCAAGGACGAAAGCAACCCGTCTTCAATTGTGTCGTGCCTGAGTGCCGCCCGGGAAAACGCCCGCGCCGTTCGCGGCACGCTCACCACCGAGGTCTGGGAGACGCAAAACCAGACCTGGCTGGAGGTCAGGCGCATGCTCAAGGACGGCGAGTTTGAGCAAGATCCGTCGCAGTTTTTTGAGTGGGTCAAGTTTCGCTCGCACCTGTCACGCGGGGTCACGGTGGGCACCATGCTGATGGACGAAGCGCTGTACTTCATGCGCCTGGGCACCTTTTTGGAGCGCGCCGACAACACCGCGCGGCTGGTGGATGTGAAGTTTCATGCGGTCGAAAGCGACTTTTATGGCGCTGCCACCGGCAAGGATCAAGAGTACGACTTCTACCACTGGAGTGCTATTTTGCGCAGCGTCAGCGGCTTTGAGGTGTACCGCAAGGTTTACCGCGATGTCATCAAACCCGAGCGAGTGGCAGAACTGCTGATTTTGCGCCCCGACATGCCGCGCTCGCTGCATGCCAGCCTGAATGAAGTGGTGAGCAATTTGCGCATGGTGTCTGGTGACCCGGGCAGCGAAACCAGCCGTCGCGCCGGCAAGCTGCGCTCAGAGCTGCAATTTGGCCGCATCGACGAAATTCTGGCTACCGGCTTGCACGCCTACCTGACGCAGTTTCTGGACCGGATCAATGATCTGGGGGCCCACATCAGCCGAGAGTTTTTGATGCCGGTGCCGGCTTAGCGCCGTGGTCTTGACTGCGCTGGGCTGCGCCGTCGTTCCACCTGCTGGCAAGATTTAAAAGCCCCATGACCATCCTCAAATCAATGATAGCCTGGCTGGGCCGCTTGAGCGTCAGCCGTAAGCTGACGCTGATCTATCTTCTGGATTTGACTGCGTAATTTCAGACTTCCTGATGTGTATAGGCACAGTTTGCTTTTTTCACGAATAGGACTGGCACCTGTAGGAGCGGCGGCAGCCGCGAATTCGGGCTTGTAGGAGCGGCGGCAGCCGCGAATTCGGGCTTGCCAGCCCTCCCACAAAGTCACAACCAAGCTTTCTCACAACCAAGCTTTCTCACAACCAAGCTTTCTCACAACCAGGCTTTCACCATGGCAAATGGATTCCGGGCGCATCAGGAAGTCTGAACATAGGTTTCAGACGAACGTGGCAGGCGACACCGCAAAGCGCTCACCAAGTGCGCGTATCTGGCGGATGTTGAGTTCCCGTTTGCCCGACAGAATTTCAGAGACAACACCCTGGCTGCCAATCTCAATCTGATCGCCTTGCTTCAACCCATGCTGATCCAACAGAAACTTCAGCGCTTGCACACCGGTGGTCGCTGGCAATGGGTGATGTTCAGTCTCAAAGTCTTCGATCAGGTCACCGACGATATCAACCAGCCCCATCGCCGGATGATTTTCTTGCCCGTTTGCATCTTCAATCAGCGCCTCAAGCATGGCCACCATTTGCTGGTAATGCGCCTCATCGCGGATCGGGGCGATATCGGTGGCGCTACGAAAGGCCTCCCAAGCCGCAAGCAGCTGTTTGATCTGGATCGATGCGTTCATAATTTCCATACTCCTTTGCCATAGTCCTGTTGGGTCAGCACCGCTTTTATATAGACGATCAGCCTCTCAAACCGAATGTAAGCAATCAATCGGTACTTGTTGCCCGCAATGTCGAAAACCATCAATTCGCCGACTTTGTCGACGGTATTGAAAGCTGATTTCAATTCCGCCCAATTGCAGAATCGATTCTTTTCCATCCCCCGTTGCCAGCCCTGCAGGGGCGTTGCAGCTTGCGGGTGCGGCGCAGCGAAGGCTCGTAGTGCGCTGTTGCTGATAATCTTCATGTCTAGAATTTATCTCGAATTGAGATAAATACAAGCTAAAGTGAAACCAATGGGTTCAGGTTCTGCAATCAGGCGCTATTCCTATTGGCTGCCGACTTTCGCAGGGATGCCAGTTCGTGTAACGATAATCCGTGCATGACACATCCTGATAAAAATCTCTTCAACACCCTGCCCCTGAACCCCGCCACGCTGGACAACCTGGCGCAGCTTGGTTACCTGGCCATGACCCCAATTCAGGCCACGAGCCTGCCCGCAGCACTGGCCGGCAAAGACCTGATCGCCCAGGCCGAAACCGGCAGCGGCAAAACCGCTGCCTTCGGCCTGGCGCTGCTGGAGCGGCTGAACCCGCGCCGTTTTGCGGTGCAGGCGCTGGTGCTGTGCCCCACGCGCGAGCTGGCTGACCAGGTCACGGTGGAAATTCGCCGCCTGGCCCGCGCCCTGGACAACGTCAAGGTCGTCACGCTATGCGGTGGCGTGGCCCTGCGCGGACAACGTGCTTCGCTTGAAAACGGCGCGCACATCGTGGTCGGCACGCCAGGGCGCGTGATGGATCACCTGGCGCGCGGCTACCTGGCGCTGGACGCGCTCAACACGCTGGTGCTGGACGAGGCCGACCGCATGCTCGACATGGGCTTTTTTGACGACATTGCCACCGTTACCAAACAATGCCCACCCGAGCGGCAAACGCTGTTGTTTTCGGCCACCTACCCCGAGGGCATCGAAAAATTGGCCAAACAATTCATGCGCGCGCCCGAGCAAATCAAGGTTGCCGTAAGCGCCACCCAAAGCCTGATTGAGCAACGCTTTTATGAAGTCACCCGCGCTAACCGCTTTGATGTAGTAGCACAGCTGCTGAACCACTTCAGGCCGATCAGCACGCTGGCGTTTTGCAACACCAAGCAGCAATGCAAAGACCTGGTGATTTACCTGCAACAACAAGGCTTTAGCGCGCTGGCGCTGTATGGCGAACTGGAGCAGCGCGAACGCGACCATGTGTTGGCGCAGTTTGCCAACCGCAGCACCTCCATACTGGTCGCCACCGACGTGGCCTCGCGCGGCATCGACATCAAAGAGCTTGAAGCCGTGATCAACGTCGACATCACCCCCGACCCCGAAGTGCATGTGCACCGCGTGGGCCGCACTGGCCGCGCCGGCGAAACCGGCCTGGCGCTAAGCCTGGCGAGCATGAATGAAATGGGCGCGGTCGGCAAGATCGAGCAGTACCAGAAGATGCCATCAACCTGGCACAAGATTGACGAACTTATCGCCACCGGCTCCGGGCCGTTGCGGCCACCGATGGTGACGCTACAGATTTTGGGTGGCCGCAAAGAAAAAATCCGCCCCGGCGATGTGCTGGGCGCATTGACGGCGGACGCAGGCTACAGCCGCGAGCAGATCGGCAAGATCAACGTCACCGAGTTCACCACCTTTTGTGCGGTGCAGCGTGACATTGCACTAGAGGCCATGCAAAAGCTCAACGCCAGCAAGATCAAAGGCAAAAGCGTCAGGGTGCGGCTGCTCTGAGTTGGCCTACGCCGTGTCAGGCAACTTCTGACACGCGGCCTAGCCATTTGCCGACTTTAGTTTTTATTGGGACGGGGATACAGTTCATTTCAACGGATTGCAGTTCGCAAAACGTGTTTGACACAGCAGGAGCCCCGCCATGAACATCACCACCCAAGCCATCAACCCCTTCAGCCTGATGATGGAACCCGAGCGCGTGTTGAGCACCATGGAACACTCACAACAACTGCGGTCCCTGCGCCGCCACAAGCTTCGCCCGCTGGACAAGCCGCTGATTCCCTACACCTCGGCCGCCCTGGCCGCCCGCGCCGCTTTTGATGCGGCGATAGACGCGCAGGCGCTTGATGCGATGGATGACTATTTGCTGAATTGAGCAGCTCAGCCGGTACGGGTCTGCAGCAAGCGGTACACCGACATGACCCTTTGCACATAGGCCTGCGTCTCTTTGTAATTGGGAATACGGTTACCCGCCCGTGCCACCGCGCCCTCCCCAGCGTTATAAGCGGCCAGAGCCAGCTCGGTTTGCCCACCAAATAAACGTAGCAAATCTGCCAGATAACGCGTGCCCGTTTGAATATTCAACTCCGGATCGGTCAACTTGGCGGAAACGCTGGCACCGCGGTCAGATTGCACGCCATAGCGTTGCGCGGTTTTGGGCATCAGTTGCATCAAACCCACGGCACCTTTGGGTGAAACAGCATTTGCGTTGAATGCAGACTCAGTCGCCACCACTGCCTTGATCAAATCGTAATCCACACCATGTAACAGTGAAGCTGCTGACAAACTGCCATGCACTGCCTTGTAAGCAGGCGACGCATTGATCACAGCCACCGTGGAGCGCGTAGCATCACCTGACAAATCCACCCGCACAACCGCCTCTGAAGAAACACGGCCAGCCAAGTCAGAACCAATGACCAGTTGGCCCTTCTTGCCTGGCCGCTCATTGGTGAACTG